>JBDONA010000396.1:0-13497 GCA_039831575.1 Fuerstiella sp. | reverse complement strand
CTCGTCTTCGCGCTTGTGATGATTCTTCATCACGATGTTGACGTTCCTCATCCGGCAGGCGGCAACCAGCCAGTACGTGCAGTGATAAGAATCGGCGACGAGTGTATCGCCGGGTTGCAGCACGTCGGGAAGTTCTCGCATGAGCGCTGTTTCGCCCGTTTCTTTGCCGCTGTACGGACCACAGGCAGGATCGAACAACATGCCGGTGTACAACGACGTCAGTGTGACGCAGCGAAGGATGGGGAACCCAACGCCTTCTGCCTGAACCGGATTCTGAGGATACGCCTCCTGATTCTCAGGTGTGTCCGCTGCGGTGATCACAAAACCATCAAGCAGCAGCACGCGGCCTTCGTCTGCCTTTGATCTCACTTCCGCAACGACACGTGGCGACAGATTGATATCGCTGTCTTCATGAATGTCGTGATGACTGACGCCGTTGTCCGCAGCGAGTGCAATCTGCCGAACAAGATCTCGCACAAGCATCGCTGGCCGACCCCATCAAACGGCTGTCAACGCAGGAAGCCCTGGCAGTCGTGGGACAACTTTGTGACGCACTGCAGTTTGCTCACGACGAAGGCGTTGTGCATCGCGACATCAAGCCGGAGAACATTCTGATCGACCGCCGCGGTCGAGTCAAAATCGCCGACTTCGGACTGGCCAAATTGCTGGGCAAGCCGGCCGATCTGCCGACGCTGACGAAGACTCACCAGTTGATGGGAACTCCGGCTTACATGGCGCCGGAACAAATCGAGGGCCAGCCGGTGATCGACCATCGAGCCGACATCTATTCCCTGGGTGTGGTGTTCTACGAACTACTGACCGGAGAACTTCCGCTGGGGCGTTTTCAACCACCTTCACAGAAGGCCGATCTTGATGCCCGGCTGGACGAAGTTGTTCTAAGGACACTGGAGAAGGAACCTGACCGACGCTATCAGCACGCCAGTCAGGTTCGCACAGACATGGACGCAATTCGTAATCCGGCGGTGTCCGCCGCAAGTCGCGGAAAACGCTGGACAGTGGTGCGACCGCTGCTGTACGTGCTGGCGGGTGTTGTACTGACGCTGGTCTCCACGCGTTATACACTTTTGCCCGGAGGCATCATGCGCATCGTCTTTCCGGACCGAGACGAAACAACACGTCAAGCATACGTCAGCCTTCCCTTTCGTGATGATGTGGCGGTTGCTGAGCTGATGGACCCTCAGCGAACGCCCGTGCCAGTGGCAGGCGGAGCACAGATTGAAGAATCATTCGGGGAAGACGATGGTGCAGACTACGAAGGTGGGATGATGGGTTTTGGCGGTATAGGTGGCATGGGCGGATTTTCTTCGTCCGCGTCCGCGCCGGGGCTGCTGGGCTGGGCACAGCCTGCAGCGACAGAAGGTATCCACAACCAGATACTGCGAACGGTGCGAATCATTCGCAAGGGCAGGTGGTTTCAGTGCTGCATCGGCAACGACAAGCGAACGACATGTTTTCCGAGTGCTCCGGTCATTCCACCGGCACTGGTTCGTTTCGACCACGAGCCTGATCCACTCATTACCCTTGCAAACGCAAACGCGGCATTCCAAATGGAAAAGTGGGACGCACTGATGCACTGTTTGACGACGCGGTGTGCGATCAGGTGGGCGGCTGAATCAAACGCTCGAATGCAGATCGCTGCGCTGACGGACGAGACGTTGGGTGACCGCAGAAACCCAAGTGAGCTTGAGGCACTTATCTTACACAAGGTTTCTCTGGCGATGCCTCCGGCCTATCACGATCATCCAGAGCGGAGAAGCAGTGAGGGCGGCAGTACAAGACGACATCAGCTGGTTCATGACTACGGCAAGGAACCTGACACCACACGACAGGAGGAAATCCTGGACCAGCTGGAGTCGCTGGAGATCTACGACAGAATGTTTTTTCTGTTCGAATCGTTCAGTATGTTCTCCGCTCTGGACTCGATCGACTTCCCATTGCACAACGTGTTAGTCAGCAAAATCCTGCGGTCGGGGAGAGTCGCCTCGGCGGAATTGAAACATCGCACTGGTGATGAGTCATTCGTCAGAATGGTCCGGATTGACAACCAATGGAAGATCGACCAGATGGACATCGACTGGAATTCAATTGGGCTGCCGGATGATGTCACCGCGGAATTGATCAGAGTCGATGGAATCAATCAACAGCTGCGTAAACTCAACGAACAGTTGCGTCCCATGGAACGGAAATCAGGACCGCACCATGCTGATATCCTGAGTCTGAAAACGGAGATCGAATCGGTACGAAGCCAGCTGCAGTAGAATCCGGATACCATGCCAGGTTCGTCAAACGGCGTGAACACGGAGACCGCCCCGGATTCGCCCTCCTCGAAGAGTTTACCCGACGTTCCGGAATCATCTGACGGAGCGTAGTTGTAGGCCGTGACCGAGCGAAGCGCTGTTCCGGCAACTGCGATCCCTGTTTCAGGCTGCCGAAACTGCGTCGCTGTGGCTCCTTGTTGCCGGCCTACGTGGTCCTGTTACCGCACGACGAAGTTGACCATTCTGCCAGGTACGGCGATCACCTTCACCACGGTTTTGTCCTGCAACTGCTTCTGCACGGCCGCGTCGGCTGCGGCAGCGGCCTGCAGGCTGTCCTTGTCCAGGCCATTTGGCACCTGAATCTTAGCTTTCAGCTTGCCGTTGAACTGAATGGGGATTTCGACGGTGTCTTCCACCAATAGCGCCTCGTCGTACGTAGGCCACGGTTCGTACGCCAGAGTCGATTCATTGCCCAGAACGTTCCACAGTTCTTCTGCGATGTGCGGTGCAAACGGGCTGAGCAGCAATACGAACGGTTGCAGCACCGACTTCGGCCGGTTGTCTTCGTGAGACATGAAATTGGTGAATTCCATCATGCGGCTGATGGCGGTGTTGCAGCTGAGTTTGTCGATATCTGCTGTTACGGCCTTGATGGTCTTGTGCAGTATCCGCAGCTGGTCGTCACAGGGTTCGGCGTCTGTCACGTTCTTGTTCAGCACCACTTCTTCGGCGCGGTCGTCGATGATCATGCGCCACACGCGACCCAGAAATCGAAAGACGCCTTCGACACCCTGCATGCTCCACGGTTTTACCTGTTCCAGTGGTCCCATAAACATCTCGTACAGCCGCAGCGAGTCCGCACCGTAATCACCTACAACGTCGTCGGGGTTGATGACGTTGCCCCGCGATTTAGACATCTTCTCGCCGTTTTGGCCCAGGATCATTCCCTGGTTCACCAGCTTCTGAAACGGTTCCACCATGCTGACGTGACCACGGTCGAACAGCACCTTGTGCCAGAATCGTGAGTACAGCAGATGCAGCACGGCATGTTCGGCCCCGCCAATGTACAGGTCGACAGGCATCCAGTACTTTTCCAATGCCGGGTCGATGAAGGCGTCGCCGTTTTTGTTGTCACAGAACCGCAGGAAGTACCAGCAGCTGCCGGCCCACTGTGGCATGCTGTTGGTTTCTCGTTTCAGTTTTGTTCCGTCGGTGTCTGTCTTAAACAGCCAGTCGTCCGTGGCTTTGGACAGCATGGGCTGTGGAGTGCCGGTGGGTTTGAAGTCCTCCATGTGCGGATGCGGCACGGGCAGCGATTCGGCCGTTTCCGCTCGCATCAGACCGGTCGGGTTGCCGTCCGCGTCCAATTCGTGCCAGATTGGAAACGGTTCGCCCCAGTAACGCTGACGACTGAACAGCCAGTCGCGCAGTTTGTAGTTCACGGCCGCTTTGCCCAGGCCAGATTCATTCAGTGAATCTGTAATCTGAGATTTGAATTCGTCTGTTGGCGTTCCGTTGTAGTCGCCGGAATTGAGGGCGGTCCCTTTGGCGGAAAACGGTGTCATTTCCGTTCCGTTAATCTGTGTGGTGAGAGCCGCTTCGTCTTTCGATGGTTCCCAACCGGCGGGCGGGTCAACGACCTGGAGAACGGGGATCTCAAACTTAACCGCAAATTCAAAGTCACGCAGATCGTGCGCCGGAACGGCCATGATGGCACCGGTGCCGTAGCTGATCAAAACGTAGTCGGCGACCCAGATCGGAATCTGTTCGCCGTTGACCGGGTTGATCGCGTACGAACCCGTAAACACGCCGGACTTTTCCTTGGCCAGTTCGGTGCGATCCAGGTCGCTCTTCAGTGACGCTGTGCGACGATAGTCAACCACCTGAGCCTTGTGTTCATCAGTTGTCAGTCGGTCGACAAACGGATGCTCCGGAGCGATCACCATGTACGTGGCGCCGAACAGTGTGTCCGGTCGAGTCGTGTAGACTCGCAGTACGTCATCGCCGGGTTCCGCGGGCCAGCCGCCTTCCGACCGAGTTGTTTTCCAGTTTTCAAATCCAGCACTGGCTGAGTCAATGGTACTCTCGTCGCCGATGTGGAAATCAACTTCCGCACCGGTACTGCGACCGATCCAGTTGCGTTGCAGCAACTTGATCGATTCGGGCCAGTCCAGGTCGTCCAGCTCATATGCCAGCCGGTCCGCGTACGCCGTGATTCGCAGCATCCACTGCTTCAGAGCGACTCGTTCCACCGGGTGGCTGCCGCGTTCGCTTTTGCCGTCGATGATTTCTTCGTTCGCCAGCACAGTTCCCAACGCCGGGCACCAATTTACGGGGGCGTCCGATATGTAGGCCAGACGATGCTTGTCCTGATAACGTCTGACTGCTTCGTCACCAGCGTCGGTGACGTCGTCGGGAATTGGCAGTTCTGAAATCGGTCGGCCCTTGCCGGTGCGAGTCTTTCCGTCCTGGCCCGTCCATTCGTGTTCGATGTCGTACCATGTGTCGAACAGTTGCAGAAAAATCCACTGTGTCCAGCGGTAATACTCGGGGTCCGTCGTGGCCAGTTCTCGAGACCAGTCGTAACTGAAGCCCAGCATCTTTAGCTGACGACGAAACGTTTCGATATTCCTTTGCGTGGTTTCGCGGGGGTGAGTTCCCGTCTTGACGGCATGTTCTTCCGCCGGCAGTCCGAACGAGTCCCATCCCATTGGGTGCAACACGTTCTTGCCATTCATGCGAGCGTAACGGCAAACGATGTCTGTGGCCGTATAGCCTTCCGGGTGGCCCACGTGCAGGCCGCTGCCGGACGGATACGGAAACATATCCAGCACGTACATTTTGTCTGCGTTGTCCGAGGGTTCCGCCGTCTTGAAAGTGGCGTTCTCGTCCCAGAATTGTTGCCAGCGGGCTTCAATACGTTTAGCGTCGTAACGGGGCATCGTGGGTTTTCAGTGTGGAATTCTGTAGAGCCGCCCAATAGAGGGAGGCGAAAAAATCTCTATTCTGTCATTTCGTTCGGCAGAGCCTCAGTAATACTGAACGTCTTCACCTGCATTGGTTCCATCGTCCGCAATCCGGTCAGTCCGTGTCTTGCCACCTTGTGCGGCATCATCCGACGAAGTCGGTCCCCCGGTCCGCAATTCTGACGACCCTTGTCTTGCCACCTTGAGCGGCATCATCCGACGAAGTCGGTCGGCATCATCCAACGAAGTTGGTCGGGCAGTCTATTGAACTGAAGAGGTGATGCAAATTCCGACTTGCTGGTAACTTGGAAAAGAACGGTAGCCTGCAAAAACGCTGGGGTGCAGTCCTGGCAGCAACGCACCGGATGAAGTGGGCGGAAGTGGTGGAGTCGTATTCTCACGGCGAGCGGTTTCACCTAAAACGAACGCATACGCCAGACAGACCGCGTCTCGGACAAGGGCCTTAATGCGGCATGGCCGCAACCAAATACGAGCTGACGCTCGGAAACGCTCCGTTGTCGCTCCGAAACGATGCGCGCAAAGTGGCGAAAAGTTATACCGAAAGAGTCTAAAATGCAGGAGCAGCGGAGCATGAGTTACAAACAGCTGTTTCTTTTGATTCTGACAATCTGGTCGGCCGAATTGTTCACGCGCCTGCTGTTTGACGCCATGATTCCTCCGCAGATGGAGTACCGCACGGTCTACATGGAG
This sequence comes from Fuerstiella sp., assembly GCA_039831575.1. GTDB lineage: Bacteria > Planctomycetota > Planctomycetia > Planctomycetales > Planctomycetaceae > Fuerstiella. The sequence continues at coordinate 7,541 of JBDONA010000396.1, read as the reverse complement.
AAAGATCCCAAAAAGGGACTGTTTTTGGGCAGCAGTCTCGGTGACTTTGGCCGACGGGGCTGGAAAATCGTTTCGGTCATTCCCGATCACGACAACAGCCAGCAGATCATTGTCTTCATGCAGCGGCAAACGATTCTTCGCATCAACAAATGACGGCGCGAAGGTCCAGGGAACAGACGTGGCAAATCAAGCGAAGATTCGACTGATCGCCGGCTGCGGATATCTGGGACTACGTGTCGCGGAACAATGGCTTAGCAGCGGCCGCAACGTTGTGGCACTCACCCGCTCTCCTGGGCGGGCGGACGAATTCCGAAAGAGAGGGCTGACGCCGCTTATTACGGACGTGTCATCTGATGCCGATCAGCAGTCGCTGCCGCCGGCTGACGTTGTCTTGTGGGCAGTTGGCTTCGATCGCACGGTCGGTGTGGCTCGTGAGGACATCTGGCTGCGTGGATTGGAACGTCTGCTGAACCGTCTCCCGTCTGCACCTCGGCGTTTCCTGTACGTCTCCAGTACCAGCGTCTATGGTCAGGACGATGGCCAAACCGTTGACGAAAGCAACCCGACCGATCCGAAAACGGAAGGTGGTCAATGCTGTGTTGCAGCCGAGCAGCAGCTGCGGCAACATTGCGGGCAGTTGTTCCCGGAAACGCAGGTCGTGATCCTGCGAATGGCAGGAATTTATGGTCCGGGACGATTACTCCGCCGAGTCTCCGATTTGCAGACTCAGAAGCCGCTGCCCGTCGAGCCTGATCAGTGGCTGAATCTGATTCACGTGCACGACGCTGTCCGCATGGTTGACCTTGTGTCGTCTGCCGCTGCTGTGCCGCCGGTCCTTAATGTCGTCAATTCCGGGACTGTCACTCGCCGGCAGTATTATGCCCGACTTGCCGAACTCGTTTCTGCGCCAGCTCCTGTGTTCGATGTTGGTACGGGTTCCGCACGGCAACGTGGTGGCAATAAACGAGTCGTCAGTCGAAATCGAGCTGACCTGAACGTGGCGTTTGCCTACGACGACGTTCTTGCGGGACTCGAACAGGCGGTGGCTGCTGGCTGACCACGTGTAGATCGCTCTCAGTGCATTGCCTCCTGATGGCCAACAGTGTAGCCTGAGCACGCGTGACTGATCGGAACAACGTCGTCACAACAGACCATTATGACGGTTACCGTACCGTCTCTGATCCGGTTGTTAAGCGAGGTGCGACATGATCGTAAGATTGATGCCCGTCTGTGCGTTGTTTGTGTCTCTGTGTGCTGCCACCAACGTGTTCGCAGGCGACCTCAATTGGTCGGCAGAAGCACCGCGAGACGAAATCCGGCCGGTGTTCAGCCAGCAGGCAGAATTCACGGAAAAAGGTACGCGGCTGGTCATCAAGGCGGACGAGCGTGAAGGTCTCAACGGATGGTGGACGACGACGTTGCCCGTCGACGGGCGTCAGCACTTTCGGTTTTCCGTGAAGCGACGGACGACAGGCATGAGCGATGCTGAGATCCGCCGCGCTGCGATTGTGCGACTGATCTGGGAGAATGCACGAGGCGGACCGGTGATCCGCGATGAACCCACGTATTCATCGTATCGTCCCGGAGAAAATCCGCGAGCAGAACCGGAGTTTCCGCCGGACGTCAGCACCAGCGATGGCTGGACGACCGTCTCGCAGATCTATCGCGCTCCGGTCACGGCACAGCAGCTGAGAATTGAACTGCATTTTCGCTGGGGGCCGCCAAAGTCACAGGTCGTGTGGAAGGACGTCCGCCTGGAACCAGTCGCCGCGCCGGATCCACGCCTGGTGAAGCTGGCGACGATTCATCTGCAACCACGCGACGGGAAGACCCCCGCCGACAAGCGAACTCAATTTGCGTCGTTGATCGCGGACGCCGCAACGCAGGGGGCCGATCTGATCGTCCTGCCGGAAACATTAACGGTTTATGGAACGGGACTGACGTATGCTGAGTGTGCGGAAAATGTGCCGGGGCCTTCCACTGATTATTTCGGTGAACTGGCAAAGCAGTACGACACTCACATCGTGGCTGGCCTGTTGGAACGAGACAAACACCTGATCTACAACGTGTCAGTGTTGCTGGGACCGGACGGCAGCATCATTGGCAAATATCGGAAAACCACATTGCCTCGCGGTGAAATCGAAGGCGGAATTACTCCGGGCAACGAGTACCCCGTCTTTCAAACTCGCTTTGGCAAAGTCGGCATGATGATCTGCTACGACGGATTCTTTCCCGAAGTTGCCCGCGAGCTGACAAAGAACGGCGCGGAAGTCATTGCCTGGCCCGTCTGGGGCTGCAACCCCATGTTGGGAGCGGCCCGCGCCTGTGAGAACCACGTCTACGTTGTCAGCAGCACGTATACCGATGCTTCCCGCGACTGGATGATCACGGGGATCTATGGCCATGATGGCAAGGTCCTGTCACAGGCCAAGACATGGGGGTCAGTCGCGATGACAGAAGTTGATCTGAACAAGCCCATGTACTGGCACAGTCTGGGTGACTTTAAGGCTCAGATCGAACGGCATCGACCGCTGGTGCCGAAGAAGACTTCAGAAAAGTAACTGGGAGTGATTCGATATTCCTGCCGTGCACAGCGAAGTGTGCATCGTGGCACGCTGGCGACCAGTCCACACGGTTCATAGCAAGGAGAAAGATTGATGTTTCGAATTCAATGCAGTGTGTTCCTGTGCGGCGGATTAGTCGGAGCGATCACAGTCACGGTATGGGCTTATTCCGCAGCCACAGTTCAGAAAGTTGACCCGGCCACACTTCATCCTGAACGGTCTGTCGTTTACGGCGTGTGGGATGGCAGCGAAATACACGCGGCCGCCATTAAAGAGACAGCTCAATACAAGGCACTCGTGGAAAGCGGGCTGTTTGATTATGCCGCTAAAATGCTGAAACAGGCGTTGAGCTCAAAATCAATGATGTCCGAGTTGGGGCCAGGTCCCAGTGAAGCAGACCTGCAGCAGAGTTCGGAGGCTATCGAGTATTTCACCAGGTTGTATGAAGCAGGGTTCTCATTTTCGATCAGCGACGGTCCGATCGATGGACCACCCACACCGTTGGCAACGATTGTTCTGCATGACGCGGCGGGCAGCAACGAACTGATAATTCCTCTGTTGCAACTGGCGGGAATACGTGATGAGGTTCAGGCAGGAACTGTGGCCGGGCGAGACGTGTCGTCATTGCTGATTCCCGGTTCTCCCGGATTTGAAATGGCGTGGTGGAGCGAAGCACAGCATCTTGTTGTGGCCGTGGGACCATCGGCCGCCGAGCAGGTCATTGGGGTCGCCGACGGACGGTCACCGAATGTCACAACCAGTGCTCATTATCAGAAGTATCGCGGCCGAAACGCGGACTTTGAGGTCGCTGCTGCCGGTTGGTTTGACTTTGGGGCGCTGCGAAATCGATTTGGTCAGATGCCGCTTCCCGTGCCGGACGTCGCTCAGCCTCCGACCATCAACAGTTTCGCCGCAGCGCTGGGGCTGGACAATCTGGGAGCGATTGGAGGACAGTTTGGATATCGCGGCAAAGCGGCCATCGCAACAACGTTTGTCGAAGCACCATTACCTCGCAGGGGCATACTGGCCTTGCTGGATCAGCCGCTCTTCACACTTGACGACCTGCCGGCATTGCCGAAGAACGCCAGTGTCTTTGCCGCCTTCTCACTGGATGCCGCCGAAGCCTGGGACACAGTTCTGGAATGCACACGCAACACGCTGGCTCTGCTGCCGCCCGAGATGGGGCAGGAGTTCGAGGATGGCCTCCGGATGCTGCCGCAGTTCATCGGACTCGATCTCCGCGATGACGTGTTCGCCGCGCTGGGTGATGTTCATTGCTTCTACGGCGATCCGTCAGGTGGTCCGTTTGGGATCGGCTTTGGACTCGCCTTCTCCGTGAAAGACGCCGACAGACTGCGGACGTCGGTCGACGTCCTGATTTCGCAGGGGGAACAGCTCGTGCAGCAGGCCGGCCTGCCCGTGCCCGTGAACGTTCAACGGGCCCACGTCGACGGACGTCAACTGATTACCGTGCCCGCGGGTGTGTTTACTCCAACCGTGGCAGTGGATGACGAATGGATGATTGTTTCGCTGTTCCCGCAATCCGTAAAGACCTTCTTTATGCGTCAGGACGGCAAGTTGCCCAAATGGGCACCGACACCGGAACATCGGGAAGCCCTGGCGGACCTGCCGCATTCGTTTTCCGCGATTTCGATTGACGATCCCCGAAGCGCGATTTCATCGCTCTACGGTTTTGTTCCGATCTTCAATAGTTCACTGCACACGATGATGCCGCGTGCGAACGGACCCGGAGCCGTCAAAGCCGCTGACCTTCCACCATTGGAAATTGTTGTCGCTCCGCTGTTTCCGAATGTCAGTGTGAGTGTTCCTGGCGACGCAGGTGTCGAGTACCACACTCGCCAGTCACTTGCGATGTTGCCCATGCCTTCTGTGCAAAGTGGTGCGGCCGTGCCGATTCTGGTTGCGTTGCTGCTGCCCGCAGTGCAGCAGGCGCGCATGGCCGCTCGGCGGGCTTCGTCCAAAAACAACATGAAACAACTGGGCCTGGCAATGCACAACTATCACGACGTCTACGGTCATTTACCGATCGGGACCCAGCCCGACACAAACCTGAAGCCAGACCAGCGTTTGAGCCTTTTCTACAGCATCCTGCCCTTCCTGGACCAGGCCCCACTTTACAACCGCATGCGGCCTTCAGATAAGGCAGCCTGGGACGACGAACAGTTAAGAGGACTGACCTCTGTTGTCATCCAGACGCTCCATAATCCCAATCTGCCGACTGAGCTGCCGCATGCCACACACTACGTCGGCATGGCCGGCATCGGCGAAGACGCTCCGGAACTTCCCGCTCGTCACGAACGAGCCGGGATTTTCGGCTACGATCGAAAGACAAGGTTTCGGGATGTTCTGGACGGTACGTCAAACACAATCATGATGACCGAAACCAATGACGCCGACATCCCGTGGGCCGCGGGCGGTCGGACGCTGAAGTCTCTGACACAGGAACCGTATATCAATGGACTGGACGGTATTGGCAGTCCGACCCCCGATGGCTGTAACGTGCTGATGGCCGATGGATCCGTCCGCTTCATCTCCGAAGACATCGACCCGGAAACCATGCGCCGCCTGGCCGCCATGGCGGACGGAAGGCCGGTCGACTTCTAAACGATACTCGCCACGTCTGGTCGACGGCGAATCAATAGAAAGCTGTGGCCAGGCGACGGCGGTAGTCGGAGGCGTGCTGCGATTTGGGCCCCATGGCTGCAAGTACGGCCACCATCGCTTCTTTGGCCTTGTCGCGAACTTCCGTCCGGTCGTTCGCGATCACCGTCAGCAGCATGTCGCACGCTTCATCAAACCGCTTGTCGACGCACAATGCTTCGGCCAGACGGATCTGCGCTTCCATGTTGTCCGGGTCAGATTCCATCGCCTGGCGTGCGGCCGCTGTTCCGCCCGAATCTTCCACATTCGCTCGCAGAGCCAATTGATCCTTCAAGGCCTCGGCTTCCGGTTCAAGAAACCCCCTCTTTTCAAGCTGCTCAATGATCTCCGTGCATTCCTGCTCACGATCAAGATTCAGCAGGACTCGGGCATGAGCAATTCTGAACTGCGGTGCGTCGCCGTCGAGTTCCACGGCTGACCGAAAACTGGCCTCGGCAGAGTCCAGTTCTTCGTCACCTTCCTGGGCCAATCCTGCGTTGTAGACCTCAACCGCGGCAGACGGAAGAAAGGACTCCAGCCACTCACGCAGTTGAGGTTCCGGCATAACGCCCGGCAGCTGACTTACCGGCTGCCCATCGATCATCGCCATGACAAATGGAATCGACTGAACTCCGAAGGCGCCCGCGATATCGGGTAACTCGTCAACATTAATCTTGACCAGAATGAAACGACCATCGAACTCGGTGGTCAGTTTTTCCAGCAGCGGCATCAACTGCTGACAGGGGCCGCACCATTCTGCCCAAAAGTCGACCACGACCGGGCAACTCATGGATTGCTCAACGACGTCTTTCTTAAAGGTTTCCGTCGTGGTTGTGCGGATCCATTGGCTTTCCTGGCTCATTTCAAACCTCAAGTTCTTGCGATATTGTTTGTGTCGAAAGACGGACGATAGTGCAACGAGCCTGCGACAGCACTCAGGCAAACGGTCAGAAAGTGTGGGTCACTCTCATCAGACGTGATGTCGATGTGCGCAAGGAAATTAATGCGACGCGAAGATATCAGGCGCAGGAATGCACGCGCAAATCAGGGACTTGAAATCCGGAATCCCGCGTCCTCACCCGCGACTGTACTCGAAGTGTCCCGAATTCACGAGAGACCAACGCACTGCGGATCGGCCTTTTTTGATGCAGAGAATCAGAATCACACCCGAGCGGCATGGCAAATCGCAGCACCTGTCAGAGCAGGAAATCGTCGGACCGCGTCGCTGAGTTGGCGAAGGGGCCGACTGGCCCGAAGGTCGAGTCCTTGATCTGTATGAAAAGACCAACGATGTTGGAGCCGGTCGAACCGGGTGGTCGCAACACGCAGTAAAGCCTCCACCCGTGCCGACGTTGATCAGTTAATGGAAATGAAAGAGACCCGGTCTTTTCAAAAGACCGGGTCTCTGGTGTTAACATTTCAACTTGTTTGGCTTAACGCACGACGTTGGAATATCGTTGTGGCGATCGTGGAGTCACTCCGTAGGAGACTCGGCGAATCGGTGCGGCACCGTAGCCAGCATTCGGGATGATCGGTGCCACCATGCCTTGTGTCGGATACTCATGGTCTCCGGCGATGTCACCGGCAGGAAGGGGCGTGGCCACATTCGGCGTTGGGTGGTAAATTGTGGGACTGCCATAGACCGTGGGGGCGTGGTTGACCGCTGCTGGTGGCTGGTTGTACGCGGTCGCCGCCGGAGCTGGGTTGGCGTTGTAATAGCTGGTGGCAGGATAACTGACTGCACCACCATACGTCGGTGCATACGCCACAGGCGGGTTCTGATAACCCAACGGTGCTACCTGCCGGTATTGAGTTCGATACGTGGTCTGTGGCACATACTGAGTCACGGCTCGATATGTGGTGACGGGAACCCGAACTGCAGTCAGTGCCGGCTGCTGAGGAACTGCGCTGGTACAGTTGCAACCGGGGGTCGCAGCGGGATAGCTCATGATTGGCGCCTGAGGAGCGTAACCACCTCCGTATGACGGCTGATACCCGCCATATCCGTATCCGCCATGTCCATACCCGCCATGTCCATACCCGCCATGTCCGTATCCCTGGCCGCAGCCGTAGCAGCCAAACCATGCGAGGGGATTCAGGATGTAAGGAAGACAGCAGGCGCGGGCTGTGTTCGCCGTCGAGAACGCAATGACAAGTGTAACGATGGACAGCAGGGTCGAACGTTTCATGAATCTAAGATCCTCATCCCTGAACAGGCATGCATATTGGCCCGTCGCGGATTTCATGTGTGAAGGTTACCTTTCTACCCTGATCGTCATGACCGGTACGCGAACTTGAGCAAAAACACAAATCTTT
>JBDONA010000114.1:0-3021 GCA_039831575.1 Fuerstiella sp. | reverse complement strand
GAGTCGATGTTCGGCGTTTTGACAATTGGATTTCCGTAGCAGGCGAGCGTGCTGGTCGTCTGGTCGTCGACGAAGAAGAAGACGATGTTCGGACGATCGTCGGCAGACAGGCTGCGAACGCACAGTACGGAGACAAGGAACAACAGTGTCAGGCGAGTTTGCATGATGGCCTTCTGGAGTATCACAGTGAGAGAATCGGTGACAACATTATGGGCAATCACTTTCTCGGTCTCCATCCCCCTTTGGAGTGCGATGACTTGCCACGGACGCCCCGATCCCCGTCTTCTTTGTGCCTTAGTGTCTTTGTGTGAGACAGATAAAATTGTCACACGAAGGCACAAAAACAAAAAGTCGTTTCGCGACACGGCTTCTCGCCCGGCTCCATCCTCCGCTAGCTGTTTTATCTTTCGAAGAGCTCGCTGGGCTTACGTTGCGGTTCTGGAAATTTCTTACTCCGACCCGCTCGCAACGACACCTTGGCTGGCGCCGTTCGGAGCAGGCCACTCCAGCCACCTCGCGCCGGCCACAATCTTCGTTCGAGGTCTGGCGAGTAGATGGCGCCGTTCGCCGTGTGAAGGTTCCACACCAGAATCGCTTCGGTCGGTTGGGCGTAGATGGTCGTGACGGCCGGTTCGTCAACTCCCAGTACCGGGCCGAGTGCGAACTGTAGATCGATCTTGTCACTCGCACGGTTCAGCTTCAACGCAGTTTTTGTTTTCAGTTCGAAAACGGCACCCGGCTTCAATAGGATCTTTGTGAGTGTTGTCAGAGGTGGTGATTGTGCCGATTCGCCAGGGTTGACTTCAGGACGTACGACGCCGGTAAAGTGTTCGGGATAGATCGATGCGTGGGTCATGTTCAATTTGGCACCCTTCGCATCGTTCCCCGTCGCATAGTCGTAGCCAGGTCGATCGCTTACCGTCAGTCGAATCTCATTTGAACTGACGTTTCGGATAAACAGCCGTACGATCACGGTCTCGCCAAGTTCGATTTTATTGGGCATCAGAGCCGCGGCACGAAGTCCATCGTTCTGCGGGCCCCATGCATCGCGCGGCAAGTTGTCGGGGAGCGTTTTGTCAGAAATGACGTTGAACGTCGAATCGTCGGGCAGAGGCGGATCGTCGATTGTGAGTTTCTTAATCGCCGCTTCCATATTCTTCGTCAGCTTCATTTCTTGCAGCTGTACGCGTCGATCGCGAATCGCTCGAATGAGTCGGTCGGACGAGATGCGATTCTCGTGTTTGGGCTCGTCTAACAAGGAGACGAGTTGTAAGCCTAGTTGCGCGAGCGGTTTCGAGGACGAGACGAGTGCCTCAACTCTGCGATGCGCGATGGAGACTTGTTCGGTGCGTTCCAGGAGATCTTTGCTGTTCTGCTCTAACAACGCCAACAGACCCAATTCATCCAAGCGATCGCCAGAAATCGGACCCCAATACACGGTCCGTGTGAACCGGCCGTGATCGTGGAGCCAGTGTTCGTCTCGTTCCCGGTTCAAATAGAACCACAATCCGCCGCGAATCTCGATTCGCTCGTCACTGGAAAGATCGATGCCGTGCGGCGCATCGAATACAGGTTCCACGCTTTGGTCGCCGGCCAGTTTAAGTTCCGGCGGAGCGGTGACTTGGAAAGGGACTTTCTCCTCGAGCAGTTCGACGCGGTACGGCGGTACGGTTAAGCGACCTTTCCATTCGCCAGCGGGCAGTATGAACTTCGCGCTCTTGCCACCTGGACCATCCGGTCCGGCAACCCAGAATTCTCCCCGATTGACGATAGCGACCGACCACGTTTGCAGCCCCGGTTGGATTTTGAAGGAGCGGTTAAGACCCAGATCACCATCGTCTAGGAACTGAAGTGGACCGACCGCGAGTTTCGCTTGGTATCCCGGCCGCAATTCGAGTTTACGGACAAAATCCCATTCGTGAACGAAGCCATGACTGATCGAAGGCGTGGCGTCTGGGTAGACGCGGAGATACGGGTGTACCGGAAATGAGACGCGGATCGTTTTGTTGCTGATGTTCTTGACGACGAAGTAGCCGGTCAGAACTTCGCCTCTGCGAACCGTCGCGGGACTGATGAACGCTGCTTGCAATCCATCGACAGCTTCGCCCCAGGCGGTCTCCGGCACCGGATCGATGCCAGCGATTGCCGATGTCTGAGGATCATAGCCTCTGTAGTATCTTGTCGGCTCGGGTCGAGTTGGTTCGGAATTGCCAGGAGTTTTTCGCTCATCGCCGGATAGTGCCTTTGAATTGCGGCCGGCCGGATCGGTCACTGGACCATACGAACACCCGGCAAATAACACCAAGAGTGTGGCGGTGGACCGCCAAGTACTGCGATGAACAAGTTTCCCGCTGGCAAGAGTTTTAAATCTCGAATTCCAACCTGTGAGCTGCAAGAACGAATCCATGCTCATCTCCACGTTGTCTCGCTGGTCAATTGGCGTGAAGCATTCCGGCATTGTCAGGCAAGATGCCTGACTGTCAAGTCAAATGTCGCATTACCAGCCGGCAGGTGTACTGCTCCTTTTGTGCAAGGCATTTGCGGGCCGTAACGGCCTCGCAACGAAGGGACAACGCCCCGTTGCGTTTACCTAGCCTAGCCCAGCCCATCGGGCTGGGTCATGTCCAACCACCAACCGCGAGGGTCAGCGGTCCGGCCAATTGCCGTCATCGGATGACCAACTGGCCGGACCTTTGGCCCGTTTATTTATCGGACATTCATTCGAATCACTCGCCAGGATATTGACTCGCGACCTATTCGCTCTGACAAGCGATAAGCACCTGAGGGTTGCCTGGTCTACTTTGCGGAACTCAAATTGACCGGCGACAAGTGATCACCTGTTTTGGTGTGATGACTTGGCCCAGGGAAACAAAGATGCCGCCGGTACAGACCGGCGGCGTTTCTCATCGCTGTGGTCGACTCTCGGGCCCGTTAGTGGCGGCCGTAGGCGCGGTGGTAATGACCGGTCCGATGGATGTCGTAATGACCGGGCGAATAATGGAAGTGGCGTCCATGGCGATA
>JBDONA010000719.1:0-3026 GCA_039831575.1 Fuerstiella sp. | reverse complement strand
CGTTGCCGAATTCGCAGCAACGTCAAACGTGGAGTCTGTGGCGTTGACGGCGATCTGTTCCGGCGTCAGCGGGAAGGTCATGGCGTCAACGTAGGTGAAAGTGACTCCGTCAACGACCAGTGTTTCGCCGACCACGTGTTCTCCGATGGCAATCGCGACGATCGTCGTGTCAGTTCTCTCGGCTGTGATGCGGTAATCTTCCAGTTCGTTCAAAGGGCCTGGAGCATCAGGGCCGACGGTAATGCCTGTCAGCGGGACGCTCTGCTCTGGATCGTCCTCATTGACAACCTGGTTGCCAATGGCATTCATCGTCGGATCATCGTTAATCGGATTCACCATGATGGTGAAAGACCGATCGATCGAGTTATTGTCCGCTGACTCGTCGACGCCACCTGTTGTCGTGTCGTCATCGAAAATGCCGTCCAGGCCGGCATCTTCGGTGGTGATGGTGACGGTGATCGGTCCGCCAAACCGATTTGTTCCAGGCGTATATTTGAAGTTTGCTGTGCGGTCCCGCGACGTGTAGCCATCGATCATGGAATTCGTAATCAAATCGTTCTGATTACTGATGGCAAAGGCTTCGGTGGATGAACCAGTGACGAGAGTAGAATTGTAATTCAGCGTAATATAGTTCTGAGTGGCCTGAGCGGTCCCGCCACCCAATAACGCATTGATCTTAGCCGCAGCAGCGGCAGCTACGTCGAACGTGGAATCTGCCGTGTCGACAGCAATTTCCGTCTGTGTCGGGAAAGGAAAGAGGTTGGTGTCGACAAAATCAAAACCCGTGCCGTTGACTGTCAGCGTCTCGCCGACGACATTCGGGCCAATCGCGATGGCGACGATTGTCGCGTCCGACAGGGTGTGTGTGATCCTGAGATCTTCCAGTTCGTTGCCCGGCTCAGCTGCCTGTGTTGTCTGATTGAAGACCGGGCCGGCAGAAATCCCCGTCAGTACAACCGTTTGTTCCCCAGCGTCTTCATCGACAACCTGATCCGCAATCGCGTCCATCGTCGGGTCATCGTTGATGGGATTCACCATGATGGTGAAAGATTGCGTAATGAACAGATTGTCTGCTGCTTCCGGAGAAAGTAGTGCACCGAAAATGCCATCAATACCCGCGTCTTCGGTTGTGATTGTGACCGTGATCGGTCCGCCGAATTCGTGATCTCCCGGGGTGTAACGAAAAGTGCCCGTTGCGTCCCGCGATACATAATCGATGGCCGGATTGGTGATCAGATCATTCTGGTTGCTGATCGCAAACCGGTTGACGTTGCCATTGGGTACATATCCCGGAGCCGGAGCGGAAACATTGGTTGAGTTCGTTGCCAGCGTAATGTGATTCTGAGTTGCCTGAGCCAGCATGCTGCCGAAGAACGCATTCACAACCGTGGCCGTGGCGGCGGCAGCGTCAAACGTTGTGCCGGTCGCACTGACAGGAATCTCAATGGCTGTCGGTGTGGCGACCAGTGCTGTATTCACGAACGTGAAGACCTGACCATTGATGCTCAGCATTTCGCCAATGACGTTTTCTCCGCTGGCGATGGCCACAATCGTCGCATCGGTCAACGCCCAGGACAATCGGACATCTTCCAGCTCGTTGATCGGCAGGCCCGCGGAAATACCAGTCAGACTGACGCTTTGTTCTCCGGAATCCTCGTTGACGACCTCGTCCGAGATCGGATTCATTGTCGGATCGTCATTCACCGGATTAACAGTGATGGTGAACGTGCGTGTAATCGACAGGTTGTCTAAAGCTTCAGCAGAAGACGGTGTCGCGCCGAACAAACCATCCACCCCGGCATCTTCTGTCGTCACGGTGACGGTAACGACACCAAACTGATCACCAATGGGCGTGTATCGCAGTGTTGCTGTGGCGTCACGGGAATTGTAGTCCACAACCGGTGCCGTGATGATCGTGCTGGCGGGCATCACTGCAAACGCTTCTGTGGAGCTGCCAACGATGGTCGTTTGCGGGTCGATCGTATTAATCGTATTTGTGGACGCTACGACCGTGCCGGCACCCAATTCGTTGTTAATCACGGCTGCGGCAGTGCTCGCCACATCCAGCGTGCTATCCGTACGTTTGACGGCAATTTCCTGTGATGTCGGACTGGCGACAGAATCCGCGTCGACAAACGTGAAGATTGTGTCGCCCACTGTGGCGGCCGTCGTCAGTGTCAGTGTTTCACCGACGATACCGATCACATTGTCACCAATGGCGACGGCCACTGAAATTGTGTCAAGCAGTTGAGCGGAGATCCGAATATCCTCCAGCTCATTGATCGGACCAGCAGTAATGCCGGTCAGTAAAACATTCTGCTCCAGATCACCTTCGCTGGTTGTCTGAGCATCAATCTGGTCCATCGTTGGATCATCGTTGATCGGTTTGACGGAAATTGTAAACGTATCACTAATGGAATTGTTGTCCAGGGACTCATTGACGACCGTTAACGGGTTGTTGTCAAAGATTCCGTCCAGCCCGGCATCTTCAGTTGTTACCGTGACGGTGACGACACCGAAGGCATCACCGATCGGCGTGTATCGCAGCCCTCCGGTGGCGGCACGAGACACGTAGTCAACAACTGGTGCACTGATGATGTTTGCCGAGCCTGCGATGGCAAACGACTCGGTTGAGCTGCCCGTAACCACCAACGCGGTTGCTGCATCCGCCGTGTTGCTGATGTTGATCGTGTTTTCAAAGGCAACGGCCGTGCCAAGTGCGAATTGACTGTGGGCGTTGATGGCTGCGGCAGTTGCCACAGCCACAACCTGTGTTGCGTGGGTGAGGTCCACGGCAATCGGATTCGCGGCTAGCGAACCCATGACAGCAGCATCCACGTATGTGAATATTGTACCGTCGACCGTCAGTGTCTGGCCGATGACGTTGGCACCAATCGCGATCGCCACCACAGTGGTGTCGTGCAGTTGTGGAATGATGCGGACATCTGCCAGCTTGTTCGCGGGGCCTGCCGAGATGCCGGTGAGGGCAACGTTTTGCTCAGGATCGTCTTCGTCAACGATCTGAT
>JBDONA010000154.1:0-3030 GCA_039831575.1 Fuerstiella sp. | reverse complement strand
TGTCCAGTCTGCCGTGGCGTTAGCCAGGGATAAGGCGAGTGGTCAAATGAACCTGTTTGGCGGTGATGACGATGAATCCGCCGCAGGCGACAACAGCGAGGAAGTTCAGATCAATCTGCCGGACGTTTCTGATTGGCCGAAGACGCAGAAACTGGCCATCGAGAAAGAGTGTCTGGGCTTCTATCTGACATCGCACCCACTGGCTCAACATTCGAAACGCATCGAACGGTACGCCCAGACAAAGAACAAAGACATCGCCGATATGGAAGACGGTGTTCCGGTAACGATTGCCGGCATGGTCGGTTCCATCAGGATTGCCACAGCCAAAAAGACGAACGCCAACGGCCTGAACAAATATGCCAACTTCGACCTCGAAGATGCGACGGCGATCCTGAGGTGTATTGCGTGGCCGTCGGATTACGAACGTTTCAAAGAGCTGATCAAGACGGAAAACATCGTCATCATTCAGGGTAAGGTGGATCGCCGCGGTCGTGAGCCCAATATTGTGATCAACCGCATCATGACGCTGGACCAGGCCGACCGGGAGTTCACGTCTCAGGTGGCCATCAAATTTGACCGCAGTCTGCACACGCTGAAAGACGTGGAAAACGTCCGTAAGATTCTGAGCCACTACCCCGGATCGACGGACGTCGTGCTGGTGGTGGATAGCCCTGAGCCATCCGCTGCAGCCTCTGAATTCAGTCCTTCCGTCGGGCATGTGGCCATGAACGACGACAGCACCAACACGGCAGTTGCCGACCCCCAGCCGGCAACCAGCACAGAAACGGGCAATACACGGATTCGCTACATTCTGACGACAGGCAAAGACTGTCAGGTGTCCGTCGGAAAGGAATTCCAGCAGGCTCTGCGAGACACGATCGGCGAAGGCTTCTTTGAACTGAAAGCCGCCACGTCGTCAAACGGTGGCGGTGGTTCCAAAGGACGATAACGGATTTCCTTCCTTCAGGCAGACGCGGTGGGCCGTGGCAATTCGCAGGATGGGCAGCCCTGCTTCCACAAAACGCAACGTATGACGCGACCGAGCGCTGGTTGCAGTCTGCAGTTCCTGCAGGGCATTCCGAATTCCGTCGCTCAAGTTTCCGCGGTGGCACAACGATGAGCTCAAGCGGCCGGCGAGCGTTTGCATTGATTTCAGGCTTCGCGTTTCTTAAAACTCCGATTCGCATCTTTGGCCTGTGGGCCATGTATCAGCTCAATCGTCCGACATCAGTTTGGCAAATCCTTCTCCGAGACCCATGACGAACTTGTTACCGCCTTGTTGAGCGATTCGTTCCAGGGCTTCGAGTTTGCGGAGCTTCAGCAGCGTGGGACTGGTTTCCAACTGTGCGGCCATAGCTTTGTCGGATTCGAGCTTGATTCGATTTACCTCTTCATCAGCTCGAGCCTGAATGAGTCTGGCTTCGGCATTCTTTTGAGTTTCAATGAGCATGGCGTCGCATTGACGTTCTGTTTCAAGCACACGATTCATGATCTCACGAAGATTCCCGGGGAACACCAGGTCCTTGACATCAGCACGCGAGATTTCGACACCGTACGAAGCCGCCGATTCTCGCACGTCTTCGCGGACGGATTCAGAAATCTCGTTACGGTCTTTCAGGATTTCATCCAGTGTCCGGACGGCTAGGAATCGCCGAGTGCTGATCTGCACATCCTCATAGATGCGGTCTTCGTACGACTCAACGTTGTGAAGTGCGGCCTTCACATCGGTGACGCGAAAATTGACAAGGATGCTGACACGTACGGCAACTTTATCGGCAGTCAGAATTTCCTGCCCCTTGATGGTCAACGAACGGTCTCGAATATCCACGGACACGATTTCACGTTTGATGCGGGTCCAGATAGAATGCTGCAACTGGTAAGCACCGGGACCAAGGATATTCTTGAAGACGCCATCCTCGTAGAGAGCGCCCCGATGAGTGTCGCGGATGGTGATCTTTGCAGTCATTGATTGTTGAGAAAAAACGGAGGAGACCGATTTCGGCTGACGCGCATGACGCCGACAATGGGATAGGAACGATTGATCTCTTGGAAATCGTCCCTACAACGAGCGATGCTAAACCGTCAGGTCTCCTCCTTGGCTTAAGTTGAACTGCCGACGAAACTTCAGGCGTCATCGGATGTGTATGTTTGACCTTCAATTGTGAATTTGCAGACCAACCGCATTCCGGTGCATGCGCTTGGTACGCATGGCATGGCGTGGCGTGCGACTTTGGTGATGTGAGTCCCCTGTACGAGAACGCAGGTCTTAAGAACTGCAGGATACCAACTGTGATTCTGAAAGAGCAAGGACGAGACGAGTGCAACTGCGGGACAAGTCTCCACAGGACAGAAGACACGACGTCAGCAGCCAGCTGAGGCGATGGCCCGCAGCATGCTGGTTCGCTGCCCGACCATGCTGCAGAATGAAACCGTTACGGCTTCAGCGTCGACCGGGTTCACCGCTCAGCGGCCCGGGGGAAGAGATAACGTTTAAACAACCAAAAAGCGAACTCGAAGGTGAAGACGCTGAAGACCTGAAAGACGAACGTTCTGCGGTGCAACGTCTTGTTCAAGTGAGCCGCTGCGCTGCGGATCCATGGTAGCGAGGTTTGAGTTGCGATTGTAGTTTGATTTTGTGTGATGGCTTGCTGATTGTTTCTTTCACTTTCAGGGAGCTGTTCTCATGGCACACGATCGCTTTTCCTCGTCAGACAGTAACGCCTCCGGCAACCCGAAGTCTCTGCGTGAACGCATGTCTCAGGATCTGCAGTTGCGGGGCATGGCGCAACGGACTCATGACGGCTCCGCCAATCAGATAATCCACTCCACGGCCTCCGTGAAGCACATCGTTTCCAGACTGCCCCCAGAGTCTGTCCTTGCCGTCGCCACCATGTAGCTCGTCACTTCCGAAGTCTACAGAGAGCGGCTCGAAACTCGACGGGCGAGGGTATCCTCCTCTGCCGCCGTGGAGGTAGTCGTGGCCAGAGTCGCCATACAATTTGTCGTTGCCAATATCTCCGTACAGGTCGT
>JBDONA010000184.1:0-3035 GCA_039831575.1 Fuerstiella sp. | reverse complement strand
GGCTGAGTGCTCGGTCGTGAATCACTCGCGGGGGCTGCGTCAGGCTGGTGTCTGGGCACATTCGTCGGTTTCGGCGCGGCCTCCGCATTTTACAACAAGGCAAAGAGATGACTGAAGGGTTAGATCGAATTCGCGAAGCCCACAATGGGCAGCACGGGCATGACCAGAAACGTATTGCGGAACAAGGACTCAAGCTGATCGCGTTGCTGCTACGGAAAAACGCGGATTACGGAGGAAGTGCATGGCAGGCGCCGTTGCTTGCTCCGGGCATGACACCTCGCGAAGCCATTCAGTGCCGGATGAGTGACAAGATTCAGCGACTGCAAAAACTATTGGACGGAACAACGGCACAAGTCAACGAAACGATCGAAGACACCATTCAGGATTTGTCCGGATATGGAATCCTGTGGCTTGGGGCACCGACAGAACAAAAGACAGAAACGGAGGTTTGAACGTGGGACATTTGACTGTTTCATTTTTTGTGGCGGGAACTCCGAAGCCGCAAGGTTCCAAGCGGGCATTCATGCGTCCCAACGCCAAACACCCGACGATGGTGGAAAGTGCTGGTGAGGCATTGAAGGACTGGCGTGCTGCGGTGAGTTACGCGGCGGCGAAACAGGACGCGCTGATCGACGGTCCCGTTCGCGTTTCGTTGACGTTCCGTTTTGCTCGACCGAAGTCTCATTTCGGCACGGGTGGCAATGCTGAAACGTTGAAGACGTCAGCTCCCGAGTTTCACATTCAGAGGCCAGACATCGACAAGCTCACTCGGGCCGTTCTGGATGCGCTGACGAACATCACCTTCGGCGACGACAGGTGCGTGGTAGCTCAATCAGCCAGAAAGGAATGGGCTGGCAAAGGGTTTCGTTCCGGATGTTTTATTGAAGTGGAGCCGATCATATGAAGACACCAGCACCCGGAATCTACCATGACGTTCCCTTCGAGGAGTACTGTGCATGGGACGCGATCAATAATTCGTCACTCGGGCCGGCACTGAAATCTCCGCGGCACTACAAGCACGGACTCGACAATCCGCGTGAAGACACCGATGCCTTTCGATTTGGTCGACTGTGCCATGCAGGCCGACTCGAGCCAGCCGCCGTTCTCGATCGCTACGTCGTCATGCCGGATCTGTCGAAGGATATCAAAACGGCCGACGGCAAACCCGCTAGGTCACCGAAGGCTACCACCGAATACAAACAGCGAGTTGCCACGTGGGAAGAGCGGCAAGCCGAAGCGGACTGCGAAGTCGTCACTCGACAGCGATTCGACGAATTCAAAGGCGTGCTTGATTCATTGAACGGCAACAAGCTGGCTCGTGAATGGTTTGGCTCGGACGGTCCGGCAGAGTTATCGATCCTCTGGAAAGATCCCATCACCCACTTGGTCTGCAAGATTCGCATCGACAAGGTCACGACGCCAAGGCAGCTGACAGATCTGAAATCAACGCGGGACGCTCACAACTTCGGCAAGTCAATTGCTGACTATGGTTACTACCGGCAGGCCGCGTTCTATCTCGATGGGTACCGGCTCGCCACCGGAAACGACGCGACCTTCTGTCTGGTTGCAGTCGAGAATGTCGCCCCATTCGGAGTCAGATCTGCGCCACTGCATCCCGTTGCCGTTGCTGAGGGGCGAACCGAATATCGTTTGGCCATGAAACGTATTGCCGAGGCCCGCGCCAACGGCCAATGGAAAGGCTACGACGATCCGGATGCATGGGAACTGCCCTACTGGAAGCAATCAAATGAATGTCACCTGATGGTTGGTGGCGAACCTGTAACGTTCAACTGAAAGAACTCAGATGACAAAGATCAACGAAATCTACGGCGGTGACTTCGTGAAATGTGAACACCTGCATGGGCAGGAAGTAACAGTGCAGATTGCGAATGTCACCATTGAAGAAGTCGGCAGTGAGGACGAGAAGAAAAAGAAACAGGCCGTCCTGGCATTCGCCGGTATGGAAAAGCGGCTGGGCTGTAATGCCACCAACGCGAACACGATTGCCGGAATGTATGGCGATGAGATCGAAGCGTGGGTTGGCAAATCGATCACGCTGTTTCCGACGAGGTGTCAGTTCGGACCAAAGATGGTCGATTGCATTCGCATCAGGCCGGGCATTCCCGCCGGTACGGCACCAATTCCCGTGACACCGCCAGAGCCGCAACCCGCCGCTATGGTCGCGTTCTGAATTCATGGCAGGAGCAGCGGCATTGCCACGACAATCAAATGCTACCCGCTGCGGGGCATCAGAACCATGGCTGCAGTCAGGCGCTGCGGAGATCTGACGGACCGGTGAGAGGCCGGATATTTTCATTGAAGGACTTGTCCGCGATGTTATGGTTGGTCTTTATTCAATGTGAGTTCGTGCCGCACTTGGTCTGCAAATGTGGAGCGTTGCATCCACTGGAAGACTGTTTCATTTACGATGAGGCTGATTTCCCTGACGAGATGTCGTCGCCGACTCTGTTTGCTGATGAAGTGTTGGTGTTTGGGGACTGCGAGTGCTTGGACGACCGCCTCTTACAACCATGGCCGATCCCTGAACGATGGTCGTGTGGAGAATTCAGAATTCAAAACCGGGTAAGGACATGAGCAAGACCTGCAACGGTTGTCGGCACTACCAGCCTACGTACGAAACCTGTGGGTCATTGGCAGGGCAGTTGGGGTGCGAACCGTGCAACCGCACATGGCAGATCGCGCAGGGAGACGTGTGCTGCCCGAAATGTAGTGGATTCATAGGACTGGTTGACCTGTCGGAGTGTCCGGCAGCCGTGCCTTCAACCGCCTGTCCGGGGTTCGAGCCGCCACCTGTGGTAGTGAAGCAAGGAAGTCTATTCTGATGAAGCACTCAACGCCGGATTCCATGAAATTCAAGACCCTGCAGCGACAGCTTGGCGTGTCGCGAGTGGTGACCGCGGGTACTCTGGAACTGTTGTGGATAGCCACCTTGAACAACGCCAAGCGGGGCGATATCGGCCGATTCCCGAACGAGGAAATTGCCATTGAATGCGATTGGGCGGGCGATCCGGACG
>JBDONA010000122.1:0-13552 GCA_039831575.1 Fuerstiella sp. | reverse complement strand
TGGACAACCCGGTGGCGGTGGACAACCCGGTGGCGGTGGACAACCCGGTGGCGGTGATCGAACTCGTGGCGGCTTTGGCGGTGGCGGCGATCGAGGTGGTCGTCCGACATTAGACGGCAACGGCGACGGTCGCATTGACCAGAACGAAATCAATCAGATGTCCGATCAGATGAAGCAATTCATGCAATCACGCGGCATCACCATTCGCGCGGGCATGTCAATGGACGACTTTCGTACCAACATGCAAGAACAATTCAGCCGTGGCGGCGAAGGCGGTCGTGGTGGCGATTCTCAGGCCCGTAGTCGCGGCCAGAATGGCGTGCTTGGTCCCTTTCGGCCTCGCACAAAAGAGCGAATGACGGTGGACCTGCCGCCCAAGTACAGCGAGCTGGATATCGACTACGACGGTCAGATCGGACTCTACGAATGGATCACGGCCAGACGCGAGTCCCTCAGTCAGTTTGATGAGATGGACATGAATTTTGATGGGATACTGACACCGTCGGAGTTGTTGGTCTATGACGAAGTCATGTCCAGCGGCAAGCCCCAGGTCACTTCCTACATCCGCGAACGCGTCACAATCGTCGGTGGCGACCGCAGCACGCGGTCCACAGGATCTGCCGCGATCCGCCTGGGGGGCTCAGCAAAGACAGCCAGGCCTTCCGCGGAAGAAGTGCAAAAGCACGCAGCAACAGCCAAACGATATTTTACCGCTATGGATAAGAATGGCGACGGGAAGATCGGGGACGACGAGTGGGCGCAAAGCCGTCGTCTGAAACCGTGGTTCGAAAAGGCGGGCATCAAGATTGGCCCGATGTCCGAATCTGATTTTGCCAATAAGTATGCTACGGCCATGAAGTCCGTGGGCAAATAGAATCCCTGGCGACATCGCAGTTCTGAGAACAGCACTGTTGAACGCCTGCGGCCACCGTGCACTGTGCCACTGCTTGCTCGCAAGCAGTGAAGACTGTCCATCGTACAGACAGCCCTGCTTCTTTGAAGCACCGGCAGGACAAAGCAGTGGTCTGTCCATGTTGAGTTTACTAGTAGCGGAACTCGCCAGGAGTTTCGACCAATGAGGGGAAACGCCGAAAGTCTTGGCGACTTCCGCTACCGTCAGCATTAGTAAGCTTAACGTGGATGCAGCAGTAGGGCTCCCGTCGTTCCTGCCATTGCCCGCATGGTCACGGCTTGCTGCCGCACCAGAGTTTCCCTTGCTCTGCTCAGTCCATGCCACCCAACTGTCCGAGACCACAATCCGTTACAGCACTCTATCGAAACTTAATGACTGAATTGCGTGCAGGACGTCCGGCCCTGAAGTAGGATCTTCATCAACCTGAAATGCGTCGACACGGAGTAAATTCTTCGGGCGTGATCGACACCGTATTGAATGCCTGATGGGATCTTCAGTTGATGCGAAGTCTGAATTGTTTGGCGTTGATTTGTCTCTGTGGACTGGCGGTTGCTGCCGACGATCTGCCACCGGGAGTCGTGAACACCCAGCAGGCCAGTGACGTTTCTTTGTCGCCACAGGAATCACTGGCACGCATCACCGTACCGGACGGCTTTCGGGTGACGCTGTTCGCTGGCGAGCCGGACGTCAGGCGGCCCATCGCATTTGATTTTGATGACCGAGGTCGATTGTGGGTTGTTGAAAACTACTCGCACCCCGATTGGAAGGCCGATGGAGCCAGCGATCGCATCATCATTCTGGAAGATTCAAATCACGACGGGCAGTTTGATCGGCGAACCGTGTTCTGGGACAAGGGTCGCTTCCTGACCGGTCTGGCCGTTGGTCACGGTGGCGTATGGATCGCCAACACGCCCGAACTGTCATTCCTGCCGGACCGCAACCACGACGACGTTCCGGATTCCGAACCGATCGTAATGCTGGACGGATTTCAGATATCGAAGAACAACGTTCTGAATAACTTTCACTGGGGCCCGGACGGTTGGCTGTACGGAGCCATCGGACTATCCACAAAGTCACTCGTCGGCAAACCGGGATCATCGGAAGAACGCCGGACCCGTATCACGCGCGGGATCTGGCGGTTTCATCCGGTCGACCACATTTTTGAAAAGGTGGCCGAAGGAATGGTGAATCCGTGGGGAGCGGACTTCAATGAATACGGTGACCTGATCACCTCCAACACCGTGCTCGCTCATCTGTGGCACATCGTGCCGGGTATGTATTGCGAACGGCGCGCCTCAGAACAGGATAACCCGTATGCGTACGGCCGCATTCAATCCATCACCGACCACTTACACTGGGGTGGCGGTGGATGGCAGAACTCACGCGCCCCGACAAGTGGTAAGGGTAACAGCCGGAAATCAACGGCCGCCAGCCAATCATCGCAACAAGACGTGAACGATCCGGACGCGCATTATCATACTCACTCGGTGGCGGGCGGCGGTCATGCTCATTGCGGGGCGATGATTTACCTGGGCGACAACTGGCCACAGCAGTATCGCGGCACGTTTTTCACGAATAATCTGCACGGCAACAGAGTGAACAACGATATCCTGGTGCCCACGAAGTCGACCTACGTCGGAGTACACGGCGAAGACTTTCTGTTTGGCAACGATCCGTGGTTTCGTGGCATGTCAATCAAGTACGGCCCGGACGGCGGTGTTTACATTTCTGACTGGCACGACATCGGCGAATGCCACGACAGCGACGGCAGTCATCGCAGCAGCGGCCGGATTTACAAAGTGGTCTTTGGACAGCCGTCGCGCCCCAACGTTGATCTGCAGCAACTCAGCGATGTCGAACTGGTGGACTTACATCTGCATCAGAACGAGTGGTTCGTTCGCCATGCCCGCAGGATTCTGCACCAGCGGTCAGCGATGGGGACTGACCTTGCCGCCGCCGGTCAGCGGCTGCGGGACATCTTCAATAACGAAAAGGACGAGTTACTCAAGCTGCGGGTACTCTGGACGCGGCATGTCGTTAACGATCTGAACGAATCAGAACTGTTGGAATTGCTGAGCCATCACAGCCAGCATATGCGACGCTGGGCCGTTCGCTTTCTGGTTGACCGACATCGGCACGAAGCCTCTTCCCTGTCGTCGGCCGTGTTCCGCCAATTCATCAGGATGGCTCACCACGATCCGTCACCCAAAGTACGACTCGAACTTTCCTGCGCGTTACAACGCGTCAGCACAGAACAGCGTTTGGCGATCGCCGCAGGGTTGGTGTCTCATGCCGCAGATGCTACCGACCCCTACCTGCCGCTCATGATCTGGTATGGCATCGAACCAGCTGTCGCGTTTGATACGACGGCCGCTTTGCAGTTGGCCGTGGCTTCCCGTCTGTCACTTGTCCGACGACACATAGCACGCCGAATGGTGGACGTGAAATCACCACCGATCGCGCGCGTCGTGGACGTGGCGATGCAAAATCACGATGAGACGATTCGACTGGACCTGTTACAAGGTATGCTGGACGCCCTGGACGGTCGCGGCCACCAGGTGGCCCCCGAATCGTGGAGCAGCCTTTATCCGCAGGTGTCGTCCGCAAAGCAACCTCTGCTACGGTCCGTGGCTGTTCGTCTGGCCATCATCTTTGGCGACAAGTCCGCTGTCGCTCGTCTCCGCGAAACGGCGCTCGACCGAACGGATGCCGTCAGCAACCGCGGTGATGCACTGCGTGCGCTGCTGCAGGTGAAGGACGGCGCGCCGATTGAGATGCTGCACCAGCTTGTGGCAGAAGATTCCGTGCTGCGGCACGATGCACTGCACGCTCTTGTTATCAGCAATGCTCCGTCCACGGCCAACGTGCTGCTAAACCAATACGCAGAATTTGCACCGGGTCAAAAACAGGACGCCATTAGTGTTCTGGCGACTCGTCGCAGTTTCGCCGAGGCACTGTTAACAGCTATTGAGGACGGTCGAGTGAATCGTAGCGACGTATCCGCCTTCGCACTGCAACAGCTGCGAGCCTTCAACATTCCCCGGCTGCAAACACGAATTCAGTCACTATGGGCAGATGATGCTCAGCGGCTGAAGAAGTCGGACCAGATTGCTCACTACACTAAACTGATGTCTGCTGACTACATGGCCCACGGGGACGTCAACGCGGGGCGGCTGGTGTTCGAACGTACGTGTGCCAAGTGCCACACGCTGTTTGGTGAGGGAGGAACGATTGCTCCTGACCTGACCGGATCCGGACGAAAGAAGACGGATTACGTCCTCAGCAATTTGATTGATCCCAGTGCCGAGATTGACCGGGCGTATCGGCTGACAACGGTGCTCACGACAGACGGACGCCTGTTGAGTGGATTCATGGTTCAGCAGGACGACACCTGGCTGGTCGTCCGCACTCAGAACGCGCGAATCCGTGTGGCGCTGAAAGAAGTTGAAGAACTGATCACGTCCAACACGTCCATGATGCCGGAAGACATGCTCCGCGATTTCACCGACCACCAGGTGCGGGATCTGCTTGTGTATCTTGGCCACTCTGAACAGGTTCCGCTTCCTGAATCGGTTCGCGGCAACTGAGCTTCCAACGGCTCTTACTTCGTCGTCGGAGTTTTTTTCATGCTTCTGCCTGTAGTGTTCAATGCCATGAATCAAAGACATGGATTATATTCGTTGACCTTTTCCGCTGCGTTGCTGCCCTGTTGTCTGACGTTGCTTGCGACGCCCCTTACATGCGCCGCAGACGACGTATCGCCTGTTGCAATTGTTGTCGACCGAACTTTCCTTGCCGACTACGACGGCACTGAGCAGAAGTATGTGGTCATGAGGCCGCAGGGGTTTTCGCCGGATCAACCGATTTCGATGTTGATCGCGCTGCATGGGCATGGTTCAGATCGCTGGCAGTTTGTCCGTCAATTGCGGGACGAATGTCAGGCAACACGCGATGTCGCCGCGGCAAACGGGATGTTGCTCGTTTCTCCGGACTATCGAGCAAAGACATCATGGATGGGACCAGCCGCAGAAGCAGACGTGTTGCAGATCATCCGATCTACGAAGCGACAGTTCAATGTGTCGCGAGTGATCATTTGCGGCGGATCGATGGGGGGCACGGCGGCCCTGACGTTTTCCGCCTTGCATCCGAACGTAATCGACGGCGTCGTTTCTCTGAACGGAACCGCGAACCTCGTGGACTATGAACGATTCCAGGACGCCATCGCCGCATCGTACGGCGGCTCAAAGGCCCAGGTTCCCGAAGAATATCGCAGACGCAGCGCTGAGTTTTTTCCGGAGAAGTTCTCGATGCCATTGGCCGCTACAACGGGCGGTCAGGACAACGTGGTGCCCGCCGAAAGTGTTCTGCGTCTTGTCGGCAACATCCGCAGGCACAATTCCGACGTGCTCAGCATCCACCGCCCTGCTGGAGGTCACAGCACCAACTACGCAGATACGAAGAAGGCGCTGGAATTTGTCATTGCCGCATGCGACGCGAATCGGTAGTCACAGGTCTGGCCTACGTAGCTCTCTGCTCGTTCCTCGCGATTCTCCCGGAGGGAGAGTGAACCATCATGGTCGACTTCACCGTCCCTCGCGCGGAAGGGCTACGAAAAACCGCAGATTCAAGGACTCGAGTTTGCGGCCGAGAATGGAAAACCGTCCATGTTTATTCCAAGCGTCAGCTCGAATCCGCCGCGGCCGATGCCGCCTATTTGAATCGCAACGAATACACGTCCGCGTTTCTGATCGTGAAACGCAGTTGAACCGTGCCCTGTCCCAACGCCGGTTTCCGCTCCCACACAACCGGTCCATCCACGGCGTCGCCATTCAGTGTTTTCGATTTGCCAATGACGTCACCTGCATCGTTCAACACTTCCACTGTTAACTCACCGCCCGCTTTGACGACGTAGTTCAACAACAGCTGCTGTCCCTTGTATTGCAACGGTTTCGTCGTCACCTGACCTCCGTCGGCACCTCCACGCAGAGCAACAAATCCATCAACGCGGTACACGAATCGCCGCACTCGTCCCGGCGTGCTTTCGTAGTAGTTCTCTGTACCGTAGACGGAAATCTGGTTCGGTTTGCCCGGCAGCTGAAACATGCCCCAGACCATATAGTTGCTGCGATTGTGGTTGCGGTCCTTTGGCGCCGTGCGGGGAATGACGGCGTCGACGTAGCGTTGAAACGTGACTCCGTCGCGGCTGGTCATCAGAATCGGCTCGACCTGCTGACTTTTGGGTTCGTATCGTGTGGGGAACCCGATGAACAGGTGCGGTGCTCGAAAGTACTTCTGAATGGCGTTCGTGTACAGATGCTCATTCGGTGTGCCCTCGGGATAAGCAAGGTCCGCTTCGTTCTCCCAATGGATGAAGTCCTGTGACGTCGCCGTGCGGATAGCACGGACTCCGTCGCCAAAGTACCGCCAGTAGGCTCGGTATTCGCCACGATCCGTGTCCCAGAACGCCAGGTTCTGCGAATCGAAAGCACCATGAGTAATCACTGGCTTTTTAGAGACCTGCGTCCAGTGCACGCAATCGGGTGATGCGAACGGTACCAGGCCGCCACCGAAGTCGCCGATACCGCCAAACGCTTTGTACTGCGATTCAGCAGGAGCCGCCGGGTTGGCATCGCGAAACGCAGTGAAGTTGTGAGTTCCGGGACCCAGCCAGACGATGTTGTTTTCTTTCGAACCGTTCCAATCGAAAAGTCTGAGATTCGGCTTTGTCCAGTGAATACCGTCTTTGCTTTCGGCGTAACAGGTGACTTCCTTGTGAACCGCTTTCATCTTTTCGTCGTGCCGCCAGCCTCGATAAATCATGCGGTACTTGTCGCCGTCCTGAAACACCGTGTAATACCCACTCGTGTTTCCTTCCCATGGCTTGCCGGTTTCGAAGACAACTTCCTGTGGTTCGGGGCGAATCAACTGCCGACTGACGTCTCCTTCCGTCACGTCGATCAGGTGATCGTCAACAAAGAGTTCCAGCCGGTTGCCGAGTTCGATCGTTTCCGCACTGATGGCAACGGAGACTGTCATCACCAGCAGACACAACGTCGCAGTCGTCGCAATTGATCTGATGTAAGATGCCATGTGGTGTCATTCTGTCTATCTGGATGCAAAAATCGTGAGTCGGAATTCGATTATGTCGTTCGCAAACTCGGCATGCAACCACACAGCAAAGCGACGGTACCGCTGCATGTCCTGTTTGAAGGGGTGCAGGAAAAATCGTGGACCAACTTGCTGCACGAATGCAGGGTGCGTGCTTGCACGCACCACTTCCGGTGGAGAACTGCTGTCCGGTGCGAGCGTTAGTCCGCCCGCGTTTTGCGCGCACCGAGCCACCAAATCACGCTCAGGCACAATCGGGTCGAATGTCCGTGCAGATCAAACTGCAGCGGTGCGTGCAGGCACACACCCTGCCTTGCTGATTTTTGCCGTAAACTACCATTTCTTCTGGTGAAATTTGACGAAGCCTTGCCGTTTCTTGATGCAAGCACGCACCACTGGCAAGTGTGTTTCTCCGTCGCATAAGACCCACTCGCTTGCGCGTCGAGCTTGCATCGCAGCCCCATCCAGGGGCGGTCCTCATGCCATCGGCTTTGCCGCTGACCCTGATTTTCACCGCTGACGAGTGCTATGCCGTCTTGTGTTGAGTAGACTTCCAACTGGCGACACGGTCGCCGTCATCCGTATCTGACGTACCGCCCGGGTGGGTTCGCCTGTTGCGTCGAAACCAAAACAAATCAAGTCATTCGCATGAAAACCATCCTGATTCTTCTTCCGCTGTTGTCGCTTTCGGTCGGAAAGCTGTACGCGGACGAGCGTCCTAACATCGTCTTCTTCTTCACCGACGACCAAACCATCAGCACGATCGGCTGCTATGGTAACTCCGTCGTCCAGACGCCAAACATCGATTCACTCGCCGCGCGTGGCACGCGATTTAAAAACGCGTTTGTCAGTCATTCGATCTGCTGGGTGAGCCGCACCACGATTCTGACCGGACTGATCGGTCGTAGTTACGGCACGTCCTCAAACGCTGATCAGGCACGCCCCGATGCTGTCGAGAAGTTGCATTCGGACATTCTGCATGAGAACGGATACCGCACCGGCTACTTCGGGAAATGGCATGCCAAGATGCCAAAGGGTTTCCGCAGGGAAGACCATTTTGACGAGTTCGAAGCGATCGGGCGGAACCCGTTTTACAAAAAACAACCCGATGGCAGTCTGCGCCACGCGACGGAATTGATCGTCGATCGCGGGATCGAGTTTGTGAAGAATCAGCCGAAGGACAAACCATTCGCGCTGAACATGTGGTTCAATGCCTGCCACGCCGAAGACAGCGATCGCCGCCCGGGCATTGGCGCTTTTCCGTGGCCTCGAGCGGTCGACGGAATGTATGACAACGTTGAAATCGCCCCGCCCCGGCTAAATGATCCGGCCATCTTTAATGCGCTGCCGGACTTCCTGAAAACGACCATCAACCGCGAACGTTTCTTCTGGCGTTGGAATACGGACGAGAGGTATCAAACCAACATTCGAGCGTATTACCGCATGGTCAGCGGCATCGACGGTGCCATTGGCCGATTCATGGCTGCCTTGGAAGAAGCGGGACTGGCCGACAATACGATCATCGTCTATTCCGCGGACAACGGTTATCACATGGGCAATCGCGGCCTGGCAGGCAAGTGGTCGCACTATGAGGAATCACTCCGCGTGCCATTGATCGTGGCCGATCCACGTGTCCCCGTAACTCAGCGAGGCCAGGTTACTGACGCGCTGGCGTTGAATCTAGATTTGCCAGCGTCTTTTCTTGACTGGGCTGGCGTCGAAGTCCCCAGACGATATCAGGGGCACAGTCTGCAGCCAGTCGTCGCCAGCGGCAAACCCGCCGATTGGCGGACAGAAACGTTTCACGAGCACTTTGCCGTTCGCACTCGCATCCCCGCGTTTGAGGGCCTGCGAAACGAACAGTTCAAGTACGTTCGTTACTTTGATCACGGCAACCGTGAGTTTCTTCACGACCTGCAGAACGACCCCGACGAACTGATCAATCTGGCGGATGATCCTCGGCACGCCCACACGCTGAAGGCGATGCGTGACCGCACCACTTCGCGGGTGAACGAAATCGGCGGGCCGCTGGATCCGTTGCGGGCCAAATTCACAACTTCCACCGTGCCTCATCCGGAAGCGTCTGCCGCCATCGGTACGCGCCCCGATGCGGATGGTTTCGTCCGTGTCTTCGATGGCAAATCGTTGCGGCACTGGACGGGCGATTTGGCGTATTGGTCGGTGCAGGACGGAGCTCTGACGGGCGTCACGGATGGTACGCTGAAAACGAATCGTTTCATTACGTGGAAGGATTCGACCATCCGCAATTTCGATCTGCGGGTCAAAGTGAAGGTGACCGCCGGAGGCAACAGCGGCATTCAGTACCGTGGCACGTCACGGCCGGATCTTGGACTGGACATCGTGACGGGTTATCAGTGCGACGTTGTCGCAAACACACCAAAGTACAACGGCATGCTGTACGAAGAAAAAGGCCGCCGGATCCTGTCACACACGGGCGAAAAAGTCATCATCGACACCACGGGGCACCCGTGGGTTGTCGGCCAAATGCCGGTGCAGGAATTTGCGGCCGACGAGTGGCACGACTTCCGTGTTCTGGTAAGTGGAAACCATCACCAGCACTGGATCGACGGCAACCAAACGGCGGACCTGATTGACCTGGACGCAAACGGTCGAGTCCTGGAAGGCGTTCTGGCCGTGCAGGTTCACATCGGGCCTGCTATGAAGATTCAGTACAAGGATTTCCGAATCAAGCACCTGCCCGATGACCTGCCGCTGCAGAATGCAGCAGCTCATCCGATCCCCAATGACGCCCATGGCGTGCGACCGCAGGGCCGATTGCCGAAAGACTGGAAGCCACCGATCTACGGCCAACAGTAATCGCAGGGCCGATTGCGTCACCGATTCTCGGTGACGCAACTGTTCACTGGCGACGACAACCGACTGCGTGATCCAGCCTGAGAATTGGGGTTGGGGCAAAGGTTTTTGCTGCATAACGCAGTCCGAAAGCCAACCTCAAACCCCATAATCAAGCCTCGAAGAGGCACTACGCCCCGTATTTCTCCAGGCGTCCGGCATGTGCCAGAACCTGGAGCATCAGGTACTTCGCTTCAAACTGGCCCAGTTCGCCGATCCGACAAGCGGCTTCGCCGAACGACGTTGATCCATCGAACCGGCAGATGTCCGACGCAAGCAATGTTGGCACTGCGTGGCCGCTATGTGCTTTCATCTTTGCCGGTGTGCTGTGGTCGCCGGTCACAACCAGAACATCGGGCTTCAGCGCGGTCATCTTCGGAATGGCAGAATCAAGCTCTTCCGTGCGCTGAACCTTGGCATCGAAGTTTCCGTCTTCGCCGGTACTGTCTGTGTACTTGAAGTGTACGAAGAAGAAGTCGTAGTTGTTCCAGTTGTCTTCCAGACACTTCATCTGGTCATCCAGTGTCTGACCGGCATCCAGAATATCCATCCCGACCAGTCGCGCAAGTCCACGGTACATCGGATAGACGGCAATCGCAGCAGCTCTGGTCCCGTAGACTTCTTCAAAGGTAGGGATTGGCGGCATCTTTGCAATGCCTCGCATCGTCAGCAGGTTGGCGGGCGCATCGTCCTTCAGAACTTCAGCCGCCTGACGCAGGAACTCGACACAGACTTCGGCGGTTTTTTTTGACGCGTCGTCGTTGCCCTTTGGTGCCAGAGGAGGGACGCCCGTTCTTTGCGGATCGGTATCGTCAACATCGCCGCCCAGCCCTTCGGCGCGGAAGACGATCACCAGACGGTATTCCTTCACATGGTGGACAAAGACTTCAACGCCGGGAATTTCAATCGTGTCCAGTTTCTCGCACAGCTTCTCTCCGATCTCGCTGGCAATGCGTCCGGCCCGACGGTCGGTGATGTTGCCATCGCCGTCAATCGTGCAGTAGTTGCCGCGAATCGCGACATCGTTGGGGCCGAGTTCAAAGTCGATCCCCAGGGCTTCCAGCACTCCGCGACCGATGTCGTATTGCAGCGGATCGTAGCCAAACAAACCCAGATGCCCGGGTCCACTGCCGGGAGCAATTCCCGGCAGAACCGGGATGCTCATGCCCAGCGATGCTCGTCCAGCAAGTGCGTCCAGATTCGGAGTATTGGCGGTCTCCAGCTCCGTCTTGCCGCCGGGTTCCAGCGGCAGTCCACCAAGGCCGTCGCCCACGTACAGGATGATTTTCGAATCGTTCTTGCGCTGAAGCTTGCGAGTGAGTTTGTGGATGTCGGTCATGGTTTTGTGTTGGGTGGCAGAAGGAAACGAACGGGACACACGACGTGTCGTTGACAGGATATTGGTTGGCGACCGAGTGATGCAAACAAATCAGGTACCTGGTGCCCGGAGTCCCGGTTTTTCCCTGACACCGGAAGTCTTCGCCTGAAGTTGGGCAAGGAGGTTCAGAAAAGCCATCGCAACGCAGGCAGTAACAGACTGCCCCACCGTCACTCGAATCCCGCAGATTGCAGCACGACCTGGCGGTCGCTGAGGATTACATCACACGCGTCAGCAAATGAAGAAATACAGCCGCGTAACACGCAGCCACTGTGTCATCGATCATGATGCCAAAACCGCCGCCCAGCTTGTCACACTGACGCACGGGTGGCGGTTTCCAGATGTCGAAGATCCGGAACAGAATGAAGCCCAGGACCAGAACGATCCACTGTTGGTGCCCGTCGCGGGGTACAAATGCATAGACCAGCGGGAACGCGGCGATTTCGTCCCAGACCACGCTGCCGGGATCTTTCGTGTCTCGCAGTTTGGCGGCACGGTTGCAGAGCGGCACTCCGATCACAAACATGGCTGCTGCCACCGCCAATCGAGACCACAACGACGCGTGGAAATAGCCCAGCGACCAGCCCAGCGGAAGACCCCACAGACTGCCCCAGGTACCCGGTGCAAATCGGATTCTTCCCAGGCCAAAGCCTTCGGCAACAAACAGGATGACTCTGTCGCGGGAACTCATGGACGGACACTTCCTGGATTACGCAAACTGAGCAAAACGACTGTTCACAAAATTGACCGCCCCTTATACTCAAATATGGGCAACGATTCTCCTAACAATCGCGGCAACGTATCGTAACTCGATGGCTCGGAAAAAGTCTTATGTCAACGGCAGAAGTCAAACTCAGCAAGCTGGAACATCTCAAAGAAGGCAGCCATCAGCTTCGTGGCACCATCCCCGAAGAGTTGTTGAACGACAAGCCTGAATTCAGCGGCGATGCCGGGCAACTGCTGAAGCATCACGGCAGCTACCTGCAGGACGATCGCGACGTCCGCAAAGAAAAGAACGAGGACGGCACCAAAAAAGGCAAGGCGTATTCGTGCATGGTGCGAACGCGGATTCCCGGTGGTCGAGTGACGGCCGAGCAGTTCCTGGCAGAACTCGATTTGTGCGACAAACTCGGCAACGGCAGCGCACGAATTACAACTCGTCAGGGCTTCCAGCTGCACGGAGTTCTGAAGAGCAATCTGAGGGAAACGATCCGGGCCATCAATGACTCCATGCTGACGACCTTTGCCGCGTGCGGCGACGTGAACCGCAACGTGATGTGCTGCCCGGCACCGTACAAAAACAATCCTGTTCACGATGAAATGCAGGCGCTGTCTCAGGAACTGGCCGATCACTTCAAACCCAAAACGACCGGCTACTTTGACATCTGGCTGTCTGACGAAGACGGCGAAAAGACAAACGTGGCGGATTTCAAGCCGGTCGAAGAACCGATCTATGGCGAACGCTACCTGCCGCGCAAATTCAAGATGGCCATCGCCGAACCCGCCGACAACTGTGTCGACGTTTATACGCAGGATCTCGGACTGCTGGCCGTGGTCGAGGACGGAAAGATCACGGGTTACAACGTGCTTGTCGGTGGCGGAATGGGAACCACGCCTTCGGCTGCAAAAACCTATCCGCGAATTGGCGACAAGCTGACGTTTGTGACACCTGATCAGGTACTTGCCGTCGCCGAAGCGATTGTCAAAGTGCAGCGTGATCACGGTAACCGCGCAGACCGCAAGACGGCTCGCATGAAGTACCTGATCGAATCATGGGGGCTGCCGGCGTTCAAGCAGAAGGTGGAAGAGTATTTTGGTCAGTCATTGCCCGAGCCACATGCCACCGACGTCACTGGTGTCGAAGACCACATCGGCTGGTATGAGCAGGGTGATGGGAAACTGTTCCTGGGCATCAATATCGAAAGCGGTCGCATCAAAGATGACGGTGACTTGCGGATCAAGTCGGGGTTGCGAGCGATCCTGACGAGATTTGGGATGGACACACGCCTGACGGCGCTGCAAAGCGTGATTCTGTGTGACATTGATCCAGCTGACAAAGAACAGATCAACGGTTTGCTGGCTGAACACGGAATCAAGAACGCCGACGAACTGTCGTTGGCTCGCCGCTACGCCGTGGCCTGTCCTGCGTTTCCAACGTGTGGTCTTTCCATCACGGAGTCTGAGCGTATTCTTCCGGATGTGATTGATCAACTGGACGTGGAGATGGCCAAACACGGTCTGGAATCACAGAAAATCGCCGTGCACATCACCGGTTGTCC
>JBDONA010000179.1:0-13569 GCA_039831575.1 Fuerstiella sp. | reverse complement strand
GTGCACAATGACAACCAACGCTGCGGCCGGAATTGAGGAGACAGGAACGACCGTCCGAAACACGGGCAAGGGGGGTGGCCCTGACCCCATTCCAACGCCCACCTGTATTACCTGAACCGCGATAGAATTTTTCAGAATCAAACAACTGTGACATTAGCTGTCATAGGTCATGTCCTTAACTCAACGGAGTGTCGGCAGTCACTTGTTGCAAGACGAAGACGGCCCACGTCGAAACGGTGCTGTTCCCACTCCCACTCATTTGGAGAGGGCTCGCAGACCCTTCGTGCAGCGACGGTAGTCTCCGATCACCTGTGCCCTGATGGCATCGAATACAGCCCCACTTAGTCAACCGTTACATGGCGGATCGCTCACCCGTTCGGCTCAACCTTCAGCGTTTCTCGGCAAATTGCCCCGCGGTGGGTGACGTGAACGCCTGTGCACTTGAATACGAGAGGTTTGTGCGTAATGTGAATATTCCTCACTCCCCTGAAAAGGGGATATGACCCGCTGGACAGGATCTGTCCAACCACCCTCCTAACATCAACTCCATGCCCGGATCACCGCAGCTAGTACGCCAATGGGATCTTCTGCACATGCTGGAAGCATCACGAATTGGCTGCACGATTCAGGAGTTGGTTCAGGAGACCGAAGTCTCCGATAAGACCATTCGGCGAGACCTCAAGGTGCTGCAGAACGTGTTCGACATCAAAGAAAGAATTGGCAATGGAGGTGTCAAACGCTGGCGGATGACGCCATTGGCGGATCAGGTGGGGTTCAATTACACCGAGCTGCTGTCCATTCACATGAGCCAACGATTCATGGAGCCGCTGGCCGGGACGCCGTTCTGGGAAGGAAACCGGAGTGTTCTAAGAAAGATCAAAGGGGCGATCGGGGAGAATGCCGTTCGCTACATCGAAAAGCTCAATGCCGGCCTGCATGCCACCGCAGTGGGAGCCAGCGACTACAGCGAGCGTGGCGAGATGATCGACAACCTGATGGTCGCCATCGAGGACCGCAAAGTCACTTTGATCATCTATCAGTCTATGCAGGCGACGGAGGCGGTGGAACAGGAAGTGTATCCGCTGGGGATGGTCTTTCACAAAGGCAGTTTGTATGTGATCGCTTGGTCGTCGCGACGTGCCGAGGTTCGCAACTTCAAGCTGGACCGGATTGAGGAGGTCGATGTGCAGAACCTGCAGTATCAGGTACCACTGGAGTTTGATCTTCAGGACTGGCTGAGTCGTTCCTTTGGAGTCTGGCGCAGCGGCGAAGACGACTTGCAAACAATCCGAGTTCGGTTCACCAGGTCTGCCGCCCGTTATGTGCAGGAATCCACCTGGCATCATAGCCAGCAGTTGTTTCCACAGAATGACGGAACGTTGATGGCCGAATTTCAACTGCCGGACATTGAGGAAATCTTGAAATGGATTCTGTCCTTCGGAAGAAACGCGACAGTGCTGGAGCCGCCGGAGCTGGTTGACAGAATTAGTCAGGAAGTCCAGCAGATGCTGAGCACATACAGTTCCCCGCGGGAGACAGCAAAGTGACAGCCATGACTTCCGCATGGAAATACAATGGAATCGCCAGTCCCTCCGCTACCTCAATCAGCCAAAGTGCATTTAACATTGAGCGCCCACGGCAACGCCTACACCTTCGCAGACTTGGGGCCAAATCGAGTTTTCCGACGTACCGTGGTCGATCGCGCGCCGCGCAAAGCGGAGCTGGTCATTTCGGTCAATGGTCGAATTTCCCGCAGCCAGACCCAGCTCCCCAACGACGCATCAGCCAGATCGCAGGCCT
Organism: Fuerstiella sp.; assembly: GCA_039831575.1. Lineage (GTDB taxonomy): Bacteria > Planctomycetota > Planctomycetia > Planctomycetales > Planctomycetaceae > Fuerstiella. The sequence goes on along the minus strand of JBDONA010000179.1, from coordinate 11,769 downwards.
TCGAAACTATATAGCCGCCGCGAGGATAGATCGAACAGCGGCAATGCATTTTCGAATCACCAGCGTGCGCAGGTTTCATGATGCGATCGAGTCAAATCACCAGCCGTCTTCGATTGAATTGCTCTCGCACTTTGGGCGAGTTGCGTAGCCGGACAGGATATGCCCAACGACAGAAGTGTCATCTCTGTAGGAAAACTTTCTTGAACGGTTAGTCGGTGCTGGCGGAAGCATATGTTATGTTCGAAACACCGGAGAGATCGCAGGCGACGAGCATCGTGAATGGCACCGGGAATTTTCCAAGTTGTTTTCATCTGGAGGTTGAGAATTGAAAAACTTCAGCTCCTTTTTCCGAAGCTTGACTGACCACCCGGAGTCTCGGCAGTGGCAGGCCGACTTAGCGGCCGATGGAGAAGTCCGCAGCCGTCTTGTCCGTCGAGTAACGGGCGATGGGAAGACGGAAGGTGTGCTTTCCGCATGGGCGTGGAATGCGCTGGCGAATCCGGATGAGGCGGTTCGCACGAAATGGCCTCGTCGCTTGGTTTGGTGTCTGCCGATGCGGGTGCTGGTTGAACAAACGGTGGCCGTTGCTGAATCGCTTTGTGAGAAAATGCCGGAGCACCAACGCCCGAAAGTCGGAGTCCTGATGGGCGGTGAAGATATGGAAGAGTGGTTTCTGGAGCCGCATCGTCCGTGGATCTTAATTGGCACGCAGGACATGCTGCTCTCGCGAGCCATGAATCGAGGTTATGCCAGCGGTCGGGCTCGTTGGCCGGTCGAATTCGGCCTGCTGAACCAGGATGCCCTGTGGGTTATGGATGAAGTGCAACTGATGGATGTTGGACTTGCAACGTCGGCTCAGTTGCAGGCCTACCGCGATCAGGACGCCAAAATGGCACTGCGACCGGCGTACACGTGGTGGATGTCGGCAACGTTGCAACCGGATTGGTTGAAGACGGTGGACACGGACAGGCATCACGCAGACTGGATTTCGAAACTATCGGTGGCGACGGCCGACGAACGCCAGGGAGGACTGTGGGAAGTCAAAAAATATTTGACGATCGAAGCGGTGGATTCGACGGATCACAAATCCTTCGCGACTCGTATTCTGGAGGAACACGCAGCGTCGGAAGCGAGCGACTACGGGCATATCACTTTGGTTGTTTGCAATACAGTTGACCGTGCAGTTGCAACGTACACGGCTCTGACGAAGGGCGGAGATGTGGAAGACGTTCGCTTGGTGCACAGCCGTTTTCGTCAGGCGGAACGCAAAACATGGCGGGAAGATTTCCTCAACCGCGCTGCATGCCGATCAACTGTTGATCGGATCATCGTTGCCACTCAGGTTGTCGAAGCGGGAGTTGATATCTCGGCAACCTGTCTGGTCACCGAACTGGCTCCGTGGCCGAGTCTTGTTCAGCGTTTCGGTCGCTGCTCGCGATATGGAGGGGCCGGTCGAGTTTTCGTCATCGATCGCGGACACGATGAAAAAACGTCAGCACCGTACGAAGCGGAGACACTGACGGGGACGCTGTCTGCGATTCAATTGCTGACCGATGTCGGCATTCGCAGCCTTGAAGAATTCGAAGAGCGACTTGACGCCGATGCGAGGGCTGGTCTGTATCCATACGATCCGCAACATCTGCTGATGCGCAACGAATTCGACGAACTGTTCGACACAACGCCGGACTTGACGGGAGCAGACCTGGACATCAGTCGCTTCATTCGCAGCGGCGACGAACGCGACCTGCAGGTGTTTTGGGCGGGAATACCGGCAAAGGAAGATCCGGACAGGAAGCGGCACCCGCAGCGACGTGAACTTTGTTCAGTCCCGTTTTTAAAAGCTCGGGACTGGCTCTGCGGTAGCGAAACAAAGTCGAACCGTAAACCGAAACTTCGCAAAAGTATGCGAGCTTGGGTATGGGATTGGCTCGACGGAGAATGGAAGGAAGCTCGTCGCGAAGACCTGCTGCCGGGACGCACAGTTTGCGTTGACGCATCCTGCGGCGGGTACACGCTCGAACAGGGTTTTTCTCCGGATTCAAGCGTTTTCGTATCGCCTCCGACAGAGGAAGCGATCGAAGAAGACCATGAATTGCTCGATCTGCCTGACGAACAGCATGACAGCGAGGCACTCAGCGTAAGCGAGTGGAAGTCCATCGCCTTCCACTCTGACGAAGTTGTTGACGAGGTCGAAATGCTTTCCAAACAGTTGGAACTTCCTGAAGACCTTTGCCGGATTCTGAAACTGGCCGCTCGTTGGCATGATGTTGGAAAGTCTCACGCTGCGTTTCAGGGAGCGATCAAGGACGCGGCTGGCGAAGATCGGCCAGACCGAGTCGATCTTGCCAAAGGGCCAAATTCGGCGTGGCGAAAGCCACCAAGCCGCATGTATCGCTTCGAGACCACGGTCGATAATTTCGAATTGCGTCCGACGTTCCGGCATGAACTCGCCAGTGCGTTGGCTTTATTCACAGTTCTTCGGCTCTATCAACCAGACCACGCCGCATTGCTAGGGCCGTGGCAAGAGGTGCCTCAAGACCTCAGAACGAGCGTTGACGACTTGGCGCAGCCTGCGGGTCCGCCGACACCGGAGATTCAGCAAGTGCTGAATTGCACGGCAGAAGAATTTAACCTGCTGGTGTATCTCGTGGGAAGTCATCACGGGAAGGTTCGCGTTGCTTTGCACGCCTCACCGGCTGACCAGAACTACACAGCACGGTTTGGCGATCAGCGAGGTCTGCCGATTCGTGGAATTCGAAACGACGATGTTCTTCCGGCGATTGCAATAAGTGGCGGCGGTCAGCCTCAGCCTAAACTCCCGCTAAGCCTGGAGCCTGCCGCAATGGGTTTGTCGCCTGTGACAGGGGCGAGTTGGAGAGAACGGTGTCAGGGATTGATTGCTCGATATAGTCCGGCGACGTTGGCAACTCTGGAGGCCATTCTGCGTGCTGCCGACGTGGCAGCGTCGCGTCGCACGACGGAAGACATTGAATTTGTAAAGGCGGTGAACTCATGAGTCAGTACGGCCACAACATCACTGGCTGTAGCCCGGCACCTCTGGCCCTGTACTTGAAGGCGCTCGGCATACTGAGGATTATCGCGGAACAAGCCGATCCATCGGCGCGAGGATGGTGGAGGAACGAGCACTTCTGCTTAATGACTAAGTTCGATCGGACGGAGTTGGAACGGTTCTTCTTGGAGGACTATTCACCGACGCCGTTCCTTTCGCCGTGGAACAAGGGGTGCGGATTCTTCAAGGCGGATGACAAGGGGCTGGTCCCATTGGAAGAATCTACCGCGGAACGATTCGCTGCGTTCCGTGAGGGAATCGCTGCCGCTCGACAACTGCTGGACGAAGTCAGCGGTGCCGATGCAGCGATTCGAGCAATCAAAGACCGCACGAAAACCACCAAGTCGTTCCAGTCGCCTGAACAACGCCAACACCTTCAACAAAGCGTGGCTTATCGTACGACTCTCAGAGAACTGAGAGATGCCCTAAAAGCAGACATTACCGAAAAAGAGGCTGCCGATCTTAACGCAGAAATCGAGACGCTGCTGCTTCTGGTGAGCGATGCAGACAAACCACCGACAAGATCTCAGGCTGACAAATTGAAGAAAGAAGCCGGCTACAAGCGAATCACACGGGTCGCCGACAAACTATTTAAGACGCGGAAGGCGGCGCTCATTCCTGACTGCCGCCGTCTCTGGCGCGGTCAACACGCAGATTGGCTGGCCGCTGGCGTAGTCCTTGACGAAAACCAGGAACCGAAGTACCCGTCGTTGCTCGGAACCGGTGGAAACGATGGCAACTTCGATTTTACAAACAACGCGATGCAGCGAGTCGGCGAACTGTTCGACCTAAGTTCCGAAACAGGAGGCCCGCTCGAAGATACGGCGGAGCTGCTGCGGAATTCACTTTGGTCTGAACTGTCATCAGCGCTAGCCGTCAACGCAATTGGTCAGTTTCTACCGGGCAGCGGCGGCGGACCAAACAGCAACACTGGAGCTGAAGGTGCGCCTTTAGTCAATGCGTGGGATTTTGTGCTAATGATGGAAGGCACAATTCCGTTTTCCGCCCGAGTTACTCGGCGGATGACGGCGAATTCCCGAACGAGCACCAGCGCTCCATTCGTTGTACATTCACACGCTGCTGGACACGCATCCCCCGGAAACGAAAAGGATACGCGCGGTGAACAGTGGATGCCCATTTGGACGCGGCCGTCAACATTCGGGGATGTCTCGGCGTTGCTCGGCGACGCTCGCATGCAACTGAAACGCGATACGGTGAATCGGCCCATCGACGCTGCTCTCGCGATTTCGCGGCTCGGGGTCGCCCGCGGAATTGATTCGTTCGTCCGATACAGCTTTCTCGAACGAAACGGTCAGTCCACTTTGGCCGTACCCGTTGGTCGAATCAGCGTCCGTGAAAACCCGCAATCGCATCTCATTGATGATATTGCGGGCTGGATGAATCAACTGCAGCGGCTCGCGCGAGAAAGCCATACTACCGCCCGACTGGTTCACGCTGAACGCCGTCTTGCCGATGCTGTTTTCGCAGCGTTGACTCACGATAGCACTGCGGCTCGCTGGCGGTTGATTCTTGATGCTGCGGCCGACATTGAGGGCATTCAGGCTGCGGGTACTGCCTTCGCTGCGGGACCGATACCGCGGCTCAAACCCGCATGGGTTTCGGCCATCTACGACCAAAGTCATGAATCGGATGCCCGCGAAGTGCGACTCGCACTGGCTCTGGCCAGCGGAACATCCTATCAACCGTTCTGGCCCGTGCGGCACCACTTCCTTCCCCTGCAATCGGGAGCTCGACGATACCAGACTTCAGACAAGCGACTCTGCAACGATCCTCAGGTTGTGGCGACCGGTCGTGACGCGATCGTCGATTGTGGAGCCGTCGTGTTGCGGCGCTTCTGCGACAGTGATGATTCCGCAAGACTGCCTCTGCAGGCAGCAGCAAAATGCGACGCTTCCCTATCGGACCTTGCATCCCTGATCGACGGACACGCAGATTTAGCTCGCGTCCTGAAACTCGCTCGCGCGTTGATGGCGATCGACTGGCGTGCTTGGAACAAGGATCCTTTCGCGCACAAACCTCGACAGCCTCGTAGTAGGGAACACCCGGACGAAGCGTGGCTGGCTCTCAGGCTGGCATGCCTTCCCTGGAAACTTGGCGACCTAGACATCAAAGCAGAGCCGTCAATGGTCCGCCGGCTGCTGGCGGGTGACGGAACGGCGGCGGTTGCGATCGCCAAACGACGCCTATGGGCCACTGGGTTGCGAATCCCATTCGAAGCCGCCCTGGCCGACGATGAGACCGCTCGTTTGTGGGCCGCTGCGCTGGCATTTCCTGTTTCAAAAGCGACGGCCGAACGTGCCGTAAGAATTCTCTTTCCCAACTCTACTTCTGGAGAACCCAATGCCTGATCTTTCATCGCTCAAGAATGCCACGCGCGTGCTATTCGCGGTGCCGTTGCAGCCGGTACAGTCGGATCGCTTTCAGCCGACCGGCTTTCCCAACCTCGGAGCCGCCGAATACCAGACCCGCAAAGGTCGCAAGCTGCTGGTCGAAAGCGCTCAGAGCATGGCGAACCGGCTGGAAACGGTCTGCTGGGATCCAGTCGAGAACCAACCCATTGAACCGCTGGAAGGGATCAGCCATGTCACGGTGACTCGGCAGGGAGAATTTCTCACAGACACGATGCTGGAGGCTCATCGACTGAACAGCCCGTACATTCTTGAAGCGAGTGACACGACGTTCATCGAGAAATTGAAGGGAGAGCTGGGAGGACTGTCCGAAGGTCCGATCAATCGCAGAGTGTTAGCTGAAGTGGTCTTCAAATATGATGTTGGCAGTCTGATTCACGGTCTCTTTCTGGCAAAGAGCGAACTTGCTGGCGGTCGACTACGAATCGCGCGAGCACTATCGGCTTTCATCGAAGCCTCAGAAGTACGCACCGCGGCGTCTGGTGGTGTCAAGAATGATCACGTCAACCCATCCGGAGACACGAAGGCCGGCTTCGGCAATGTTCCGTTCGCTCGCGACGAATATACCGGTAACATCGTCTGTTACCTCAACCTCGACATCGCTCAGTTGCGAGGCTACGGACTCGGTGATGATGCCACCAATCTCTTGATTCTACTCGCGCTGCACCGAGTCCGCCGACTGCTCGACGGAGATTTACGACTTCGCACAGCCTGTGATCTGGAGCCGATCTTGCCAGATGAAATCACCGCTAATCGCCCGGACGGGTTCGTACTGCCTTCACTCAGCGAATTGGAAGATGCCCTGCCAGCCGCGATCAAGAAGTGCAAGGATCATATGACACATGAGACGGTCGCGTTCGAAGACAAACTCAAGAAAGCCAAAGCAAAGAAGGAAGATACAACTTCCTCTGGCGATAATTTGAATGAGGAAGAGACCTGATGCCAACGATGAAACTCACGTTTCCCGGTGGTCGCTATCACGCGACGCCGTGGGGGCATCACGTCAATGAAGGTCAAATCGAGTGGCCGCCTAGTCCGTGGCGTTTGTTACGCGCATTCATCGCTGTTGGCTACGCCACGCAGCAATGGGAAGAGGTTCCGGATGTTGCGAGGCGACTGATTGAACAGCTTGCTGCTGTACTGCCGGAATATCTGCTTCCGTCTGCTAGTTCGGCTCACAGTCGACATTACATGCCAACCGGAAAGTTGGGAAAGTCGCAGCTTGAAAACACCACTCTTGTTTTTGACACGTGGGCCAACGTCGACGATGGAGAATTGGTCGTCCGTTGGGATCGCGAGCTAGACGGCGAATGCCAAAAAATGTTCACCACGCTCGTCGAGCACCTAGGATATCTGGGCCGCAGCGAGAGCTGGGTGGAAGGGACTGTGATCGACGATGACATCGATTTCTCGGCAATCAGATCGCACGACCGGGCCTACCCGCATCGCGACGGAGTCTACCCTGGGCCCGAATGGGAGCAGGTTCAACTTGTGGCATCAACGTCACCAAAAGCCTATTCCAGCTGGAGGACCACGCGAACGAAATCTCTACTTGCGGAACATCCCATACCGGACGGCAAGACGCCTTCGAAAGCCCTTTTAAAGAAGCGCGACGCTGCGGTGGCTGGCTACCCCATTGATCTCATCGACTGCCTGCAAAAGGATACATCGTGGTGGAAGACGGAACATCGCTGGAGTCAGCCGCCCGGGTCACAACGAGTCTTATACTGGCGACGATCCGACTCGCTCGTTGTGTCACATCCGTCTCGCCCCCAATCTCCGCAGGCCAATCCAGTCGAAGCCGTGCTGCTGGCAATCGCCACACCCAGTCGCAACAAATCGGCGTTGCCGTCGGTGACCCGAACTCTGCCACAGGGGGAACTCTTTCACCGCGCGATCGTCGGTCGTGTTGGCAAGGGGCTGCGGGTCCATTGCCCGGAACTCACTGGAAGAGACGAGTTCGGCAAACCACTGAAGAGCAATCACGAACACGCTCACATCCTTCCGCTTGATCTGGATTCCGATGGCCACCTCGACCACATCCTTGTCTGGGCTCCAATGGGACTTGGTGGAGACGCTCAGGAAGCGATTCGTTCGGCAAAACGCACGTGGACAAAGAAGACCAAAGATGACCTGCAGGTTTCCGTCGTCGGTCGCGGAAGCCTAAGCGATCTATGGCAATTACCGGAATCACTCAGCCACGGTGTAGCGGATCTTCTGGGACCAGAGACGGGATCAACGTCATGGGTCTCGGCGACGCCCTTCGTTGCACCGAGATTCCTGAAAAAGAACGGCAAGAATTCGCTAGAGGGCCAGATCGAGAACGAGTTGGTGAGTCGCTACGGCGCAGAATTGGTCAGCCTCCAGATTCTGCATCCAAACGTTGACGGCGATAGCAATGATCGCCACCTTAGGCGGCTCCGACATTTTCAGCATGTCCGAACTCATGGGGGCCGACTGCCGCCATCAGACGCTGGATTCGGACTTCGGATTGAGCTCGCCAAACCCGTCATCGGTCCAATTTGTCTTGGCTATGCGTCGCACTTTGGGTTGGGACGATTTCATGCCGTGTCTGATTCAGCAAAGAAAGATGGCAATTGACTCCAAGGTGATTTCGTGCGTCATTTTCTAACCCACCGTTCTTTGACAACTGAATCTCAAATTTGGAGTGCTGACACCGCGTTCCGTGGCTTTCTTCGTGCACCGTCGACCGGACGGCTGTCGTGGTGTGCGAAGAAGTTGCGGCCGCTGTGACACGCGCCACAAGTGGGAGGGATTACGGGTTCTTGCTGGAAGGTCGACGACTGCCGTTAGCCCCGAAGATGGCTGCAGCACCTAGCCGTGGGCGTTTCCGACTCACGGAAGACGAGCCTGGCGGTTACGTCTTGCGTCCTGGTTCTGAACCCAACCCGCCGCCCCTCCGGTTGGCTTGGTGCATAGAGCGGAAATTATGGGGCTCATACATTTGGAAGAAGAGGAAATGTGTTGGGTGCCGCCGCGTAGCTACATAGCCGAACATCCGGGCACTGACATACCCGACTCGCCTGCCAGCCCGGCGCACACTGCCTGTTCAGAACCACGACTTCGGCGGTATCAGTGTCTCATTTATCTTCCCTCGTCCCACGCCATCGCGTGCCGGGGCGTCCCGGGCTGGACGGGATCTGTCCAGGGGCGGGCGTAGGATGGGAGATCTGGGCAGATGGTTTGTCCTGATCTTTCGCATGGAGGTCCATCCGTTTGTGCTTTTGACCGGAGGACTCTTTAATGATTCGACCAACTTCCCACGTTTCCAACCGTGACGCTGGCGCACCTGAATCCGTAGTAACTCCACCTGCAAGCGAATCGCCGCACACAGTCACTTCGACAGGCGGACTCAGTCATGAAGGCACCGTTGCCTCTGCCCGACCCTCAACGCCGTCCCCTGTAGAGACGTTTCAGGTACCGGACTTGGTTCCGGTTCGAATGTTGAACGAATTTACCTATTGTGCTCGACTGGGCTACCTGGAGTTCGTACACGGAGAATGGGAAGATAACCTGGAGACCAAGCAGGGGTCGTTTGGTCATCGGCGAGTCGACAAAGCGGATCGGAAAAACATTCCCGGCGTAGAACACGAAACGTCGAGAGTGGAAGAAAAGGGGGCTGCAGCGCGCGCAGACACTATTCACGCTCGGTCTATCTTGTTGTCCGCACCGGACGAAGGATTGATCGCGAAGCTGGATGTGCTTGAACTGGAAGGAACAACAGCCACGCCCGTCGACTACAAACGCGGCAGGGCACCCAAAGTTCCGGAAGGTGCCTACGAACCGGAGCGTGTTCAAGTGTGTGCTCAGGGGTTGATCCTGCGAGAGAACGGATTTCAGAGTGATGAAGGAGTGCTGTACTTCATTGCGTCAAAAAAGCGGGTCACGATTCCGTTTGATGATGAGCTGATTGCCAGAACTCGGCAGCTACTGGAAGAGTTTCGGAAGACCGCTGCAGAGACTTACGTTCCGCCGCCGCTTGTTGACAGCCCCAAGTGTCCCCGCTGCTCGTTGGTGGGTATTTGCCTTCCCGACGAAGTGACGTTCTTGAAACACGAACCGGGAACATGGACATCCACGGGGGCTCAGCGAAGATCAGCGGAATTTGGCGATGCGTTGATGGACGCGGAACCGATCAACTCGTCGGTTGAGAATTCGTCAGGCAGCCAGATCGCAGGAGTGGACGTTCCGATGGCAGCGGACAGCAATCACGTCACGCCGAGTTCCGGTGAAAGGCGTGCCGCAGACAAAGCCTTCGTGAAACCTCCCGTTCGCAAACTGCTGCCGGCCCGAAGCAACGCTCTGCCGCTGTACATTCAGGAACAGGGCGCCATGCTGTGCAAGACCGGCGACCGACTTCAGATCAAAAAGAAGGGTGAAGTCCTGGGTGAACGCCGACTGATGGACGTGTCTCAGGTCAGCCTGTTTGGTAGCGTGATGGTATCAGCTCAGGCACTCAGGGAAGTCACTTCTCGCGGTATTCCCGTCTGCCACTTCAGTTACGGTGGCTGGTTCCACAGCATGACCACCGGCCTTGTTCATAAGAACGTGCAACTTCGTATTCAGCAGTACGCGATTGCGGCGGATTCAGGCCGTTCGATCAAAATTGCCCGTCAGTTGATATCGGGAAAAATTCGTAACTGCCGAACGTTGCTGCGACGACACCTGTCAAAAACTGAGAAGCCTTTGCTTGACCAGCTGGACCGTTTTCGCCGAAAGGCGGAAGTTATTTCGAACTGCGAGTCATTGCTGGGGATCGAAGGCATGGCCGCCAAGGTCTATTTCAGCGGATTGTTTAAACTGCTTGGTGAGCAGCATGGTTTCGACGCGAATGATCGTAATCGGCGACCGCCACGAGATCCGGTCAATGCCGTACTTTCGTTCGCTTATGCACTGCTGACAAAAGAACTGACCGTGGTGCTGCAGGCAGTGGGACTGGACCCCATGCTGGGCGTGTTTCACCGTCCTCGTTATGGCAGACCATCTCTGGCGTTGGATCTGGCTGAAGAGTACCGCCCCCTGATCGCTGATTCCGTCATGATTATGGCATTCAATAACGGCGAGCTGGACCGGAATAGCTTTCTTGAGCGAGCTGGAGCCGTCACGCTCACGCAAGCTGGTCGAAGTGCATTGATCGCGACGTTTGAGCGTCGTATGAATACGGAAATCACTCACCCGATCTTCGGCTACCGCGTTAGCTACCGCAGACTGCTGGAGGTTCAGTCGCGGCTGCTTGCACGAACAATTCTCGGCGAGCTGGAAGAATATCCGGCATTCTGTACACGCTAGTGCGTGTCGCGCGGACGTGTAGCGAGGCCGGCGAGCAATTTCGCAGCTGTACGGTGGCGGAAGCCGCCAGACTTCGGGGAAGCGTGCTCTAAGCCGGGAAGCCCCGGTGGGCGGTGGCGTGGATTGATGGAACGGAAAAAAAACGATTTCGTCGCCGAGAACGTCCGTTGACAACCGTGGGGTTATCAGCTCTTCCTAAACGAACGACTAATGGCGTGCAACCAAAGGTACTTCCATGCGAAAAGTCTTTTTGATTTGCTATGATGTGGCAGATCCCAAACGTCTTCGCCAGGTGCACAAGACTCTGAAGGGCGCGGGGGATTCGATGCAGTACTCAGTGTTTCGCTGCGAACTGACCGACGAAGAAAAGCAGGACTTGGTAAGTGATCTTTGGGAGATCATTAATCCCGGGCAGGATCGCGTGCTGTTTGCCAACCTTGGCCCCGTTGAAGGCCGTGGTGTTGACTGTCTGGAGTACTGGGGTGAACCGCGCGAACAGCCGGAGTTTACTCGCCCCATTGTTCTTTGACCGTTTTTTTGCGTTGGGGCCGTTTCGAGTGGTCCTGTGACGCAAAAACCATGGGGACCGCTCGCAGTTGTAACCTTAGGCCGTGAAGGAGATTGCGCTATCGAATGATGAACATTGAACTCTATCGATCGGAACTCTGCCGACCCCTCGAAAACAGGACTGCAAGTCCTTTATTGTTGGTGACTTACGTCACCAGCGGTTTCCGGTGTTGAAAGACACCGGCCCCATTGAAGCGCATCTGCAGATCCGTCTATACTGACGGTGCTCGGCGGTTTCCGGTGTTGAAAGACACCGGCCCCATTGAAGCGATACCACTCGGACACACTGCCGAGATTGTCATTCAGTTTCCGGTGTTGAAAGACACCGGCCCCATTGAAGCGAGTGGGTTCATCGCGGGATGCCGTGGTGGGACCCTGGTTTCCGGTGTTGAA
>JBDONA010001077.1:0-13591 GCA_039831575.1 Fuerstiella sp. | reverse complement strand
CCGGAGGTGAAGCGAACTCCATCGGCAACGAGGGCGTCGATGTTAGGCGTGGGGATGTCTCCGCCGTTGTAAGAAACGTCGCCGTGACCCAGGTCGTCGGCGAAGAGGATCAGGACGTTGGGCAAACGTGACGTTTGATCCAATTGCGACTTTGTCGCGGAAGATGCTTTCGGCTTTGACTTCGCTTGAGCGGTCGGACGCAGGACGTTGGGTCGGTCGGTCTGTGCCTGAACCGCGAAAGGAAACGAGAGAAGAGCGAGGGCCAGCGCGGCAAGGGCGACCAGCGCGAACCTCCGGGTCGGAATCTGTGCGCCAGCTTTGAAAGCCAAGCCGACGGCGCCACTCTTAAGTAGATTACGGCGGCTAAGGCCGGAGTTTGGGTTTTCAGATTCGTTCATGGCGTGTTTTCTTATTTTGCGAGCTTAGCGGCTACGTAGCCGCGCTCGCCAGAGCGTGGTGATGGTGGGATCGCGTTCACTTCGCCAGCTCCGCGACTTCTGTGGCGGTAAGCCCACGTGACCAGACGGAGACTTCGTCGAACGCCCCTTCAAATGGCTTGATGCCATGCTCAACATGAACGGCTTTACTGAAGGGTGTCTTGCCGTTGCCGTGTCCCAGCCCGCCGATAGTGACCTTGTTGGCCATGCTGACGCTGATCGGCTTATCCTGTCCGACGACGTTGGATTCGACGGGTTGGCCATCGACGTAAAACTGAAACGCAGAGAGTTTGCAATCCTTCTTCGGCATAGACACCGCGATGTGGTGCCACTTACCGTCGTTGAGTTTTGGGACATTGGCAATCAATCGCGCATTCGCTGCATTCAGGAGCTCCGGCTGACCGTTGTTCAGGTGGAGGTTCATGAGCCCTCCCAGTCCTGCCCTTCCTGTGTTGATGAGGACCATGTCCTCTTCCGAGGTGGTCTTCATCCAGAGCGCGTAAGAGACCACGTTCCCGTGGCTGTGAGGCCCTGCTCCATACACAGCCATCTGACTATTCGGATTGAACTCACCGGCCATGCCCCGTGGGCCGTCGACCAAATCAATGTTGGCGTATTGCGCGTCGTAGTTTTGTCCGAAGACGCCTTGATTCGGAAAGGATCGGTCGCAGCGGACACCCTGTATCGTTACCTCGGTAATGAACGGATTGGCGGGGCCCCGTTGAAGCCCGAGTACCTGCCGATCGGCGATGGTAAAGTTCTCTTCAAAATCAAAATGGATCATCCGGGCCTCGCGGTCGAGGAACGCAAGCTCGCCCTCATCCCTGAACCTTTTCCTGCCCGCCGATTTATCGATCACGAATCTGCCGCTGACCTCGTATCGTCCGTCCGACGGCATGGGCGCGGTCTGGTTGTGAAGGGTGATGTCGATCTCGTTGGCCGTCACATCGACGGTGACGAAGTTGTGCAGCCATTTGGCATTCGTCACGACCTGGACGAGATCCGATTTGGGGTCCTTGGTCACAGTATTGGAATGCACCTCGCCGGCGAAGTAGATATCGACCTTGTGCTTGCGCAGCGTCTTCCAAAAGTCGCTTTCCATCTCGTCGTCCATGAGCATGCCACTGCTGTTGACTCGACGAACAGGCTGGAGCACCGGCAGGTGGGATTGAACGAAGACGTGCTTGATGCTGGCGTCTTTGCGGGCCTCGGACAAGACCTCATCCAGCCACGCCAGGTGTTTGCCAACGACGGCGCCGGTGACGCTGCCCTGGAGGCCGATCTTCCTGTTCGGGTTTGTCTGATGGAAGACGTCGACAGTGACGAACAGAACGTTCTTGAATTGGTAGGCGTAGGACGTGTTTTCGTAAGGCGTGCCGAGCGGCCGTGAGGGCGCCTTGCCGATCGGCTTGTCGTAGATAAACCGCTCGGTATCAGGATCGACGTTGAACACATCGGCGAAAGCTTTGCGGAACTCCGGCTGATGAATGGAGACCGCCGTTCCGGCTGGCCATGGATTGTCGCCTACCTCGTGATCGCCGACAGCCATCAGCAGCCGTGAATACCCCGCCTCCTTAAAGGCGTTGACCATGCCGGTGTAGCAGAGTTCGCCGGCCTCGAGGATGGATTCTGCCGGTGTCAGCCCCGGCTTAAAACTCTTGATGAACTCCGGCGTGTCCCAGTGACCCCCGTTGCTGTCGCCGGGCAGCATGACCAGTTCGCCGCCGTAATTCGCCTTGAGCATCTTGAGGCCGGCAACATTCGCTTCCAACATCCGTGAGTATTTACCCGGGTGGACATACATCTCCGCCAAATGCCAATCGGCCAGTGTAATGAAACGCCATGGTTCCTCGGCGCGGACTTGGAACGGTATCAGAAAAAACAGAGCGATGAGTGTTGGCAGAAATTTCATTTTAGTTGCCTTCATCGTAATCTTAATCTTTCTCCTAATCTTAATCCCTTCGGTCTGAGATCCCGAAGCGGGTGGACTCTTAGTAGCCATTGAGCTTTTCATGGTGAATGGCTCCGATTTGAAGCCGAGATTAGGATTAAGATGAAGAGTAAGATTAAGATTAAGAATTGGAGTCTGACCGTTTTAATGTGAGTTATCGCAGAAAACGATCGAACAGATTCGCCATCATACGCTGCAAGCGCGCGTCGGGGCCTTGCGGCCGGGCGTGTTTATTTGCGGGCAACACGTGGCCTGGAGGCGATGACAGACCTTGCGCATACCAAATGGTTCCGGCATTGAAGACAACGTTGTCGCTGGGCCCGTTGTAGATCGTCCCGGCATGGGTTGAATTGGCTCTGTTTTTCCCGTCGACCGCATCGCTTGTCGCCAGGATTTCAAAACCGGGTAGATCGCTGGCGGGATGGCCGTGCCATTCCCAGCCCACCAGACCCTGGATTGTGTCGTCTTCTTTCATATCGGTGCCTTCATACAGCCAGTGATCGGGCTTGGTGCAGATCCAGTCACCACCGCCGATGCCGGCGTGGCGTCCACCCATGAGCAGCGCCCCGTCTGGCCCCATTGGATACTTGATCCCAGCCGGCGTGCCGTACTGGTCGCCGACGAAGTAGCTTTCGCGCCGGATGATCCGGTGGGGCTGCCCCTCGGCGGAGGGCATCAAAGGCACCACGCCAAAGACTGCATTACCACTCAGGAACGCAAGGTTGACACCTGCGTCTCGAGCCGCGCTGACGTTGTCGTACATCTCCCGCGTCCAATACTCGTCATGGCCTACGGAAACAAAACCTTTCGCGCGCTGCAGTCTCGGACCATGATTGTGCGTATCGAGGTTCGATAGGTACGACACATCGTAGCCCTGCTGCTCCATCCAATAGGAAAGCGGGAATTCCCAAAGAAGAAATTCACCCGAACCCACGGAGGCGGGACGTTTGACAAGATGCTCCTGACAAAAATTGGCGTATGGACGGTCAAAACTCACCCATCCGGTCGGACCCGTGAGCCATTTTTTTCGTCCGGCGCTATTGAGGATGAACTTGTCGGCGTGGTAGAGAGACCACCTGTCATCGGGCCAACTGTTGTAGGCCTGCCAGGTCATGTCGCTGCACTGAAAAAGCAGGTCACAAGGGCGGTCGTCACGCACAATAAAGATGACATAGCTCTGCAGGCCGTCCTTCCTGGCGGTGAGCCTGCTTTGATAGACGCCCTCCACCTTCCTGGCGGTGAGTTTGCCGAGATAGACGCCGCTGACCCAGTCTTCGGGAATCCTAAATTCCACCGACGGTTCCCATTTGCATTCACGTAGGCGGTTTTCGCCGACAGGCGGATCGGGCTGAGCCTTGCCCTGTATCGAATCAAATTTCTTCATGGACCGCGCGCCCTTTCCGCCATAATAGCCGGTACGGAAGATTTCCAGGCTGAACTCGGAGACTGGATTCGTGCTCACCATCACCTTGAGCGTGTCGCCAGCGCTCACACTGGTCTCGGAGCAGTAGCCTTCGATCCGTGGAGAACGCCACCAGGTATCCGGGTCGATGTACGTGTTGGTAAGCAACCAGTCCCGCGTGCCGGGCTTGGCGTTCTCACGCTTGATCAAATCGCTTCGGGCCGCTTTGCTCTCAGCGGCGTTCACAAGAGCGTGCGTTCCAGTTGCAGCAATCAGCCCAGCAGCCGCCGCTCCTTTGATCACGTCGCGACGACGCAAACCTTCGCCGCGTTCGTTCGGTTCATTCTTGTTGTGTTGACTAGCCATTTCAATGTCTCTCCCATTGGGGCGGATCTGTTTTTGTATTGAATCTATTCAGTTGCGAATCAGGTCATCTTCAGCCCGGTCATTGTCGACGTGGACGTCGCGAACCGATCTTCGTCGAGGCCGAGACGATGCAGGGCCGAAAGATAGAGGTTCGGCAAGGGATAGTTGTTGGCCCTGTTGAACGCGAGGTGCTGGCCGTGTCGGAACCCACCGCCGGCGAACAGAACGGGCATGTTTCTGTTATCGTGGCTGGATGCGTTTCCGAGATTGGACGTGAGCAGAACCATCGTCCGCTCGAGTAGCGGCGAGGAAGCCTCGTTGGTTTTCTTCAGACCGCGAACGAAATCGGCCCACTCGCCGATGATGGCGTTTTCCAGAATCGCGAGCTGTTCGAGTTTGTCCTCATCTCGTCCGTGATGGCTGAGCGAGTGGTGGGCTTCTCGCACACCTTCGAGGTCGATGTTTTTCCCGCCGCCCAGGTGAAGCGTGATGAAACGCGACGAATCGGTTTGCAGGGCCAGCGACATGACGTCGAGCATGGCACGCAACTGCAGGATGGCATCGGCACGCGCCTGCGACCGCGAAACCGACGTCGGCTGATCGACTTTGGGTTTGGTCCGATCAATCCATCGTTCGTTGGCGGCCAGCCGCTTCTCCAACTCGTTCACGGATGTGAAATAATTGTCGAGCTTGATGCGGTCGCCGTTGCCAAGCGTGCGCTGAAGCGACTTTGCGTCGGCGGCAACGATATCCATGATGCTGCGACCGTGTCGCATGCGTGCGGCTTTTTGCTTCTTGACTCCTGCCGAATCATCGACAAACAGCCGTGCGAAGAGTCGCGACGCCGAACTCTCGGCGGGGATCATCGCTCCGATTTCGGTGTAGGAAGGGCTGGAATTCGAGCCGGAACAGTTAAGGACGAGCGACGGGAACCGGGTGTGGTTGCCGAGCCGTTTTGCCATCAGTTGGTCGAGCGAAATCGAATTTCGGAAACTGCCGGCGGAAAAGCTAAGCGGGGCGGCCGTAAGGATGGTCCCTTCCGCGCGATGTCCGCCCGAAACTTGCGGGTGGGAAACGCCGGAGCAGACCGTGAGGTCCGGAAGAATATCGGAGATCTTCGCAAGGTAGGGTGATGGCTTGTAATTGAAGCCCGCATCGTTCGGGAAGAGGTTGGGACCGTGCAGACCGAGTCCGAGGCTGACGCTGACGAATCGCCGTGGGGCGGCGATCTGTTTTTCGGAAGCGAATGCAGGAATCATCGCGTCGAGAAACGGCAAGCTCACAGCGAGGCCCGCCCCGCGCAGAAAAGTCCGCCGTTGAAGTCGTGCGCCGGTATTGATGTTGAAAGAGGGCATATCGGGCTCCGTGCTATTGGTTGAGAAAGATCGGGCTGTCGATGACAGCATGGATAATTGAGCGAACACCGTAGTTTTTGGGCCGCGTTCGCTTGAGGATGTCTTCGACATCATTTCGATCGCCGAACGTCACTGGTGCACCGGTGGAATACGTGACGAGTTGATGCGTGAAATTCCGGGCGATTTGCTGGGGGTTCTTGAGGACAATCTGCTTGAATTGTTCGATGCCGTCGAACGTCTCACCATTGGGCAAGTCGTAGTGCGGATCGACGGGGAGTTCGCGGGCCTTGGGTTGCGTGTTGCGGTACGTCGTCCGCCAGCCACCGATGACATCGTAGTTTTCCAACGCGAATCCCGGCGGGTCAATTTTGAGATGGCAGGCGGCACATGACGTGTTCGCGCGGTGTTTCTTGAGCTGCTCCCGGATGGTCTTGGCACCACGAATATCGGGCTCGACCGCGGGCACATTGTCGGGCGGCGGGGGTATCATGACGCCAAGGATGCGTTCGTTGATCCATGCTCCGCGCACGACGGGTGAAGTCGTTGTGCCGTTGGCGGTGACTTTGAGGACGGCCCCCTGTGTGATAATCCCACCGCGATGGTACTTGCGCTCGAGTTTGACGGGCCGGATGTCCTGATGGGACACGCCGGGAATCTTGTAGTGCTTGGCGAGCCGCTCGTTGAGCATGGCGAAATCGGAGTGGATGATATTCGAGGTGGGCAAGTCCTCGTCGATCAATTTCGCGAGGAACGCATGTGTTTCGGCGATCATCGACTGTTTCAGAGTCTGGTCGAATTCGCCGTACAGAAGTTCGTCGGGAGTCGTGAAATCGATTTCGCGAAGATTCAGCCACTGTTCGGCCAAGGCCGTGACGAGCCCATTCGCGCGGGGGTCCTTAAGCATCCGCTCGACCTGCTGGTGTCGCAGCTTGGGTGTGGCCAGTTGACCGGCGTCGGCGGCTGCACGCAGGGCCGCGTCGGGGGTCGTGGACCAGAGGAAATAGCTCAGCCGCGTGGCGATCGCGTGGTCGTCGAGCTTGCCGGGCGTTTCATGGAAATACAAGAAACGTGGCGAGCAAAGCAGTGCCCGATATCCTCCCTTGAGCGCGGCGGTGAAATCGACTCCACGGTCGAGGTCACGCTCGACGAGTGCGAGATACGGGGCGAGGTCCTTTTGCGCGACGGGCCGACGAAACGCTCGTTCAGCAAACGCGTACATCAGTTTCGCGGCGTCCTTCCGTGGCACGCGCGAATCGACCCCTGGCTGCTGCCCCAGCGTCATGAGTGCCAGGTCGCCGAAGAGAATCTTGTGAACCTGCGCGCGGGGCGGCACCTTGCTGATCGATTCGATCGTGATTGAGGAATAGGCGAGTCCGGGTACTTTGGGCATGGGGCGTGTGTCGCGTGAGCCTCTGTAGGCGACGAGATTTGTCGGCGACATCTTACTACCGCGGCGAAATATGGGGAGTGTGTTGTCGGCTGGGCGGGCTTCGATCATGTGGCCTCTGCCGACCCAGGCCTCGAAGACGTGGTCGCGTTTGTTTTCGTCGGCTCGGAGGACGCCGATGGTAAACAACCGCGCATCTCTGGGGGCGCAGACGCCGGTGCGGACGGTGCACCAAATGCCCTGGCCGGGTTTGGCGTTGACGGAACGGACGTCGTGAAGGGTGATGCGGTACCAGCCGCTTTTGCGAACAAGCGTTCCGAGGGTCCGGCCGTGAAAGACCAGGTCGGTAGACCAGGCGATGGTTTCGTCGCCGACGTGCCAAGCGTCGCGCCGGCCGGGGCGCCTTCCGAGTTGCGTGCTTGTGTAGGTGCGATTGAAACGACCCGGTGGTGACAGCACGCGGGCAAAGGCGGCATCGAGCGCCGCATCGGCGGCAGCGAGGTAGTTTTCCAGGAGGTAATGGGAAACCTGTTGCCCCTCTGCGACGTTGGCGAAGCCGTTCTGATAGGTGTCCTCCGGGAGGAAGCCCTGCAGCGAAATATCAATGCCGAGAACGTCGTGCATCGTGTTCTCGTACTCAACACGACTGAGTCGTCGAGAGCGAACACGGCCGAGCCGTTTGTGTTCCGCGTCAGAGGAGGCGTCGAGTGATGTCGAGAGTGTCGCGAGAAACTTCGCGAGCTGTGCTGGATCGGGACGTTCCTCGTCCTTGGGAGGCATTTCGCCTCTCTCGACCCGATTAAAGACCGTGATCCAGCGGTCTCGTTTGGCCACATCTGCCGGATCGAATTGGAGAGCAGCCAGGTTCAACTCCCCCTCTTGCGTCTCTGAGTCGTGGCAATCGACGCAGTGGCGATCAAAAAACGGCTTGAGTTTCGCCAGAGTTGCTGCATTCGATACAGGCGACGCGGGTTGCGCTGCCGTGGCTGGGGAATTCGCGCAGATGCTCAATACCACAAGGCCAACTGTGCCTCCCAGTTGTAGCAGCCTACCGGTGATTCCCGGAATCCGATGTCGTGAACCGCTCATCTCAATCGCCTTCATAACGCACCATAGATGCCGTTGAATCACTACACGTTCATCAACAAAGAGTTGTCTCGGGGCCACCTGACGCTTTCCCTTCTCGTGCGGATCAAGAGGGCTTTCTCCGCCTACACATCATTTTCTTTTAATAACCTTAAGATCCTTCGTATGGATGGATCCCGTGTGGTTGCCGATGGCGAATCTACGAATCGCTTCACGTAACTTTTCACTGGTTGCGGTGAAAGTTCTATCGTTTATTACAACAGTTACTTTATTTCCTTCGATGGTGACGGCAGTTTTGTGCCACTGGCCAGGCGCTGCATGATATTCAAAGTTACCAAATTTCGCCTTCTTCTTTTCTCTTGTGCTGCCGTCATAAGTCATGATTGTTAATTGGTCAGTCTTGTATTTTTCACCGGGCCTGCCATTAAAATACACCTTGATATTATGAGTCGCTTTGCCATTTTTTTTACCATCAACTACCAGGACGACTTTCTGTTCTTTTTCGACTTTCCATGAAAAGGAAATTGTCCCCTCTTCAAAAGGGACATTGTAAATGGTGAACGGTCCATGCCCTGTGCTATCGACTTCACCAGTTTGAGTGCGAATGCCGTCTTTAATACGTGTCGTTCCTTTGTG
Source organism: Fuerstiella sp. (assembly GCA_039831575.1). GTDB lineage: Bacteria > Planctomycetota > Planctomycetia > Planctomycetales > Planctomycetaceae > Fuerstiella. The sequence goes on along the minus strand of JBDONA010001077.1, from coordinate 4,971 downwards.
TTGAACGGTCTGTTCCTTTGTTGGAATTATCTCTTCTGCGGAGATGCCTCCTGCCGGTGGTTTCGACTCTCTCAGATAAGCAACAAGGTCCGCGATCTCTTCTGGCTTCAGCAATTTGTCAAGCCCATCGGGCATCAACGAGACGTTCGAGTAACTGGCCTCTTCGATTTCTCGAAACGCCACCGGCCGCACGACTCCTTCTGCCGACGAGAGGAACATCTCGTCCACGGTTTCCTTCACCAGCAGGCCGGACACCGCCTTTCCGTCCGTCGTCAGGACATTCACGACTTCGTGGTAACGAGCAATCGACGCACTGGGAAAAACAATCGCCTCCAGCAGGTCCCGCTCACTGCGAATTGCGCCAATCGAGGTCAAATCCGGCCCCAATCTGACGCGCTTCTTGCCGTTGAGATGACAAATGATGCATTTCGATCTGTCTCGATTGTTGAACAGTCTCGCTCCGCGTTGCGCGTCGCCTTTTGGCAGAAACGCTGCAAGCTCATCGAGGCGTCGCTCCTGCTGGGCGAGCTTTTCTTGATTCGGCTTTTTCCATCTCGCGGGCAGAATCTCCGGATAGGCATCTGTTGAAACGTTTCGTTGGTCGGCCTTCCGCATGAGGTGTACCTGTTTGCCCAGCGGATGGCTTTCGGGCAGGCTTTGTACGTCCCCAATTTCATAGAGTGCATAAACGAGGGCATGACTCAGGAATGGGTCCATCTCAGTAGAAGAAGCCTGCAACAGAGGTTTGACTGCTTCGCTATCCCCAATTCTGCCGAGGGCCATCGCAGCCAGGCGACGTAGTTGCGGGTCGTCGTGGGAAAGCAACTTTATGAGCGGCTTCAGTGCGTCTCGATCACGCCACAATGCCACGCTGTGAATCGCCGCCGCGCGAACGTCAGAGGCTTCAGCACTCAACAATTCTCGAACCGCATCACGCGCTCGCTGACCCGGGATTCGATGCAACGTCCAGACCACCGGAAGGCGAGGGCTGGCAGTGCGCAGAGCGTCGATGTTGTTGACCCGGGCCAATGCGTCGATGGCACGTTTGACGACCGCGGGGCGCTCATCAGAGAGCCAACTGACTTGAGGCTGGTTCCAATCCAGCTTAAGGCCGCGGGGGTCCGCAACCCATTGCGGACCCCCGTGGGGTTGCGAACCCTTCTTCTGAATCCGGTAGATGGCACCCAGAACATCGGGCTTGGCGATCTTCGAAGTTGGACAACAGATCATGTACCAACTGCCCGTATCGGCAACCAGCAGGCTGCCATCTGCGTCTTCGATCACATCGGTCGGATGGAAATCGGATTGATCGCTTTCGATGAAGGTGCTCGTTTCTGCGGAAATGGACGATCCGAATTTGGCTGGCTGGTGCCTCGACACGCGGCGGGTGTTGAATTCCGTGAGGACGAGGTCTCCTTTCAAGCCTGACGCGCCATGTCGCGGCATCACCATACCCGAAGGTGCAGCGGGGCCCAGTTGCGCCAGTATCGGCAGAAAACCTCCAGTGTTGGGATGCGGAGTGAGCACGCGCGGATTTTTCCGGCCGTACGTTCCTCCGTACACCGCATGCAGAATTCCATCACGTCTTCCGGGCTTTGAGAGATCAAAGAAAGTGCCGCTGAGAAACCGTTCGCCTGTTTCGCTGAATGCCAAGCCAACGGGATTATTCATCCCGCCTGTGATGACCATTTCCAGTTGGCTGCCGTCAGGCCGAGCGCGATAGATATGGGCTGCGCTCGATTTCAGCGTTCTACCATTGCTCAGCTCATGCTCCTGTGGAGCGAAAGCTCCCTTGCACCAGTAGAAGAATCCGTCCGGTCCGAGATAAGGACCGTGCATGTCGTTGCCGCATCCTTCGATCGAACCGCCATCGAACCATTCGGTTCGCTCGTCCGCCACATGGTCGCCGTTCGTGTCGCGCAGTTTCCAAATGTGTGGCGGTGCTCCGACGTAGACAGCACCATCGTGAACGAGAATGCCCTCTGGGAACGGCAAGTCTTCGGCAAAGACCGTCGACTCATCGAAGACTCCGTCTCCGTCGCGATCGACCAACCGCAACACTCGATGTTGCGGATCCCTGAGTTGAGCGGGCGCTTTCTTCGTGTTGCCTGAACTGTCGGTAACGTACAGGACGCCCTGATCGTCGAAGCACATATGAATGGGCCGCTGCACCAGTGGCGGCGCGGCGACACGCTTCAGTTCATATCCCTCGGGAATTGTGAACGTGTGAGGGGCGAGCGAAACTGTCTCTGCACCGTCCGCATCCCGAAAGGCACCAAAGATGGCAAGGGCGACGAATACGTAAACGCTATTGTTTCTGGGCATGAGACGCAGACTGGTTTTTTGGTGAATGACAAGAGACGCAAACAACGTTTTCAACTACTTGCCGATGCCCGTAGCAGTGCGGAGCGGAGACGTTCTGTTGTGCTTCGGCCGTGCTTACAAGAACGACCATTGTGATCGGGGTCTTTCCGTCTGGTATCAGTCTCACAACATCCCGCACAATCCGATTATAGTCTCCCCGGCTTCGGTTCGCTCTCAGTTACGCCGGTCTCTGAGTTTGCGTATTGATTCTTGCGCCTCGTCAGTCGTCAGGATGTCGTCATTGTTGGCATCAAGCAGATCGAACAGTCGTTGACGTTTTTCCGGAACCTCCGCTTTCTCCAGCTTCCCGTTTTTGTTCTTGTCGAGTTCGCGGATCGCCTTCAGAAGTGCGGCGATTTCAATCCGCTGACCTCCGATCTGCACATCGTCTGCATCGGCCGCCTTTCCCGGTCTAATTCCAAACACAGAGATCGGTACGGCAACATCAAAGAAGCCGACCATCATTTCGTCCCAGCTCTGATCGCCCCAGGGGACTGTCCGCGTCGGGTCCGGGTTGTGGAGGTTGTTCTCTGAATTGTCAAAGTGGGCCACGCAATGCAGGTACGCTCCCCTGGGTAACGTCAACGGCTGTTTCAATCGATAGGACGTCTGCCAGTTGAAATCATATTTGGGAACGTCCAGCAGGATCTCACTGCGGCCGTCCGGATACCGTGCTTCGTACGAAAACGACTTCCCACGCAAATGCATGTGCGGCATGAAGGACAGCACCTCAACAGATGTCGGCGCTTTACTCGATTTAGCTTCGACACGGTGGTTGTCGTCACCCGGCGGAATGGCGAGCCGGCGTTTAATGGCCTGCTGAGTCGTTACGACTTTCCTGATGGACGTCGGATCGGCGAACACCAGTCCCAGCCGGCTCATGTCTTTCTGCGGCGTTCCGATGGGCGTGTAGTGCACTTGAAAGATAAGTTTCGAACCCGCCGGAATCAACTTGGCCGATCCATTCGGATAGATCGGCGCCCGATGTCCCGGCACGTACGCGACCAGGAACTGCCCGGTGGTCCCTTCCATTCCGCGGTCGGGTCCGTTCGGCGGCCGGACGAAGACCAGAATGTGATGCACGACGGCCCGGTTTCCTGGCTGAGCTTCCGCTGCCTGGATCCACGTGTCTTCGGTCAGGCCCGGATCAATCTGAAAGTACTGGTAACGGACCGTACCTTCGGCCGACACATCAAATGCGCGATCGCGCATATCGACGACCAGATCCGGCTCTTTTGGCAGTTGCCAGCCATCTGTGTACTTCAGCGGTTCGGGCAATTGACCGGGGTCGCCCTCCGGGCTGCCAGCCATAACCCAGTCACGAATCAGCTGCTTTTCGCGGTCGGTCATGAGCCGCGCGTTGGCGAAGTTGCCGTGTTTCGGATTCGCGTGCCATGGTGGCATTCGCTGATCAGCGATGACCTCGACCATGGTATCGCCCCAGCCGACGACGTCGTCGTATTTCGTCAGCGTGAATGGTGCGATTTCGCCGTCACGGTGACATTCCACACAGTGCTTCTGCAGGATGCGGGATATCTGATTTGAGTACGTAACGTTGCTGTCCGCCTGCGGTTCGCGCACGCGGCCGATGAAGCAGCCAACAACCTCAGTCTCCGCAACAGCTACCTTGCGTCCGTCCAGCAGATCCTTGATGGCGTCCTTCAGAAAGTGTTTCTGCGGTTCATCGCTGATGTAACCAACCCCGTACTGATCATCAATCCGCCCGTGATACCGCACGACACGTTCGCGATCGAGCACCACAATCTCCGGAGTCCGCGTGACGCCAATCTGATCGGCCACCCTGTTTCCCAGGTCCTTCAATACGGGAAACTGCACACCGTGGATGCGGGCATGGGCTGCCACCTCTGTCATGGAATCCTGGCGGTTTGAATTGATCGCCAGAAACGCGACACCTTTCGAACTCAACTCATCGTACATCGCCTGCAGCCGCGGGCTGTACAGTTTCGCCAGCGGGCACTCGGTTCCCAGAAACGCCAGAACGACGACATCGTCTTTGGCGTAGTCGCTCAGAGAATGCGTTCTGCCGCGGTAGTCCTTGATTGAGAACTCGCCCACAGACTGACCAATCAGCCGATTCGACTTGTCGGCGAAGACCTGATCCGCTGATTGACCCACGAAGACGACCGAGCAGAAGATGAGAAGCAAGCAGTTTCGTAGCACAGAACATCTCCGTGTGGTCCGCAGACCGGACCTCAGTTGCGCGATTAAGAAAACAGTCATTGATAGAACTACCAAGTACGGCATCGGCGGAAGTCAGACACTTTCCCTTCAGTTTTTTCTCATACACGACGCGAACCGCTCTGCATTTGGCAGTCCGTCGCGTCAGCGAGGGACTGACATTCAAGATCTATTGGAGAGCGTAACGCCCCTCACCCTAGCCCTCTCCCCAGGAATTCGGATCATGTTCAGATCCTTCGACAACGTCTGTTTTTCCGAATTTCTGGGGAGAGGGGACCGAAAGAATCGCAACATCAATACTCACGCGTCGAGGTTGTGATTTTTTCAGGCTGACCTGGACCGAAGAAAAGTTGGGCGCTATAAGCGTGCTATGAATGATTCACCCACAAAAACAGATTTCCCGGTGCG
>JBDONA010000795.1:0-3045 GCA_039831575.1 Fuerstiella sp. | reverse complement strand
AAACGGCAGGTGGTCACTTCCGGCAAACGGGTGTGCCACGGTCGTGACATCCAGAGGGGACGCTTCGTCGGCCGCCTCAACGATCGCGCCGAACTCTGCTGCAGTCCCTACACCGTTGACTTCGATCCGGTTGTTTCGCAGCGTGCCAATCATGTCATAGTTCAGCATGGCAACGGTTTTCTCCAGAGGCACAATCGGGTTCTGCACGTAGTATTTGCTGCCGAGCAATCCTCGTTCCTCGCCGGAAAAACAAATGAACACGATGCGGCGTCGCGGCTTCGGCCCGGCTGTCATTCGACGCACGATCTCCAATACGGCGGCCGTTCCTGTCGCGTTGTCATCGGCACCGTTGTGAATTTCGCCTTTTCGGTTTCTCGCTCGTGAACCAAATCCACCGTAACCAAGATGGTCGTAGTGAGCACCAACGACAATGGTTTCGCCTGCCAGGTCTCCTTCTCCCTCAAGGATGCCGATCAGATTGTGCGTTGTCACGGAGTTTGAATCGAACTTCGTGACGATTTCTGCCGTCCAACTCGTGAGTGGCTGAGACACAGGCTGCAGCGTGGCATCGATGAATTCCGTGACTTCGCGCAGAGTGGGAAGCTTCTGCTCAGCGCCATCATGCGTGACGGCAAGGGGCTGCTGCTGCAACATTTGATCCACGACGCTCTGACGAACGTGCACAAATGCAATTCCGGATCCCTGCGTGCCGAACCCGGTTGGTGCCGTTAACTCGTCCTCCGTTGCGGAATGAACGGTGTGGGGGTCATTGACAAATATGACGCCCACGGCCTTGTGTTCTTTTGCCAGTTTCAGTTTCTGGTCGATGTAGGAATGTTGAGTTGTTGTGGTTCCCTGAAATGCACCATCCGCCTTTACCTGATGCGGCTCGCGACGAATCATGACCAACACTTTGCCCGCAACATCCACATCTTTGTATTCATCGTAGTTGTCTTCGGCCGAACTGATCCCGTAGCCGACGAACACCAGTTGTCCGGATGCCGAGCCGTTTTTGCCACGTCTGAGCGGCTGGAACTGATCACCCACCTTAAGACGAATCGACGACCCGGACTCGCTTTTCAGCCTGACTGACGTGTCTGTGGAAACGACGGCGTTTCCTAACTGAATCTCGAAGGGCTGTCTGTAGCTGCCGTCAGGCATGCCGGGTTTCAGCCCCGCCTGTCTGTATCGGGCGATGATTCGATCGGCGGCCAGATGGATGCCTTTCGTCTGAATGCCACGGCCTTCCAGTTCGTCAGACGCCAGATACCGGATGTCGTCACCGACACGGTCCACGATGGCGGTTCGATTTTCAGCGGCTGCCAGCACCGGACTTGACGGCACGACGGAGCCATTCAGCACAATAAGCAACAGAACAAAACGTTTCATGTTGGCCTTTCCGGCACCAGCGAGGCAGCGCGAACACAAATCAACGTGTGAATGCCAGCCAGACCAACTGTGCGACAATGCAAATCGACGCGCCGATCAACAGCCATAACGCGGAGCTGAGGCTGAAACTTCTTCGACTGCTGGCACGCAGTAACTGAATGAGGGCGGGCATTTTATAGACAGATACAGGCTTGAACAGTAGATACGCACGGATATCGTCCGTCAACTGATCCATGCAGCTGTAGCGGTCCTGCGGATCCTTCAGCAGGGCTTTGCGACAGATCGCATTCAGCTCCGGCGGCACAGCGTTACGTGGCAGCACGTCGGCCGGCGCTCGAACGGGATCATCCAGAATCTTACGTTTGATTTCCTTGAAGTTCCGCCCGGACATGAAACTCTGATTCGTCAGAATTTCGTACAGGATGATCCCCATGTTGTAGATATCGCTGCGGCCGTCGACGTCGCTGGTCTCACGAGCCTGTTCGGGGGACATGTAGAATGGTGTACCCTGAACGTCACCTCGACCTGTCAGTCTGCCAGAAATCTGCTGCTGGCCGCTGCGCAGCAGTTCATCAATCTCGTCGTTGTCTTCCATGTTCCAGACCTTCGCCAACCCCCAGTCCAGCAACGTAACCTCGCCATAGTCACCGACCATGATGTTGGCAGGTTTCAGGTCCCGATGGACGACGCCAAGATTGTGGGCGTACGACAGGCACTGGCCGATATTGATCAGCACATTCAACAACGTCTCCAGGGGATAGGCGGCAATGGTTTCGGCGTCGCCTTCAGCGATTCGATCCAGAATATCGCACAGGTCGCGGCCACCCAGTCGCTTCATCGTGAAGTACGCATTGCCCTCACGGTCGCGGCTGATCTCGTACACGGGGACGGTTGCCGGATGAGGGATCTGGGCGGTCACGCGCGCTTCTCTCAGGAAACGCTTCCGGTAAACTTCCAGATTCCGCAGCTGCGGCAACAGTGTCTTCATGACGACCGTGCGCCCCAGATTCTCGTCTTGACAGGTCTGTAATACCGCCTCCCCGCCCTGAGTCAGCGGCTTGAAGTCGCGATAACGCATGAAGCCGTTTTTCACGTGCTTCGGCAGATCACGGTCTGTCTCACTCAGTGTGATGTTGTTTGACACGGTCTGGCAATTTCAAAATCTTGTCGACGGTCCCTGGTCAAACGAAGCGTAAGGTCTATTGCCGTAGGTGTACAGACCACCGCGCGAATCCTAATTGAGCCGTGTTTTGCATCCTTCGTTCGTTCTTTGCGCAGTTCAGGACACACTTACGGGTGTCTGGCTGGAGAAACCTATGGCTTCAGCATCCTGACCGAAACGACTTCCATGTGCAGAAAAACGTGTTGCGCGTGATCTCCCATTCGCGCCGATGTTTCATCACATACCGTCCCCGGTCGCGTCAACGGTCGCGAGAAATCGGCCTTCAAACAATGGGTCCGGCAGCAGGCAAGGGTGTTTGTATTGTTCCGGACTGCCACCCGAGTCCCGCAGTCGATTTGTGGCGAATCTGCTCCACGATTCCGGTGGGACGACTTCACACCGAATCATTGCCAGGCGTCTTGTGGATCGCTTCTCGCTGTATTCGCAGTTCCGCTGACATAAGGAGGCGTCAACCGCGACGGCAAGTCTGTCAA
>JBDONA010000265.1:0-3052 GCA_039831575.1 Fuerstiella sp. | reverse complement strand
CATCCGTTGGTGCGTGTCGCACAGACGTGTAGCGGGATCGGCGACCCATTTCGCAGCGGAACGGTGGCGGAAGTAGTGACACTTCAGTGCAGCTCGCTCTAACCCAGGCCTGCACGCTTCACGACTTTGCGACTTTTTCTTCTGCGTAACTGCGACGAATGTAAAGGGGCTCCAGCGTGTTCAGGTCGGCCAGTTGATTGTCAGTCAGCAGCAGACGGCCAACCTGGGCAACAGCGGCCGCACCAGGATTCCAGAGCGATAAATCCGCCAGCAACGACGAATCCGGAAACTGATCGGCAAACTTCACCAGACCCGGTCCGGTCACGTGCAGACCACGCGCAACGGTCTGCTGGACAACAGTTTCGATGGCTTCGATACGAACTTCACCGACCGCCAGAAAAGATTGAGACTCCGCGTCCCACGTGTATTCATTGACGAAGACTTCACTTCGCTGCGCGTCACTGATGACAGCAACGTCCGTGACGCCATCAGTCGTCTGCTGCGCAACCGCGCGCAGCGTATCGACGGCGACCAGATTTGCAGCGTTGGCCCATGCAAATGTCTTCGCAAACACCACGCCGACTCGCAGACCCGTAAAACTGCCCGGTCCAATGCTGACCGCAACCGCGTCAATGTCCTGCGGTGCCAACTGCAGTGACCTGAGGACACGGTCCACCTGCAGCACGAGCGTCTGTGCGTGTCGCCCGTCTTCGGCAACCAGCGCACGTTCTGCCAGAATCCGGCCGTCGTTCAGGACCGCGATGGAGCCTTCAAAGCCGGAAGTGTCAACGGCGAGGATTAGCAAGTGGGGTCCTTGTAAACAGTTCATAAACAGGCATCAGGTCGGGCTGACGGACGTGTGGCCGCTGAGCACTCAGCGGCATTGGCTACGAATTCATCATGGCCGGCTGACTGCCGCTGTCCAGGTGGTCCGTCATTTCACCGGCATGGTAACTACTGCGGACAAACGGCCCGCTGGCCACCATGCGGAAGCCGAGTTTGCGGCACAGGTCGCCGATTTCATCAAACTCTTCCGGTGGAACGTAGCGTTCCACAGGCAGGTGTTCGCGTGTCGGCTGCAAATACTGACCAAGCGTAATCATGTCGCAACCGACCGATCGCAGATCGGCAAAAACGTCCATTAGTTCATCACGCGTTTCACCCAGACCCAGCATCAGCCCGCTCTTGGTGGGCATGTCCGGTGCTTCGTCTTTGACCTGCTTCAGCAGATCCAGAGTCCGCTGATACTCGGCGTTGCGACGAACACGATGATACAGGCGGGGCACTGTTTCGGTATTGTGATTGAACACATCGGGCCGGGCTTCGATTACGCGACTGATAGCCGCGCGATTTCCCATAAAATCCGGAGTCAACACTTCGACTTCGGCGCCCGTTCGATTGCGGATCGCCAGCACAGTTTCATACCAGTGATCTGCGCCGCCGTCGGCCAGGTCATCGCGCGTCACCGACGTGATCACCACGTATTTCAGACCCAGGCGTTCCGCTGCCTCGGCAACTCGTTCCGGTTCATCGATTTCGAGAGACGTCGTTTTTCCTTTTGGCACCGAACAGAATCCGCAGGGACGCGTACAGACGTTGCCACCGATCATGAAGGTCGCTGTCTGCTGACTCCAGCATTCTGACCGATTCGGACACTTCGCACTTTCGCAAACGGTTTCCAGACGAAGATCGGAAATAACATCGTCCGTGTACGCCATGCCGGGTTGCGGCAATGGACGTTTCAGCCAGCGCGGTAAACGCCGCCTGGGTGGCTCAGCAGGTTGGTTAATAATGGGCAGACTGGTCATTGAACTCCGAATTCCTGCAGCGACGGTCCTGTTGCAGTTGAGTCAGCTTCTGGCAGACCAGTGCTGTGTCAGTGATTAGATGAAGGGGTATGTGCACTCGTTTCCGTGAGCCTCAGGGCACTGGCAGAGCCAGTGGCATACGTCAAAACCGGACTGACGCTGCACTAGCTTCTTCCTTCGGCAGCGGATATTCGCTGCACTCTCTTCAGAAAGGGATGTCCCGTATGAATGTGATACTCCGGGTAACCCACATTCTCGCAAATGTGTTTGATCAGCGAAGCACGAACGTGAGCCATAATCGACGGTCGCACGCGCTCGGCATGCAGAGAAGAAATCCGTTTGCCGTGAAGCCCTCGCCCGAACTGCCGAGCCTCATCCAGTCGCACACTGACATTTAAGAACGCTCCGAAACACGTCACGCCTTCGTCCAGCCCAATGCCGGTTTCGCAGACCAGACCGTGACGACCATTGACCACATCAGCGTCATCGCCGTCACGTCGCGCGACCACTCGGGAATCGTGGCATGTTTCAATGATCGCTTCCTGGAGGTGCCAGCGGAATTCATTTTCGCCGAGCCCGGACTCGTCCAGATTGACCACGACGTACACAGCCAGTTGCCCGGGCTGATGCAGAATCGTCCCACCATTGCGTTGAACCCGATGCACTTCAATCAGCCGAGCATCCAGTTCCCGCTGGTCCACGGGCAGATCCAGCAGCGAACCTTCGCTGCCGACGGTGATCGTCGGTGGGTGCTCGCAGATCAATACCGCGGCACTCACCTGACTTTGCCGCTTGACCTCGTGGACGATCAACTTTTGCAATGCCAGCACCGACACAACATCGACCAGCCCCAGAAGCCGCACTTCAGCAGCTTCGATCGTGTTATTGGTGAAGGATTCCCAGTCGACGGTCATTGATCGGACGTTTCAGGATGCCGCAAACCAAGCGATCACGGATAGAAATTACACACTAATTGAGGCGTTAACCCTGAAAAACGTTAGGTTTGATCACCAGTCCGGGCGTTGTTGTTAAAGCCAGACATTGTGCTTCATGGCCATTCTAACAAGGGCTGCAGGGCGGAACGACGCGATTCAGGATTTGCCCAAACTTCCTCATAAACTTCCACGGCAGGATGTGTCCGCACCACCGCACGGATCCGATGCAACCAAAATCCGGCCCGAATTTCTCTCGTAGAGAAAAGCGGATTACCCGCAATAACACCCTTTTTACAACATACGGGTTGC
>JBDONA010001105.1:0-13676 GCA_039831575.1 Fuerstiella sp. | reverse complement strand
AATGACAAAACCGAGACGACAATATCAAGAGGAACTCAAGGCTGCCGCGTGACCTAAACCCTGCCCAACAAACCGGCAGTGCCATTCGGTCGGGAGTCTTTTTCGGACAAGGCCTCGTCTGTTGTTATTGTCGTAAATCCGAAAAAGACTCCCGACCCTCTTGGGCAGTCATTGTCGTATCCTGAACGACAGTTATATAATTGCCTGCCTGCAAAAACGTCCTCACGAGACATTGAACGATTCACTTGCTCACAAAGGTGATTGTGATGATCCGATTCCTCTTGTCAGTTGCTTCCGTTGGCATGGTGTTTTTTCTGGCTTCCGCAGGCGGCTTCGCTTCCGACGCGGCCAGCAGCGGATCGAGCCCGATTGAGCTGTTCGAACAACGAATCATGCCGATCTTCAAGTCGCCGAAGCCGTCAAGCTGCGTGCAATGCCATCTGGCGTCGGTGGATCTGAAGGATTACATCCTGCCGTCGCATGAGCAGACGTTTGTTTCTCTGCGAGACGAGGGTCTGATCGATGTTAAGAACCCGGACGACTCAAAAATCCTGAACCTGATTGGGATGGGCGAGAAGGATCTGGATAAGGGGGCTCGGCTGATACACGCCAGAACCCGCAAGGCCGAGTACGAAGCTTTTGCTGCGTGGATCAAAGCCTGCTGCAACGATCCAAACATTCGCGATCTGCCGCCACTGGAGGGAGTGCCAACGACGAAGCCTAAGAAGCCCGATCCCGTGATCGAATACACTCGCAAGAGTCGGGTGGTCGATTCTTTTGCTCGCAACGTCTGGTCGCAACGCATGCGGTGTTTCCCGTGCCACACGCCACACGAACTGGACGAATCCAATCCTATGCATGAAAAGCCGATCGCACGGCACAAAGAGTTGGTCAGGAAATTCGGTCAGAAGGTCAACATCTTTCGCGAAAGCCCCGAGGCAACTCTGCGGCATCTGATGATCAGCAGCCGCAGGCCTCGTCCTGATCGGTTTCCGCTGATTAATGTAGCCGATCCGGCGAAGAGTCTGCTTGTCCTGAAGCCCACGTCCAAGCTGCCGAAGAAAGGCGAGGATGGCAAGTTCGAAAAGCCCTCGAGTGCTGAGCCCGTCTCTCACATGGGCGGACTGAAAATGCACGTCAATGATCAATCGTACAAATCGTTTATCGCATGGATCCAGGATTACTCACGCGTCGTCGGTGATCAGTATGCGTCCGCCGACGAACTGCCGCTCGACAATTGGTATCCATCAAAGCAGGTGCTCAGGGTCACGCATGCTCCCGATAGTTGGGATGTGCTGACAAGCGTACAGCTGTTTGTCCACGCGTGGAACGATGCCGACGATTCCTGGAGTGCCGAACCAGTCGCCTTCACGCAGGGAACGGTGACTCCCAAACGAATGGTCAACGGTATGCTGTTCCTGCTGGCTCCTGCAGATTCAGACAAACACGAAACGTGGGATCGCGAGGGAGCCGTCCTGCCTGATGGGAAGTACCTTGTCAAAACATACGTCGATTCCGGCGGGCGTCTGGCTGACGATCCGGCCGCATTTCTGACGCAGACGGACTACTTCGGACAGGCGACGATCGAGACGCCATGGAAAGAAGGCTTCCGCGACGCCAAGATCCTGGACGGGACACTGCTGCAGAAGTAGCGTCGTCGAAATGCGCGTCGAACGCACGGCGGGCATTGTCGCCTACGGAAATACCAGGCGCCAAAGGTGCGGCCCAAGAACGATCAGACCGGTGGTCGCGGCGGTTGCCGCAGCCAACAATACGGCACCAGCGGCGACATCCTTTGCTTTTCCGGCCGTTTTGTGAAATTCCGGACTGGGCAGATCAACCGTGAATTCAATAGCGGTATTAATGGCCTCGGCGATCCAGACCAGGCCCATCGAAAAAATGAGCAGACACCATTCCAGGCGTTCGACCTCACAGATCGCACCGGCGGCTGCGACAGCCACGGTTGCGACAAGATGAATCCACGCATGAGTCTGCGACCGAAACAGCGTCGCGAGGCCGGCAAATGCAAGTCGAAATGCAGCGATGCAGCGATGCGGCGACCGATGAAACTGATGTTTTCAGTTCGCATGACAGAAGGGCGGCAAGTGACGGATGTCGTTTACAGATCCAGAACCCGGTCCATTTGAGTCGCAATGTCGGCCAGACGCTGTCGGTCGCCGCCCGGCACTTCTGCTGTGGCCCAGCCTCGATAGTCAATCTTCAGCAACTCCGCACGAACCTTGTCCCATTCGACACTTCCCTCGCCCAGCGGCATACCAAAGCCCTTCCGCATGCCTTCTTTCATGGCGATGTTCAGATCGAATTCTTTGATGTCCAGCTTGGCGACGCGCTTGCCGAGAACTTCAATCCAGTGCTGCGGCCAGCCCCAGCGAACAACGTTGCCAACGTCAAAATAGACCTGCACCCAGGGACTGTTCAGTTCGTCAATAAAACGCACCATTGATAATGGTTCAATCAGGTAAGACGCCCAGACGTTTTCTATCAGGATTTGAATCTCATGTTTTTCGGCGTGGTCCATGGCTCTACGGATGATGTCCTGAGTTTCTTTGTAGTTCTGCATGTAGCCGATTTTTCGATCGTATCGGACGACATGCAGGACGCTGTTGGCACCAAACATCCTGGCCTGGTCGATGGCACCCGCGATGTCCGGATTACTGGAGTTCACCACGCCGTGAATGGGCAGATCCGCGGCTTCGCTGGCGTTCGCCAGTTCTTTGACTTTGACGGCGTCTTGCGGCTTCAACATGGCTCGGGGTTCCACGCCATCAAAGCCCAGATCCTTCAGCATCTTCAGTTTGTCGAGGGCCGCCAGTTTTTCCGTCACCATGTGATACTTCACAGCTTTGCGGATGCGGTCAGTAAACTGGCCCTGCCGCACGTTCGCTGCAACACTGGATGACAAAGTTCCGGCAGCAACAAAGCCGGTCGCTGCAGTGAGCGCCTGACCGACGAAGGTGCGACGATGAATGGTTGATGGCATCAATGACTCCGGAGCAGGGATCTACACGGCAGAAAAGATCGATTCGTTAAGCACGCCCGTGCTGTCGGCGAATGAGTCGGTCTGGATCTTCATGGACCGCAGAATGCTGAGGTAAACATTCGCCATCGGCGTGTCGCCGTTACGCCAGAATGTGCCGTGCTGCAGTCCCATGTTGCCGCCGCCGGCAATCAATGTCGGCAGGTTTTTGGGGTAGTGCGTCGTACTTGCGCCACTGCCGAACAGCACAATGCTGTTGTCCAGAACGGTACCGCTGGCGTCTTTGTATTCCTGCAGGCGGCCAAAGAAATAAGCCAGTTGCTCACTTAGAAACCGGTCGTATTTTGCAAACTCAAGTTGCCCGTCCTTGTCGCCAGCGTGAGAAAGGTTGTGGTGCGTGCGAGTCAAACCGAGCTTCAGGGGAAACGTGTCGCTGATCCCCATGCCGTCTTCCCGATTGAGCATAAACGCAACGGACCGCGTGATGTCCGCGTCGAAAGCCAGGGCAATCAGGTCAAACATGTTGCGGTAGTACTCAGCCGGTTCGCCTTCCGGCGTGACATCAAGGTTAAGGTGGCTGTGGTCCTGCACCTTCAGTGGCACGTCGATCCATTTTTCTGACGCTGTCAGTCGTGACTCGATTTCGTTCAACGAGGTCAGGTACTCGTCCATTTTTCTGCGGTCGGACCGACCCAATTGCCTGTTGAATGACCGGGCATTTTCCAAAACCGCATCGACCAGTTTGATGCGCCTGTTCAGTTGATCACGCTTCGATTGCAGCGACGCCTGGTCGCCTTTAAACAACCGGTCAAAGACGCGACGAGGGTGACTTTCAGCCGGGATCGGTTTGCCTTCGATGTTGTACGAAATTGTCCCCGTCCGCGAAAGAAAGCCAACACCCGCGTCGATCGACAGCACCAAAGACGGCTGGCGACAGTGCTGCTTCGTATGCAGAGCGATCAGTTGATCAAGTCCCACCGAGTTGTACGTTCCTCGCATGGGCTTATGCAGCGGAGCTCCGGTCAGCCACATGTCTGAACAAACGTGCGGATCCGCCTTCGTACCGTTCTGATGGTACAGTCCGCCCAGAAAACTGAGTTGTTCGCGGAACGGACTTAGCGGCTCGGTCGACTTACCGAACTCAAAATCGTTTCCTGCGGTCGATGGAAACCAGTTCCATTCGCCAATGCCGTTTTCCTGTTTCGGCAGCGACATACCGTTGGCGGTGTACAGCGCGCAGAATCGTCGCGGCGTCTGCTCTGCGACGTCCTGCCCCATCGCCTCCAGCACGGGCAGCGCCAGCGACGTACCCGCAAGACCTCTAAGGACGGCTCGACGATCCAGTTTCGTACGCTTCACAACAACCACCCTTCGTCTGGCGGGCACCTTCTTCAGTGACCAACGGAAACAAACCACCCGTTCCCAGCGAGACTTGACCGAATACGTCCGTTCTTGTGAGCGGCACGGTGCTAGCCGCCGGTTCCTGGCAGCGTTCCCACCCGCGGCTATCGCCTTGCGGCTCACGGTTTCAGGTATCGGGACAACCTCCAGGCGGCAGCACGAATCTGACTGCGGCCGTACATCATGGGTACGTCTAACTACTTCTTCAGAAACAAATCACTGGTTACGACAAACCGAATCATATCCCGCATGCGATAGTCGCCTGCTTTTAATTCTATTGTCTGCTCCTGGAGAAACACAATCTCATTGTACGTCAGACTGCGGCCGAGAGCGTAACAGAAAAGATGCTTCAGAAAGCTGAAGGCGACCTGGTCGATCCGATCATGGGCCAGATAGGCCTTTAATTCGTTCAAATCCCGAACCTTCGTATCGTCCGGCAGAGTCGACCAAGCATCCACGCCTGGATCATTCCGGAACAGACCGCCGGCGTCAAAGGATTCAAACGGTACGCCCCACGGGTCAATGCCCGCATGACATTTCACGCAACCCTTCTGGTTGCGATGACGTTCCAGTCTCTCACGCAGCGTCAGTTGTGCCGTGTTGTCTTCCGGTAGAGTGGGAACGTTCGGTGGGGGATCGTCCGGCGGTTCGGCGATAATCTTGCGAGCCAGCCAGGCACCTCGTTTGATCGGGTTTGATTCGCGACCGTCGGACAGCCCCGCCAGAATGCTGGCTTGAGACAGCAGGCCTCCCAGATGGCTGGCGTCATGCCGGATTGGCAGAAACTGAAAACCATTTTCTGTGCGATCGGCCAGACCGTAGTAGCTGGCCACGACTTCGTTCGCGACAATGAATTCCGATTCGATCAGGTTCCGCGTTGGCAGGTTGTGTTCGATCAAGTACTGCAGGAATTGCACCGGCTCCTGGCGAAGTTCATTCTTCGTGTCACGAGTCAGCTTCGCATAGCGTTTGAGATCCACCTCGACCACATCAAACTTATCCAGGCTTAACCATTGCGCTGCGAATTGCTGGACGAACTGCTGCGACCGCGGATCGGCGACCATGCGTTCAAGCTGAAAGTCGAGTGACTGACGCAGTGCGCCGGCTGCGGCAAGCTGCCGCAGTCGCTGGTCAGGTGCTGTATTCCACAGGAAGTAAGACAGCTTCGATGCCAGCTCGAATGGATCAAGATCTTCGGCTTCCGGGCGATCACTGTTTTCGATCAGAAACAGGAATTGCGGTGACGTCAGCACCACAAGCAACGCGTCCTTGATGCTCTGCTGAAAATCGCCGTGCACGGAAAAAGATTCCTGCCAAACCGCAACGATCGACTCTTCTTCGGTCGGTGTTACCGGTCGCCGGAATGCGCGGGATGCGAAGGAGCGAATAATCTCACGAGCGTAGACCGGCTCATCATGCGTGTTTTCCGATTCGATGAAGATGTTCCGGTGCGTCAACGGTGGCCAGCTTTCATAGAACGGCCCTTCGAATTCGACAGAACGCACCAGCATCCGCGGCATGTCGCGTCCGTCGGTGTATTCGCTGCGGACGCCGATTTCGCGCACTCCGGCAAGGTAGTTGACGTTGTCTTTCTCAACGTCCGGATTCGGAAAGTCGTCAATTGCGCCTTCGAAGACCATTTCCGCCAGTTTGCCGGACCTGACAACCTGTGGCCGACCGACCGGGGCCAGCGTGCTGCCACAGTCACGGCGTAAGCCAACATAAACGCTCAGGCGTGGCAATCGTGTCTCGAAGGTCTTGAATCGCCCCGCAGTTACGTCGGAATCACTCAGGCGAGTCAGCACAATTCGGTCAGGTGCGGTAGCTCCTTCGTAATGCGCACTGACCTGCAGACGTCCTTGCGGAAGTCTGACAGCCAGGAAGGCGGGTGCGTGCAGAATCCCCGAAAAATGTCGACCGCCAAGATTCAATGCCAGATTCGCGGGCTTTTCAGGGGGCGGCGGCTGAACGAATTCTCTTCCGGGTTCCAACAATGCCTGAATTTCTGCAATATCAAGCGCGCGGCGGTAAAACCGAACTTCATCGATCTGGCCGTTGAAGAGTTTTGCATCCTGAATCCGGCCGATGTGCAGATCGACATTCGGGTTGTCCAGATTCGTGGGAGCGATTGTGCCGACAGCGACCTGATAACCGTTCACGTACAAACGCGTCTGATTGGTGCCGCGGCGAACGACGGCAGCCACATGTTGCCATGTGTTGACTCGAATCACACCCGGTCGAGAGGCAACTGTACCGTTCGATTGATTGTCAGGACTGGCCGTTTCAATTCGCAACACACCCCGATTGTCGGGCATGTCCAGGTACCAGCCATGTGTCCAGCTGTATTTCCCCAGGCAGACAATACCACCCTGTTGCAACTGACGAGGACAGATCCAAGCTGAAACCGAAAAATCACCCGTGCCGACGTTCATCGAGTCATTTCGATCGACGACGACTGAGTCATTCCTGCCATCAAGCGAAATGGCCTGGCCGAAAGGAGAGTCAACGAATTTCGCGCCTGCTTGCAGTCGCCCGGCTAATTCTTCGCGTTTTGAGTCACTATCCGGAGTTCCGTCAAAGGACCATGCTCCGACAAGTCCTTCGGTCAATCCGGAGAAGTCCGGAGGAATGCTTTCCTGCACGACGGGATTCAGAAAAACACTTGCCTGGTAGATTCCGGGGCTATCAATATCAATCGTCTGCGATTGCGCCAAATCCTTGACGGTAATCGAGGTACTATCGTCCGTCGGAACTTCCGTCGTGCGGTCGAGCAGCAGGCCGTCATCATATTTGGCGGTTCTGACGGTCACTCGAAAATTACCGTGGTCCGGCAATTCGCGCAGCGAGATTTTAAAATTCGCCTGCGGGCCGTATGTGCTCTCGACGCCAAACAATTCGGCACTGGGTATCGCTGGTCGCAGCAGCAGTCCCTCGGGCACCGTTTCATAGGCCTTCCCTTTAGGATATCCGGGATTGCCCCTCATGCAGGCAAACACCGAATGGTAGATGCTGTCGTAGTCGCGCCAGCCACGAACAGTTGCGTTGCCTTGATAGCCTTCAATAAATCGATACTTTTTTTGCATCGCAAACGGACTAAAGTCGAACGGCTTCGGCGGCTTCAGTTCCGTCACCAGCAGATCCTGGTTGGCGAGCAATTCACTGTTGGCTCCCAGAATCAGTTTGTCCGGACAGGGTTCGGGATTGACTGCCACTCCCAGATCAACACGAAAATTCTGAATAATCGGCTTCGATTCTTCATCAACAATGCACAAATCAAGTGCGCGTTCCGCGATATCGAAATACGCTTCGACCTGCAGTGGTGACAGCACCATGGACTGCCCGTTATTGGTAAATCCTTCGCGGGACACGGCGTCCGGAGGCAACACGTCTGTCAGGTTTTCTTCCAGGGCCAAAAGATCTCTGAGCGTATTGCGGTATTGTGGGACGGTCAGTCGGCGGACAGATCCGTTCCATTCCGCTTTGCGAGACCGCGCCGTGATGAGTGCCTGGCGGATCCAGTCGACAAGCGTCTTTCGCTCTGCCGCCGTCGGCTGCGGCTCCTCCTCGGGCGGCATGACTTCGTCTGTCAGCTGAACCAGAATGCTGTCCCACAGACGAAGACGCCGATCCTCAAACCTGCCATTCAATTCATCCAGACGAATGCCTGACTCCATTTTTTCTGCGGTGTGGCAACGCAGGCAGAATTTCTGCAGCAGGGGTTGAACGTTCTGGCCGAAGTCCGTTTCCATGGCTGCAGCGACGTTGTCGTCAGTACCGACGACCGTGGACTCTTCCTGGCCGATCGCGGTGCGGCCGGGCGCATGGGCAACAACAGCCAGCGTTACGGCGGCAAT
The DNA here is from genome assembly GCA_039831575.1 of Fuerstiella sp. Classification (GTDB taxonomy): domain Bacteria; phylum Planctomycetota; class Planctomycetia; order Planctomycetales; family Planctomycetaceae; genus Fuerstiella. Next base: position 5,423 of record JBDONA010001105.1, on the reverse strand, counting down.
CCGCAGCATCAGGAATGAAAACGAAAACGGGTGCGTCATGGTTGGGTAATTGTAACGACCGTACCCAACCCTTGCGCGGCCTGATCCGAATGCCCGAATTTCGCCGTGCAATAACGGATTGCGGTTGCTGACTGATGGGTGGCCGTGGCCGGACTGAGCCTGCGAAGGAGAATCAAACCGGCAGTGCCGGCCCCGGGGTTTCACTCTTACTTCGCTCCAATCCCGGCCCCCCTCTCCCACTCTACAACCATTCATTACTGTGTCGCCCGCTTCGTTGCGCAAACCATACGCGGCAACCAGGTTCTGATAAAAATGAATTAACTGCCGCGACCGGGCGTGTGCGGACCAGGTTGGAAAGTGGTCTACGGCGTACAGAGAGTGCCGGTGTCGCAACACCCCTGTTCACAGCAACCCGCGCCGCGACAAACGACTTTCCATTCACAGACACATTTTGTACCGCACTCATACTCTTTCTTTGAGTATGTGTTGACGTACCGAATTCGACCGGCCGTCAGTTTTGAACACAGTTTTTGCATCAGCCCATTTCGATGGCATCCGTCGTCGCCGCATTCATCATTGCCCGATCCTCCGAAAAGCCTCTTTAACCTGCAGCAGGGCAGCGTTACCGGAGGAATACAAATTGGCTTGCACTGCGTTTCAAAGCAGTACCGTGTGACCTTGACAACTTTGCACTCCGGTTGACAGGTCAGGCGGCAGACATCTGCACAGCCTTCTGACGTACACCGGGCACATTTGGCAAGGGCAGCGCTGCTGAAACACATTGACGCCACGACCAACGTGCCGGTTCTGAACAGTGACATGAAACACCTCCTGTATTCAATTCCGGTGCCGTTCTGATGAACCGACACCAGTGTCCTAAAGACCTTCCGTGATCCCCGTTGTTTTGAAACCCAACCGGAACCGCTCCAAACGCTGCTATCATCCGTTTATTCAGATTAATCGGTACATCAGCAGTGCAGAATTGCGAGCGTCATGTTGTGAGAAACGATCCTTAACCTTGCAGGGCCACTTGTGCGGGCTGTTCCACTCATGCGCTTTCGTATCGTTGTGCGCAAAATGACGATACAGACGATTAGATCGGTTATTACGCCGCAGGATTCGGTGAATGCCACCAGAAGACAGCAGATTCGCTAATGTCAGGCCTGTGGCCGATACACGCTGCCCCAGCGTAGTGCCGAAGACGTCATGTATGTGACAGGCGGTGAGATTCTTCGTTCCCGCGCAATTCAGCGTAAACCTGGCAAGCAACAATCGTCGACCGTTGCACCAGCGGTTTACTGATCCTTGTACTTCAGTTTCCAGCCGGGTTCCGTCACTGGCGCTGCAGATGACGGCTTGACCAACTCTTCGTACAGATCGGGGCGCCGTGCTTTCAGATATCGCTGTCCACTGCTGTGTTTGAGTGTTTCGTCCGTACACAGACCAACGACGACTTCATCGCCAAGTCGTGTGCATTCCGTCACCACTTCTCCGAATGGATCGATGATCATGGAATTCCCGTTGCGCACCTGGCCGTCGTCCAATCCAATCGGATTCGTGAAGACACCATAGACACCATTCTCGTACAGACGTGTTGGCAACCAACGCATCAACCAACCGCGTCCCTTCGGTCCGACAAATTCCTGCCGCAGTCGTGCAGGATCACGCTCGCGGTTGTGCCACAGCGACGGATCCACAAGTCCACGCCCCGGCATCACCGACGGCAGGCATCCGGTGACATGGGGCATGAAAACGATCTCTGCTCCCTGCAACGCAGTCACGCGGACGTTTTCCGGAAGATTGTTGTCGTAACAGATCAGAATGCCACAGCGACAGCCCTTCAGATCGAACACCACGAACTCATTGCCTGACGACAGGAATGGATTCACGAATGGGTGCAATTTGCTGAACCGGGCGATCAGCGTGTCACCATCGACGCAGACGTACGTGTTGAAGATGTCGTCGCCCCGCAGCTCAAACAAACCCGCCAGAATCGGGACGCCACAGTCCGCGGAGATCTTCATCAGCTCACGCACGCTGGGCCCATCGGGCACCGGTTCGGCCAGTTCCCGCAGTTGATCTTTGCTGAACTGCTGAACAAATGTGTAGGCCGAGATGCAGCATTCGTGAAAGCTGACCACTTCGGCCCCTGCTTTCACGGCCACTTGTGCCAAATCACGAATGCGGGAAAGGTTGAATTCTTTGTCATCGTTCCGGTGTTCAAACTGGGCGGCAGCGATACGGATATCCCGCATAAATGTTGGCCTTCGTGTCTGTTGGTCTGTATTGCCGCGGGCTGTCAAACAGTTGCCGGCTGAACTTCCGCGTCGTCAGGGACTGTGGAGGCCGGCCGCGTGTCTGGCGTCTGCTTTGCTGCCAGCAGCTCACCTAATCGCACCACGTCGGCACGAACACTTGTCACGAGTTCCGGCGTCAGTTTCTCAGCACCGAATCGTACTCGATTGAACGCAGCGGCGATGCGTCGCGGCAATAATTTGTCTTCGACGGTCACAAGACAACCGTCAAAGAACTCTGCCGCTGCACCCGCATTTTCCTGTGCTGTCCTGTGACCGGGCAACGGTAGTCCGTGTCGTGAGCACAGGTTGCGAAAGTTCTCATAGAATCGGACCATACTGCGCTGCTGACGTCGGTCGGGACGCATCCAGTCCATGAATCGACGAAACGGTGAGAACATCCAGCCTCCGGGATTTTTCCGAATGATCAGGCCGGCGATCAGCAGAATCACGAACGTCACAATCCCCGTCTGCGGGCTGAACCATTTCTTCGGCTGCAGAACAACTTCCTGATAGAACATCTTCAACGCTGCCCACAGTCCCTGCTCACGAATTGTAGCCAGAGCCTTGCTGGCCGAATTCAGCCATGGGCGAATCATGGCTTCCTGTCGCTGTGGACTCATTTTCTGAATCATGTCGAACCAGTTGTCGCCGAACACAAGACGCAGATCCATCCACCAATCGAAGGTTCTTGCCTGACTGATTTCTTCCAGACGAGCTGCAGCCGGTGTCGGATCCAGCGTCTCCCACTCAAGATCGACAAAAGCTTCGACCCAGGTATGAGCGTGCTTTTGTCTGACTTCTGAACGACCGGAAATGGTGTTGACTTCGCTGCCTTTGTATCCATTGACAACTCTTGCCGGTACTCCCACTGCCTGCAGCATCAGAGCACAGGTCGATGCGAAATACTCGCAGTGACCGACTTTCCGGTTGAATAGAAAATCTTCAACCGGGTCCATTTCATGATCGACGATATCGGCAGTCAACGAATAGTTGAAATTGCCCGACGTATTGAGGTATGCGAAAATACGTTCGACACGCTCACGCACGGGAACTGTCCCTCCGTCGTCCGTCGTACACAGTTCGACCGCCTGTCGGGACAGTCGCGGCAGGGATGTTTGCAGGCCGCGAGTGATGTAGATTTCCTGCGCATACTCACGGTCCTCCCTTCCCCGCCGCCGTCGTCCTGGAAAAATATTGTTGATCGCTTTCAGAATTTCGGAGTAACTCTGACGACCCTGGCTTGGTCCGTGAACCCGACGACTCGGATCTGCCTTGCACCAGACTTCAAAACTTAATGGCTCGGACCGCGACCTTTCTTCGCGAATGTCATGAATGAGAGAATACGAAAAGCGTCGTTGGTTGATTCTCCCTTTTCGCTCCCGATTAATTGCGTTAACAATCGGCACCGGGGCAAAAGCAAATGTGCGAATCGGAGGATCCTGCGAAATACGAACTCGAAAGTCAGCTTCCTGTGGCCGCAAATCGTAATGACGGTGCTCGTTATCGCCGGCGCCGTGTCCGAGAACATTGCCTAACGTCCATCGACCTTTGTTGTAGTGCCCCAACGCGTTTCCGCGAAACAGGATTTCATCCAGTTTCATCGCAGACGCAAACTGATCGGGACTGACGGTAGCGCCGTTGTGCATCCTGCTGATCTCGAACTGCAGCACCCGGGCATCAGACTGCATGATCTGGCCGATTTCTCCCAGTTCCACATTGTCGGTGAACCCGGTCTGGTGAGTCAGCGCGTTGCGGGATGATTGCAGGTGTGGCAGCGTTCCGTGATTGACCCAGACGCGTGGAAAGGCCACGAATGCGACCAGAGCGATGCCCAGAGACGCAACAAACGCGAATCCCACGATGGCCCTGAAACGCCAGCCGATCCAGCGTTCATCGGAATCCACCTGCAGTCCGTTTCGAATTAAGACGACGCTCGATAATCCTGCGTCCTGAACGATGTTGAAGCTGTCTTCGACGCCGTCTGACGATCGTGCCAGCCGTAGCTGCGCACGATAGAGCGTAAATACCGAAAGCGTCCACAACATCGTGAGCAGCATAAAGACCAGTGCGGCGCCAAACGACGGTTCGGTGGTCAGTACGGACGCCACCGAAATCTGCAGAACACTGAGCGCAGTCAGCCACCAGAACTGGCGGATTCCTTTCTTCAGCAGCAGTACGACCCACGTCAGGTAGACCAGCAGATGAGCGCCCGCCATAAGTTTGCCCAGCAGGTCGCTGCCCCTGAATTCAATCGTTGCGGCAATGAACGCGATGATTCCCAGTGTATTGGCGCCTAACAGCGGCAGGTGAATCAGCTTTTTCCGATCGACCAGAATGTAAGCGAACAATGCAACGAAAGGTGTCAGCGCTGTCGGCCACATGTTCTCTTCTGCATTCGCCATCACTAATGACGCCGCCGACACACAGAAGACAATGCTGCGGTGAAATGTCGATTCAATGTTGACAGGCCTCTTCATACGGCCTCCTTCGTCGTCATCGGAGCAGCATTGTCCGGCAGCGTCGCACGCACACCGCCGTGATCGCGATGTGGCCTCAGTGACTGCGTCGATTGTCGAAGGTCCACAACTGCGTCCGGCAGTTCGATGACTGCCGCCATCGCAGACAACGATGCTTCGACAATGGTGGTGTGCAACGCAAGGTCAAGCCGCTCAAAACCGGATTCACGTGATACCGTTGCCAGCACGTCCGCTGCGTGCGCAGGACGAGGCGTCACCAGGATGATGCGCTCATCGTGAAGAACGTGGTCAGCCACAACCAAGGTGAAGACGTCTGCCAGATTTGCCTTCGCGGAAGGCTGACAGGTCGCCAGTGCATCCAAAGCCTCTTCACGAAACGCCCCGGGAGAACGACTGGACACCAGACGTGATTCCTGCGACGCCACCGCCAACAGATAATACCCTCCCGACGACGACTTCGTTTGCTCGACACAGATCGTGGCCGCCAGACTGACCGCCATTTCAATGGCTTCGTCGTCCCAGGTGGTCAACTGCGGCAGGTCCAGAACGACAAGCGAATCTGCGTGCCGATTCTGTTGATACTCGCGAGTCATCAGCTGACCGCGTTTGGCGGTCGATTTCCAGTGAATGGAACGAGGATTGTCGCCCG
>JBDONA010001028.1:0-13690 GCA_039831575.1 Fuerstiella sp. | reverse complement strand
AAAGGTCGGAGTGCCACAACGGTCGGTTTGCGAAAATCATCAGCACCAGTCCCAGCGTCAGCAGAAAAGCTACGACAGCTGCCGACAGGCGACACCATTCCGGAGTCCTGTCTTCCAGGACGGATGCTTCCGGCAGACTTTCTTCCGGTTCCGGGGTTTCTGTGTTCGTTGGTTCTTCCAGCGTTGCAGACATCGAAATTCCCTGACTAAACGGACTTCGCACCGGCTTTGCACAGCAATCATTAAGGACGGCGGTAGAGAGGCAGAAGTGTACGTCACACCACGAGCACATTGAACGGGAATCCTGATTCCAGGATGGCAAGTGTCCGGTGGCGTTGGATCACTCAAATACTGGCGATCATAATCATACTACCGGACACTGCGATTGTTCTGACAATGAGTAATCTTCGTGTGTTACGAACGGTCCCTGGGCTCAAACCCGAACATTTCCACTGGTTGTGTGTCAGATTGCAACGATACTTAACCGTTTGTGGTTGGTCGCTTGCCAACAGGTTTGTCGGAAAATACAAGTTCTGGTCTTAGTGAACAGAAATCTGTGGCGAGCACACCTCTGTGCTGCCGGCAATCAGCGTTTCCGTTTTCGCCCGATACGTCGGCTGTAGTGACGGGACCAATGAGGGGTTCGCAAGACAGGCACCAGCGTGAAATGACGGAAGAGACGACCATACAGCTACGAAGTCAGGAAGAGGTCCGGGCATTGTTTGGACCTCAGGACGAGTTCATGCGCCGGCTTCGTCGCAACACTGGTACTCAGATTATTCTGCGGGGCAACGTGGTGCACGTACAGGGCACTGCTGCACAGGTGGAGCGATGCAGCAATCTGCTGAAATTGTGGCGAGAAATACTGCGGCGCAACGAAGAGTTTCTTGATGACGATGTTGCCATGACTCTGGATTCCAAACTGGAAGGTGAACAATTGCATAACGACGTGCTTGACAATAACCAGGGTTCTGCCGACGCACCGACCGTTCCGACAGAACCACGCAATCGCGATATCCGCGCCGGACGTGTTGGCAAAGACAAGGTTTCGTTGATTCGTCCGAAAACTGACGGGCAGCGTGTCTACGTACGCGCGATGACGGAGCAACCGCTCGTGTTCTGCGATGGTCCGGCAGGTTGCGGAAAAACCTACCTCGCCGTCGCTAACGCCCTGCGAGCTCTTCACGCCGAGGAAGTTCGCAAAGTTGTGCTGGTGAGACCCGCCGTCGAAGCTGGTGAGAAGCTCGGTTTTCTGCCTGGCGACATGTTCGCCAAGGTGAATCCGTTCGTCCGTCCCCTGCTGGATGCCATGGATGACATGCTCGATTTTGACCAGGTCAGACGCTACATGGCCAACGATGTCATCGAAATCGCACCGCTGGCATTCATGCGAGGTCGCACCCTGAACGATACATTCATGATTCTGGACGAAGGTCAAAATACGACGACTACACAGATGAAGATGTTTTTAACGAGAATGGGAATCAATTCTCGAATCGTCGTCACGGGTGATGCAACGCAGGATGACCTGCCAATTGGCACGAAAAATGGTCTCACTGATGGAATCCAACGGCTTTCCGGGATTGAAGGGGTTGCCATTGTGCGTCTGACAGGACAGGATATTGTCCGTCACCGGTTAGTGAGAGAGATCGTTTCAGCGTATGAAGCGGGCAAAACCGGCAACGATACCGATTGATGAAAAGCGGCTGAGACATCCAGCTCAGGTGCGGCGGCGGAACATCGCAGCTGCAGACATGTTCGTCACAGAACAACAAATCGTGAAGTAGTCGATCGAAGGTCTCCACGACCGAGCGCGACGGACGCAACTCCGTCGGCCCAATCATTATGACATTTTTCGGGGCACGCCGAGCTCGTCACACACGAGTTTTTCGTCCTTCTCCCACCGTCTGGGAAAAGCTCAGTTCAGCCATTCAGGACTACCGCGTCCTGACTCTGTTGCTGGTTGCGCTGTTCGCCATTCTGTTGTTGATGATCGTTGTGCAGTCATGGCGTTCGGGATTTGAGTATCGTGAGGGCCAGGTGTGGCCTTCGGGCGTTCAATCGCGAGTCGATTTCGAAATCGAGAATACGCTGACCACCGAACAGGCTCGGGTGAAGGCCGAAACAAGTGCGCGGCTGGTATTCGTTCAGGACAACGAACTGTGGAACGTTCTTGAATCCACGTTCAAGAACGATCTGACGGCGGTCGCCAACGCACAGGAACTGTCCAACCTTCCCCCGGAAGTGATCAATAGCTTTGAGCTCGACAAAGAGATCCCCGGCGACGTTGAGAAAGGGACCACCGCCACGACACGTTTTGCTCGTGTGAAGTCTGCGTTGTCCGAATCAGACATGGCCATCGCTGACCGGCTGAATCAGATGGCGATCGAATTCTCACAGCTGCTCAGCGGTGCACGCGGTGTTGGCATATTGGACGACGCGGCCCGAACAAAGATCGGTCTGCCCGCGGATGAACTCAGTCGTCAGCGCCTGATAGAAATCGTGAGCGCGTCCGGCGAGCCCGTGAGCTACAACCTGTTGGTGGATATTTCTCTGAAGGACCAACTCCTGGAGACAGGCAGTATTGGCGGCGCATGGGTGTCGCTGCCGAACCTGCAACAGCTTCGCCCGGCCGTGGAGGCATGGCTGACGGATGGCCTTGCCGGACAGTTGAGCTACAACGAATCCATCACGGAAGAACGTCGTCGTGAGGCAGTTGAGAACGTAGCCGTGCAGTACGAGGCGTTTCCGGCCGGACGAATTCTGGTGCCGGCCGGCGGCCTGATTGATAAGGTTAATCTGGCCGTGCTGAATGAAGAATATATTGCTCATGAACTACAGGTGACCTTCACGCAACGTCTCGTCAGGATCGGTGGTTCGGCGCTAATGCTGACCGTGATGGTGGTGCTGTTTGGTGTGTATCTGTACCGGTCCGAGCGACAGTTGCTCCAAGATACCGGACAACTTGTGGCCTTTGTCCTGATCTGCGGTGCTGCCGTTTTTCTGGGTTGTCTGCTGAGTCGTGATCCATGGCGTGCTGAGGCGCTTCCATTGCTGGGCGCCGTGATGATTGTGGCGATTGTTCACAACCAGATGCTGGCGATTCTGACGGCCTTCTGCCTGTCACTCCTGATTACGATGTCAACGGTGTCTGATGTGGGGCACTTCGCGCTGCTGATGACACTGTGTTTCACTCTGATCATTCCCCTGCGCAGTGTTTCGTCGCGATTGACGGTGATCAAACTTGGATTCATTCTGGCGGCTGTGGCGTTCATTGCAGTCTGGGGAATCAGTCTGGTGGGCGCTCCTGATTTTCCTGACAGCTGGAGAAACACGGCAATTCTGGTTGTCGGACTGAAGTTCGCGTTCTGGTCGTTGGTGTGCTGCTACGTCGTCGGCGGCAGCCTTCCGTTCATTGAATCTGCCTTCGGCATTGTCACCGACATCAGCCTGCTGGAACTGACGGACGTGTCCCATCCGCTGCTGCAGGAACTCGCCCGCCGCGCACCTGGAACGTACAACCATTCCATCAGTGTCGCAACGATCGGAGAAGCAGCGGCCGATTCCATTGGTGCAAACGGACTGCTGGTTCGAGTCGGGGCGTACTTCCATGACATCGGAAAAATGCTGAAACCCGAATACTTCATCGAGAACATGGCAGCCGGGGAGGAGAATCCTCACGACAACCTGGCGCCCGCGATGAGTGCGCTGATTATTATCGGACACGTCAAAGACGGTGCCGAAATGGCTGAACAACACAACCTGCCCCGCAGATTGATCGATTTCATTGAACAGCATCATGGCACGACTCTTGTCGAATACTTCTATCGGGAAGCCGCCAGTCGTGCCGACGAAGACCACCGCACCGATGCCGATGAATCAACGTTTCGTTATCCCGGGCCCCGACCACAGTCTAAAGAAGCGGGCGTCATGATGCTGGCAGATGCTGTCGAGAGCGCCAGCCGAACACTCAGCGAGCCGGCGCCGAAACGAATCCAGTCGCTGGTCCATGAAATCACTTTGAAACGCCTTCTGGATGGTCAGTTCGACGAGTGCGGACTGACCATGATCGAGATCCGACTTGTTCAGGAGTCTCTTGTCAAAACCCTGCTGGCCGTGCATCATGGCCGAGTCAAATATCCGGGGCAAAAAAGCGGCTAATGGCCATGGGCCGAAAATAGTCTGTCCACCTGCCTTCTCGCCTGAAGTGTGAGAGTCGTGCGTACCGGCTGGTTTCTGCCACCCCACATCGGGAATAGCGTGTGCCACGTAACACCCCGAAATTTCGCAATCAGATTACGATCGTCCTCGATGTCATTTGAAATCGACGTCTCCTGTTCACACCCGACTTTCCGGATAAACGAGTCTCAACTGCTGGATGCGCTGCATCATGGCTTGCAGGTGGAGCGTGTTCGAACGGCGGTGCTGAGCGTGACCGTTGTCGATAACCCAACGATTCATCGACTTAACAGACAACATCTGCAGCACGACTATCCGACCGATGTCATCAGTTTTCAACTGGAATGGACTTCCGGTGACGGAGCTGTGGGATCGCCGCCCCGATTGCCGACGGATCGCTCGGCGAATGCGAACATCGAAGGCGAAATCGTTGTCAACGCTGACTTTGCCGCCGATATGGCGCCGCAGTGCGGCTGGTCGACAAATGAGGAGTTGACACTGTACGCCGTTCATGGAATGCTTCATATCTGCGGGTATGACGATCAGACGGGTAATGAGAAGGAAATCATGCGAGCAAGGGAAAAAGCCATCCTGCAGGGGATGGGGATGACGCCTCAATATCCTGCAATTGGCCGCGCGGACGATGACGAACCTCCAGGAGAGTCCACCAAGTGGATGTCTGCGACGCCACCCCCTTCGTCGAATTCATCTGTGGTCGCTGACGACACAAAGGAGGGCACGCAGTGAGCGGGATGCTCGAACTATCTCTGGCCGCAACGGCTGGAACTCTGACATTTCTGATGGCCCTGATTTGTTTCAGCCTGAGAGATTTTTCCCGGAGCCGCCTGGAAGAACTTTGTAAGCAACGCGGAAAACTGAGCCGTTTCGGAGAGATTCTCCAGAACCACGAGGCAGCTCTGTTTATTTCCGAATTGACATTATTGATGCTTCTGCTGGCCGGCACCTGGTTCGTTGCCAGGAGTTCCTGGCTGAGCGGATTCGACTTCCCTGTCGACGGAAACCTGACGACGACGGTTGGGTGGATCGTCACAGTTGCAGCGGCACTCGTCACCGCGTCACTATTTCTGGTGGCAATGCCATGGACGATCTCACGAGTCAATGGTGAGTCGGTGCTGTATCGAATATGGCCGCTGCTGAAGCTGACACGTCGCGTCCTCGCACCGGTTTGGCATTCGGCTCGTCACCTGGATCGTATTGTCCACCGAATCGTAGGTGTTCCCGAACCCGATTCAGACACGGCCGCAAATCTGTTGACGGAAGAACTGCTGACCGTCGTTGATGAGAGTTGCCGCGAGGGCGTCATTCAGTCAAATGCCTCGACGATGATTCACCGGGTTGTTGATCTGCAGACTGAAGATGTCGCCGCCATCATGACTCCGCGGACCGACATGGTGACCATCGATGCAGACATGCCATTAGCGGAATCGTTGAAACAGATGCTGGACAACAGCTTCTCGCGAGTGCCCGTGATTCGCGACGGCATCGACGATATCATCGGTATTCTTTATGCCCGGGATCTGCTGGCTTACGCCATTGAATCCAACAATGACTCCGATACCAGGACGGTTGCCGATATCGCAAGAGAAACCCTGTATGCTCCGGAATCGCAGGGTATTGGTGACCTACTGGAAGCAATGAGACAAAAAAAGGTGCACATGGCCGTCATCGTCGACGAGTACAGTGGTGTTTCGGGACTGGTCACGCTGGAAGATATTCTGGAAGAAATTGTGGGCGAGATCTCCGACGAATATGATTCCGAAGATTTGACGCTGTGGAAACAGCACATCGACGGCACCACCGAAGTCGATGCGCGTTTTCATATGGACGACCTGAACGAAGAGTTCGGCTACGGTTTTCCGGAAGACGAGGAGTTCGACACCATCGGTGGTTTCGTATTGGCCTGTTTTGGGCGAATTCCGGGGATCGGTGAGGAACACTGCTGGAAAAACCTGAAACTCACCGTCCTGGACGCCGATGAACGCCACCTGATTCGAGTCCGCATCGAAGCCACCACGAATGCCGGCTCCACTGCGAAAGCATCCTAGGCAGCATACTCCCTGCCGGACTGCTATAAGACGATGATTCGATTCCTGAGTCCATGTGCCACATACAGCAATTTCAAGAAGATGTGTTCGTGAGGCTCGTGGGAAAACGACTCTCGCAAGAGGAAAAACAGTCGCCGCGGGCGCAAGTCAACGTATGACGCTGTAGGCAGCCGTCCATCAGCCTGCACATGCACGTAATCCAAACTTCATCAGCGTACCGGTTATCACAGCTCATGTCCCATCCGCGTCTGGCAAAAAAATTCACCGACAACAAGCCGCGTGCCCAATGGCACGACAAGGCCCTGTGGTTTGTTCGTGAAAAACGGGATCGCATGGTGTCTGATGTCCCGGAATGGGAAGACCTGCGGCAACATGCGTCTGCCATCAAGATGCACACGATGTCGCGTCTGCCCCACTTTCTGGAACAGTTCGAGGCAAACGCCAGGGCGCTGGGCGTTCACGTTCACTGGGCCGTCAATGGTGACGAACACAATCGAATCGTGCACGACATTCTTAAGCATCACGATGTGCAGAAAATCGTCAAAAGCAAGTCGATGCTGACGGAAGAATGCCACCTGAATCCGTATCTCGAACAACACGGCTACGAAGTCGTTGATACCGATCTGGGCGAACGCATTGTGCAACTGCGCAACGAATCGCCGAGCCATATTGTTCTGCCGGCAATACACATCAGGAAAGAGGAAGTCGGCGAGTGCTTTCATGAGCACCTGGGCACCGAAGAAGGAGCTTCTGACCCGGCGTACCTGACTGAGGCCGCGCGCCAGCATCTGCGGGAACGCTTCTGTTCGGCAGACGCAGGCATCACCGGAGTCAATTTTGCGATCGCAGAGACCGGCGGCTTTGTGGTGTGTACAAACGAAGGCAATGCTGATCTGGGCGTCTCACTGCCAAAGTTGCACATTGCGTGCATGGGGATCGAAAAACTGCTGCCGCGTGCGTCGGACCTGGCTGTCTTTCTGCGGTTACTGGCTCGTTCGGCCACGGGCCAGCCCATCACAACCTACTCGTCACATTTCCACGGTCCTCGTGAAGGCAGCGAACTGCATATAGTTCTGGTGGACAATGGCCGCAGTGGCATTCTGGGAAGCCCGGAATTCCGCCGCAGTCTCAACTGTATCCGCTGTGGTGCCTGCATGAATACCTGTCCTGTTTATCGGCGCAGCGGTGGCCACAGTTATGAATCGACTGTGCCCGGTCCCATCGGCTCCATCCTGACGCCACTCAGCACGCCGAAAGCACACAGCTCACTGCCGTTCGCATGTACGTTGTGCGGTTCATGTACAGACGTCTGTCCGGTAAAAATTGACCTGCACCATCAATTGCTGGCGATGCGAGGCTTTCTGGATCGCAAAAAGCTGTTGGGTATGTCCAAGAAGCTGTCGATGAAATTCCTGTCGGGTTTGTTGTCCAACACATGGATGTACACACAGGCCGGCAAGGCAGCTCGCACGGCGTTGCGGTGGTTGCCGCGGTTTGCCGTCTACAATCCTCTGAACGGCTGGGGCCGACAACGCGATCTGCCGGACCCTCCCAAACAATCGTTTCGCGACCAATACGCCGCCCGACAGCGCAACTCGGGAGACAAATCATGACCGACACTTCCCGTGAAACAATACTCGCCAGCCTGACAGCTGCTCTGCCGGAATCGTCACCGCTGCCGGATCTGCCTGCCTGCGGCCCATGGCAGACGTTCGCAGATCCCTTCGCCCGGTTCTGTGAAATTCTGGAAATGGTCGGCGGGTGCTGCCAGCGTGTTGCGACACTGGATGAGGCAGATCGACAGCTAAACGCCATCAACGAATGGACAGACGCGACGGTTCGTGTTTCCGTCGTCGACGGAGTTGGCGACTCGACCATTGACATGGACGCCATTGACGATCCACATGATCTGGAGAACGTCGACTACGCCGTGCTGCGCGGCCATTTTGGCGTCGCGGAAAACGGCGCCATCTGGGTCACAGACGACACCGTCAAACATCGAGTTCTCTATTTCCTGCCGCAGCGACTAGCCATGGTGATTCCCTCGTCGCAGATCGTGCCGACCATGCATGAAGCCTACGACCGAATCAAAATTGGGCAGTACGCGTATGCCGGCTTTATTTCCGGACCATCCAAGACCGCCGACATTGAACAGTCGCTCGTTATCGGCGCCCATGGAGCACGATCGCTGACGGTATTCGCGGTGGACGAACTGTGAAGCCGGCGACTGGCCATCTGAAGCTGCGCCTCAAATGGCGATCATTCTTATTCGGTCGCGGCACTTGTTTCGCTGCGGTTCAACCGCAGCTGCCCGCAGGCCGCGTCGATATCTGCCCCCTTGCGTTTGCGGACTGTGGCGGGAATCCCCCAGCCTTTCAGGATCTCACAGAACTGTTGCGTCATGGGCTCGCCCGGTGCCGTCATGACCAGTTCAGACACGCCGTTCATCGGAATCAGATTGACGTGACAGTTTCGTCCTCGAATTAGCCGGGCCAGTTCTTCCGCGTGTTCCGGCTGATCGTTCACCCCGGCCAGCAGCACGTACTCGTACGAAACACGGCGGCCTGTGATTTCGAAGTATTCGTCTGCGGCCGCAAGGATTTCCTTCAGGCCCGTGCCTTTGTTCACGGGCACGATTTCCGTGCGAAGTTCGTCGTTGGGAGCGTGCAGCGACACGGCCAGATTAAACTGTCGGCCACAGCGTGCAAACTCCCGAATCTGTTTGGGCAGGCCCACGGTCGATACAGTGATCCGACGAGCTCCCAGTCCAAAGCCGTCCTCGCTGCACAAGACGTCCAACGCCTGCATCAGATTTTTGTAGTTAGCGAGCGGTTCGCCAATGCCCATCACGACGACGTTTGTGATTTTCTCGTCGTCTTCCATCAGCCGATGCAGGACCAGCACCTGCTCGAAAATCTCCGCGGCCGTCAGATCCCGTTTGACGCCCAATAACCCGCTGGCGCAGAAAACGCAACCCATCGCACAGCCCACCTGAGTGCTGATACAGACGGTCCGTCGACCAGGGTCGCGCATCAGGACACATTCGACCAGCTCACCGTCATGCAAACGCAGCAGCAACTTTTCCGTTCGGTCCGAAGCGATCTGGTGACCGACGGTTTGAAAGCTGCTGAAGCTGAAGTGTTCGGCCAGTTGCTGACGCAGAAATGTTGACAGATCCGTCATCTGGTCAAAGGACTGAATCCTGCGCTCGATCATCCAACGACGGATTTGTTGGGCCCGGAACTTTTTTTCACCGTTGGTCGCCAACCATGCCAGCAATTCACTCACGGCTATGTCCAGCAAGGCTGGCGGACGCTTAGCAGCGACAGGGGCGACGACGGGGAGAATCGGCAGTGGCTCGGACGACACGGAAACGGACCATCGGTGTGAGTGGCAGAAGGCGGACATCGTACACGCCGACGCGGAGCGATCGATCAGTATTCGTAGTGTTCCGTCAGATTCGGCAGAATAGCAAGCCGACCGGGCATTGCCGCGACAGAACAAGAGCCAGAGCCCCGGTCTTTTTTTGAAAAGATCGGGGCTCTTCAACACTCAACAACAATTGGGTGGCAACGGAGTTTCTCGGCCTACAGCAGTTTTCAAAATCACGCGGCCGTTCTGTAGCGAAATTCGCCAGGAATTTCGCCAGAGACAGGTCGAAAGCCTTGGCGGCTTCCGCTACGACAAAAAGTAACCTGTGCTAGTGCGGGCGGCGTGGCGGCGGAAACAAGCAACAGGCTGGCAGCCTGCACAACGAACGTGCGTCGTCCAGCAGGCTTCCTTCTCGACGCCCGTAAATTGTGTAACATGCGGGCTGCCACCGCGACGCTCCCAGCCAAATGGACTTCGCCAGACAGCACACGGAAGGTCCGGTCTGATTTATGCATGAATTGATTCGAGCGTCGGCCGGAAGCGGAAAGACGTTTCAGCTTTCCGGCCATTTTCTTCGTCAGCTGTTTCTGGGCAATCCGCCCGAGACAATTCTGGCAACGACGTTCACCCGAAAGGCGGCCGGAGAAATCCTGCAGCGTGTCCTGCTGCGTCTGGCGAATGCCGCTCAGGACGAAGGAGAGTGTGCCCAGCTGGCAGAGTTCATGAAGCCCGCCGAGGTGACGCAGCAAAGAGCGAAGGATCTGCTGGTTGAAATCACCGCTCAACTGCACCGCATGCGAGTCTGCACGCTCGACAGCTTTTTTCAACAGGTCGCCCGCAGTCTGACGCTGGAACTCGGACTGCCTCCCGGCTGGAATATCATCGACGAACACGCCGACCGCGAAGTCCGACAACAGGCGATTGACGCCGTGCTGGCGCAGCAGGTGCCAAAGGATGCTCAACGACTTATGCAGATGTTGGCAAAAGGGCGCAGCAAACGCAGCGTTCGGGACCTGATCAGCGACACCGTCCAGCAATTTCATGAGTTGTACCTGCTGGCCGATTCTGACGCGTGGCAACGAATCACCGTGCCACAGCGACTGACTCGCAAAGAAGTGGAGCACGCTCAGCGAGAGGTTTCCGCCGAAACCCCTTACAACGACACTCGTGCGGTGAAGGCCATTCGAGAGGACCTGGACCGCTTCGCGGCCGGGCAATGGGAAGCGTTTGTGCAAAAGGGGATCGCCGCAAAAGTCTTCAACGGCGAAACCAGCTATTACCGCAAAGAGTTGCCGGGCGGCCTGATCGAAGCGTACGAACAACTGCTCAGACACGCGAAGGCCGAATTGTTGGACGCGGTCGCCCGACAGAACAAAGCCACGTTCAACCTGATCGAACGTTTCGATCGGGAATACACGCGACTGCGTGCCGAACACGGCTGGCTGGGTTTCGGTGATGTCACTCGAGTGCTGTCCCAGGCAAATGATGCTGCCAGTGGTTCGCGCATGAATTTTCGCCTGGACAGCGCTTTGCAGCACCTGTTGCTGGATGAATTTCAGGACACGTCGCCGGATCAATGGAATGTGCTGCGACGGCTGGCCCTGGCGATTGCACAGAAGGACGGCGAGAACAGTTTTTTCTGTGTGGGAGACCCCAAGCAGGCAATCTATGGCTGGCGCGGCGGGGTCGCAGAAATTCTCGACGCTGTCGAAGACACCATCCCGGACATCAACAGCACTTCACTTGATCAGAGTCGGCGGTCGTCAAAACCCGTGATTGACACGGTCAACTCGGTTTTTGAACACATTCACCAGCACGGTAATCTGAGAGATTACGGAAAGGCGTGTTCCGACTGGGAAGATCGTTTTCCGACCCACTCGACCGTGCATGACACCATGCCTGGGTTTGCAGTGCTGCAGACCGCGCCCGAGTTTGAAGGCCTGGCTGAGATCCGTCGCACTCCCTATTATCGCTGGATCGCGACAAAGATTCAGGAGCTGCATCAACAGTGCCCTGGAGCGGAAATCGGAGTCCTGACACGCAAGAACGCCACCGTCGCCCGATTGGTACACGAGTTAAAGGTGCTGGGCGTGCATGCCAGCGAAGAAGGCGGAACAGCTCCCACCGACAGCCCGGCGGTGCTGGCCGTACTGTCGCTGCTGCATCTGGCCAGTCACCCCGGCTGCGAGATTTCACGATTCCACGTCGCGACATCGCCGCTGGCCGGTCTGGTGGAATTGACCACATGGACGGACAGCCAGTCCGCTTCTCGTACGGCTGCCGAAATCCGCAACCGGCTGATGGACGACGGATACGGTCCGACTTTGCAGTGGATTTCTGATGCGATCTTTAGCTCCTGCAATCAGCGAGACCTGCTGCGGCTGCAACAGATTGTGGGGGTGGGCTGGCAGTTTAATCAGTCGCCGTCACTGAATTCATCTGACTTTGTACAGCTGCTTCAGAACAGCCGGCTGAGCAAGTCCGAAGCCGCTCCGATACGCGTTATGACGATTCACCAGAGCAAGGGACTGGAGTTTGACATCGTTGTGCTGCCCGAACTGGACGGCAATCTGTTTCGTACACCAAATGCAGCAGCCGGCAGCCCTGCGCCCGAAATCGCGCCGGATCAGGTTTGTGTCTGGCGCAACAAAGCCGTACGTAGCCTGTTGCCTCAATCTCTGCAGCAGGCATTTCGCCAGACAACTTCGCGAGATGTATCTGAAGCCCTGTGCCTGTTGTATGTGGCGTTAACCAGGGCCGCTCACGCGCTGCATATGTTCATTCCCCCCATCTCGTCCAGCAAAACGCCGGCTTCGTTTTCAGGTGTTCTGCTGGCATCACTGACAGAGGATCAATGTGCTCCTGCGGAGAAAACACTGTACGAATGCGGCGACGCCACCTGGTATCAAGACGTTCCTGAAATGAGCGACGGCAGTGCCGTGACCAACTCTGCACGCGGGAAAAGGCGACGCGTACCCACGGTACGTCTTGCTCCGCTGCAGGAACGCCACCGCGGCCTGCGACGCAACGCTCCATCACGACACGATCGCACCAGAATCAGTATGCCGTTCTCAGAAGGTTCCTCGATCGCCGGTTCCGTTGATCCCCGAGCGCGAGGAACGTTATTTCACGCGTGGTTCGAAGCCGTGGATTGGCTGCAGGACGGGCCTCCGAAAGAAAGCCAGCTGCGAAAGATCGCTGCCCTCCTCTCAACGGAAACAGCGACTGTCGATGATCTGTTGCCGATGTTCTACGACATGCTGAAACAACCAAACACGTCTGGCATCTTCACGCAGGCCGCGATGTTCGAAATCCCCGTCTTTTGTGCGTTTGCGAAAAAATCCGCCAACGGCGCCGCTGAACTGTGCGTGGAGAACGAACGCCCGTTTGTCCTGAAACGTAACGGAGCCATCGTGCAGGGCACCATCGACCGACTCGTCATCCTGCGCGAAGCCGGAAAACCGGTGGCGGCAGATATCGTTGACTACAAGACCGACAAAGTGACCGGTGAGCTGGCGACGTGGGTCACCGATAAGACACAGCACTATGCCGCTCAACTGCAGCAGTATCGCCGGGCCGTGCAAACGTGTTTTGGCATTGAATCAGAAGCCATCTCAACCCGTCTGGCCCTGCTGGAAGTGGACATCGTCGTCAGCGCGACCTGATGATCTTCACTCTCCCGCCGGGCTCCCTGTACCACACAAGTTTTGAATCTTGATGACTGAAGGTGGAACCACTAATGGACACTCATGACACACTAACAAGACAACAAGTCTGCTGAAGGAGTACGAACAAACAGCTTCGGTTTCGAGGTTCAACGTTCAGAAAACGATTAGTGTCAGATCAGTGTACATTAGTGGTCTTAAGCTCCGCCGCATCCGTATTTTTCAATACCGAGTTCTGAACGCTTTGACGTCCGTCGTATCGCAATTGCAGCATTCGCCCTCCCCGCTCGTTCCTCGCGAACCTCCCGTAAAGACAGCAGGGTGCAGATGTATACTTACCAGTGCCTGGAGGGAGAGTGACGTTTCGTGGTTTGCACTCACATCGTTTCTCTCGAATCAACGCAGCCC
>JBDONA010000368.1:0-13691 GCA_039831575.1 Fuerstiella sp. | reverse complement strand
AGTGCCAGGGGAACGCAGCATTTCAGCTGGTCAGTCAGCTGTTGAGTAAGCCTTGTTCGTTCATCGACCAGCTTGCGTCGCACTTCACACAGCCGGGCCAGCATGCGAGTGTTTTCATCATCGGGTTACTGCGATCCGGAATTCTCGTTTCGCCGGCTTTGTGAATCCAGCTTGTCGGGACGGCTCGGCTGCAGGGAACGGCCGCCGCCCGACAAACTGCACAAAGCCGAACATCCGGATATGCTATAAGCGCCAGCGAGGGGGTCTCGTGCGACTGTGAAACCCATTTGCCTGCGTTGCGTGCTGACTTAATAGACGGCAAAGCTGCATGGATGCTCACCGGTGGCGTTAGTGCATGACGTATCGGATTAAGAAAAACAGTTCTAATTCCTGAGGCTGCGAGACTCCAGTTTCGTAATGGCACGTTCGAAGAGGTCCAGTACCCGCAGGCGATGTTCACCTTGAGCGTAGCGACCTGATGTGCGGTAGTATTCCTGTTGCCGTTGCAGCGTTTCGATCAGGTGTTCGGCATCCTCGGTCGATCGAATCGGCTGGTCGCCTACCATGATCCGAATCGCGGCGGAATGTGCGACCGTGTCCGACTTGAACCACGGCTCCTGCCGTCGAACAGCCGCCCGGACCGATTCGATCGACTGACCTTCGCCTCGGACAGCCAGCCAGCAGCTTTTTCTAACCTGCAGTCGTTTGTGAAGGCGCCAGCGGAACACTTGGCCGTCCTTCGTTTTCTCCACCTCCGCAGCGACCGGATCGCCCATCCGCACGAGTTCGAACGACTTCAGACCAATCGGCGTCGCAATTTCGGCGTCGATCGTGACTTCTCCGCCGGAGGCCGGCAGGCGGACGATACCTCCGGGGCCCACGCCGCTAACATTCAGTGACAGCACGGGACCGCTGGTGACAAGAACCTGACCGGCAGATACGGCGCGCTTCCACGATTCAAAGTCGCGGCGTCCGTCCGTTTTGACGTACATCCGCATGCTGCCGAGAAATGGCTGCCATGCATCACGGACAGGAAAATTGGGCAGGTCGGTACCAGCGGCCGGCGGCAGATTAAATCCGCAGTTCATCAGACCGTACCACAGATCCAGCGAATACAGGTGCGCGTTGCCGATTTCGAAAAAGTCGACGGCGTTCAATACAGAATCAACGATGGCCGTGGGGTGGCGGCCCAGTGAACCGCCGTGGGCGACTCCTGCCAGCCCACCCAGCTGCCGAGTCTGTTCAAGCACGTCCTTGAGCGGTGGATAGTTGACGGGAACGGGGGGATGTCCGAGTCCGCCGGTCGAGATAGGCTCGATGATTTTACTCAGCCCCAGCAGGTTGATGTGCCCCTGGGCTGAGTCGCGATACTCTTCGCCGGACCGGATGAGCCGTTCGCCGTCGGAGGCTTCCCCGTCCGTTCCGTACTTGTACTGCTGCGCCCAGATGCCGGGGACCTTACCTCCCTTTAGCACCATAAAGTGGGCCTGCGCCAAGTCGTCGCCGGCCAGCATGGCCAGCCAGTCCCTGTCGCCTTCGCGATCAAGTCTGTCGTAGTGCACGTGTGCGTCCGCTGCCAACCAACCTTTGTCCAATTGATTCGTCCACCGTCGCAGGGCAATGTTTACCGACAGATCACCTGTCGCGACGTCGTGTTCCTGTGAAGCCGGCAGAAACTCAAAGCCCTTCGCCACTGCGATGACAATGCGTTTTGCGTGGGCGGGCAGCGACACGTCCACGACTCCTGTTCCTCTCGAGTACAGAACCACGTAGACCTGCCTCTTGGCTTCGTGGACGGACTTGAATCTCAGACCGTGCGCGTTCAGTGCCTCCGGGTAGAACGGCTTGCCATCAACCGTCAGGCTGAATCGCGCTGGTGTGAAATCTCCGCTTGCGTGGCTGGTGATGGCGAGGCGAAGCACCGGTTGAGCGGACTGCGCCCTGGCATTCACAGGAATTGCGGCAGGCCCCTGTCGATCGTTCGTATCGGAGCCAAGTGCGGCCGATCCGACGATAACTACAGCCAGAATCGCCTTGAGCCCGCCCCTCGATCTACGTTGGTCTCTGTCGTAACAACAGGGCATTTGTTTCCTTTATTCGTGAGGGATGCACATACTTCACGTGTGGACGATCACTTGATGCCAGCGGCCTCAGCAGCTGATCGATCGATTCTAAGCACCTCCTGCCGCGCCAGGTGACGAACTCCGTACTTGACTTCTTCACCGCTGGCAGCGATCAAAGCACCGACCACGACATCGTGAGTCTCAGGAAGCGTGACTAT
Source organism: Fuerstiella sp. (assembly GCA_039831575.1). GTDB lineage: Bacteria > Planctomycetota > Planctomycetia > Planctomycetales > Planctomycetaceae > Fuerstiella. The sequence goes on along the minus strand of JBDONA010000368.1, from coordinate 11,410 downwards.
CAGCGTCTTGATGGCCCAATGCTGTGTTTGCTCAGATTCCTGGGCATTGTTAATGATGTCGATGAGAGCAGGGATCGCGGGCTGTGCCCGACGTTCAAACTCATGCAACGCGCGGACGGCTCGATAGCGTACAGTATCATCATCGTCCTTCAATATTCGTATGAGCTGCGGCGTCGCATCGCTGGCGGCCGGGCCGATGTGTCCCAGGGCAGCGATGACGGTAGAGCGTACTTCCGGTTTCTCGTGTTTCAGTGCGTCCAGCAGAGCCGGCACAGCAACGGCTCCGATGCTGGCGAATGCCTGAGCGGCGGTGCGAGCCGTCTGACCGTTTTCGAACGCCGCCATCAGGACAGAGACGCCGGCTGTTTCCAGGGAAGCAAGTGCCGTTGCGGCAGCGGTGTGTTCGTCAGGAGTTCGTGTTAGATCATTGAGCACCAAACTGAGGGCTGGTAAATCGGCTACCGCGGCTTTGTCCAGCCCCGCTTTCCTGGCCGCATTCGGATCGACCTGCAGCAGAACGACCGTGGCATCGTACCGGATGTTGTCGTCGCCAAGCGCTTTGAGCAACGGATTGACGGCCGCCGGACCAATCTGAATCAACGCTGTTCGCGCGAGGGATCGCAACTGGCTGTCCGACAATGCATCAATGAGTCCGACAGTTGCGTTTTCCGCCGACGGACCGATCTGTCCCAACGCGACGACGGCGCTCGACCGCACCTTGTGCTGCGTGTCAGTCACGGCGATCAATAACGAGTCAACTGCGGCAGCGGACGGCGGACCGATCCTGCCCAGCGCCTGTGCCGCAGCGGCGCGCAGGGCATCATCGGAACTGGCCAGAGCACTGATCAGATCAGTGACGGCTGACTGAGCCGCAGGACCGATTTGTCCCAGCGTATACGCGGACCAGACCGCCACATCTCCGGTTCCCGACTGCAGCGACACTTGTAATGCGGGTACCACTTTGGTGCCGAGCCCCTTCAGCGCCACGGACGCCCCGTTGCGCACGTTCGGGTCACCCAGCGCTGTGATCAGCGCCGGGATCCGATCAGATGCGGAATCAGCGGCCACGTCTGTGGCCAGCGAAGACGCGACAAACGATCCGACAATGATCACTCGCAACAGGAAATCCATGTGATTCATCCCCACAGTTTTTCGATCGGCTGACCGTCGGCGACAATCATCACCGGACGGCCATCGGGCGTGTAATACTCGTTGTGGTGGTCAATCCCGATGGCGCGATAAAAACTCGCGGCCGCGTCGTCCGGCGAATACGAATCACCGACCGGTTCTGATGCCGTGCTGTCGGTTTCGCCGATGACCTGACCGCCTGAAATGCCACAGCCCGCATACAACATACTCATGGCCCGCGCCCAATGGTCGCGGCCCGCTCCTTTATCATTGATCGTCGGGGTGCGACCAAACTCGCCGGTGCACCAGACAACGGTGTTGTCCAGCAGACCACGGTCATGCAAATCGGCCAGCAACGCGGCCAGCCCCTGATCCCATGGCGGCAGCAGAGTGTTTTTCAACTCTCGAAAATTGTTTTCATGGGTGTCCCAGCCTCCATTGTAAATTGACACGCACCGCGTGCCAGCCTCAATCAACCGTCGTGCCAGCAGACAGGACTGCCCAAAACTGTGCCGACCATATTGTTCCCGCAGCGGGTCAGATTCGCTGCCGATATCAAACGCCTTTCGTACGGCTGTCGACTGCAGAATGTCGAACGCTTTCTGATACGACTTGTCCATCCCTTCCAGATCCTGGTCCAGCAGGTCGACATTGCGAAATCGAGTGTCCGCACGCTTCAGTAATCGTTGCCGTGCATCGATCTTGTCAGCCGTGAGTCCCGCGGGCGTGGCCAGTGCACGGACACTGTAGTCTTTCGCGTTGGGGTCTCCGAGCGCCGTGAACGGTCCGTAAGCGACGCCCAGGTAACCGGACGAATAGCTTGCGGAGTTGCTCCCGTCACCGGGCGACAGAACGTACTGAGGAACACCCCGCGGAGACTGGTGCTGTTTGGCAACCACCGAACCGTAGTCGGGGTATTCCAGCGACGGGATCTTCGTGTTGCCGGTCTGCAGGTATCGCTGACCGGGGCTGTGCGCTCCCTGCGTATGGGACACATTCCGCACGATGGCGTACTTGTCGGCCTGTTTTGCCAGATATGGCATGTGCTCGCAAACACGCAATTCGGGAAGGTTGGTTGCGATCGATTCAAACTCCCCCTTCATCTCTCCGGCGCTGGGTTTCATGTCCCAGGTATCGATATGTGACTGCCCGCCTGTCAGAAATATGAAGATCGCATTTTTGCCGCTGTCGACGACATTCTCACTGGCATCGAGCTGCAGCATCGAAGGCAGATTCAGACCGAATGCACCCGCCACGCCCGCCCGCAGGACATCGCGTCGCCTGACACCGTCACAGTATCTATGCATCGTTTTCTCCCGTTCCAACCGTGGGCATCAATGAATGAAAATGAATTCCCGCACGTTCAATAAAGTCCACAACACGTCCTTTATCCCGTCCGCCCGAGTGGGAGCAGCGGCGATGTATTCCTGGTGCAGTTGCAGCTCGTCATCCGTCGGATACCGTGACAACGCCGCAAGGTACAACTCCTCGATCAATTCACGATCGTCGCTGTTCGACTTCAACAACTGTGGCAGTCTTCCCTGCCGATCGTCCAGCTTCCCCAGGACGTCCTGATCGTTGATCAGATACAAAGCCTGGGCCACCGATGGATCATTCGAACGTTCACAATCGCAGGTCTTTTCACGATCGGGCCGACCAAATACCTTCATCGCGTAGCCGCCTCGACTGGACCCATACCGCATCGCCGGCATGGCCTGCCCGACGGCTCGTTGCGGGCGATCCTTCGGCAAACGACCGAAATTGTTGGGCACGCCCGTTACGTCCGCGATTGCATCGATCAATACTTCGGCCGGCATGCGTCGCAATCGGGCGTGCGAAAAGTTTTTTCTATCGAGCCGATTCGAAGAATTCGGTTCCCACGACAACTGATACGTTCGACTGTTCAGAATCAGTCGGTGAACACGTTTGATATCAAACTTGTGCTCAACAAAGTCCGTTGCCAGCCAATCCAGCAGTTGCGGGTTGGAAGGTGGGTTTCCCTGATTGAAGTCATCGGCGGGTTCAACAATTCCGGTGCCGAAGTAGTGGTCCCAAATGCGATTCACAAAAGATGGTGCGAAATACGGGTTCTCAGGTGCCCGCATCCACTTCCACAATTCCACACGCAGATCGGAACCGTCATTGACATAGGGTACTTCCGGGCCGCCCAGGAGCTTCGGTGGTGTCTTTCTCACTGTCCCCTCAAAACGCCACGTGACGCCCGGTTCCAGGGATTCATCCCCGTACCCTCGACTACCGCCACCTTTCTTTTCTTCGCCAGTCGCCGGGTCACAGAATTTGACCATCATGAAGAATGATTTGAACTGTTCAAAGTCCTGTTGTGTCCAGCGATCGAACGGATGGTTGTGGCATTGGGCGCACTCCAGCCGCAGGCCCAGAAACGAATTGGCCGTTTGCAACACCATTGTGTCCGGGTTCCGCCGTTCCACATTGGTCCAGTACAACTCATTTGTCCTGCGCCGCGCGTACGTGCCATCGTCATCGTAGTTGTACCGTCCGGCCGTCCTGTGCAGAATCGATTTGGCTTCCGCCAAAAAGGCCTCGCGGGGCCGGCCATCCAGACTGGTGGCACACACATGCCCATAGACAATTTCGTCATAGGGAACATTGCGCGACAGTTTATCTTCGATCCATTGCTGCCACATCCAGTTGGACAACATGGCCTTGTCGTTGATGTACTTGCTGTTGCCGGTCCAGTCGGAAAACTTCATGCCCCAATACTTCGCGTATTCCGGCCGATCAAGCAGGTGATCAATCAGTCTGCCCCGCTTGCCGGGCGACCTGGCGGCCAGAAACACGCGGGTCTCATCGGCTGTCGGCAGCGTTCCGATGACATCAAGATGAGCCCTGCGCACAAAATCTGCGTCGTTGCACAGATCTGACGGACGAATGTTCAGCTTGCGAAGTTTTGCCGTTACAAAGTCGTCGATCCTGCCGTGCGGGTAGATTTCCGGAAACGGTTGGTCGTCATCCGACGCCGGTACCAGGATCTGTGTGCTGGTGACTCCGCCCGAGTATCGTGCGATCACCGCCGTGTCGCCTGTCCGAGATACACTGACCGTGCCGTCCGCCGACACCTTCGCAACTCCATCGTCGTTGCTGGAAAAAACTGTCAGGTCGGTCACATCTTCGTGGGTCCCATCATCGAACCAGGCAACCGCTCGAAGTTGAGATTTTTGTCTTCGGTCCGTGAAGACGGTTTCCACCGGAGCAGTTTCGAGCCGCACGAGTCGGGGAGTCGTTTTGGGATCGTAGACAGCCCCAGCCTCAATCCATTGACGCATGATACGATATTGCCAGCTCTGATTGTCCATCCGCTGTCCACCACCGTGTTCGTCTTCCGACGAAGTCGGCTTGATCAGAAACAGGCTGTCCGCCGGCTGCTTGATATTGATGCGCGGCCCATCTCCCTCACTCAGTTCGTCGGTCTCGAACAACTCTTCGCGATCGAGGATTGGTTCAAAGCCGAACAGGCTCAAACGAAATCCGTTCTGGCCCTGAAACGATCCGTGGCAGCTGCGCATATTGCAGCCCAATTTTGAGAACAGTGGGACAACGTGTCGAATGAAATCCGGAGTCCCACCCGAACCGTCGGCCGCCCAACGCTGTGGAGCACTCTCCACAAGGCGAGATTCACCGGCTTGTGTCGCGGCAGTCGCAGAAACAAGCACGCAGAATATTGTGGCGCACAGAGATCGCATCAATGACTCCTCACGCTTGAGATGGCGTTTGCAGGGATTCGGGTAGCGAACTGTTCTTATTGTGCGTTCAACATCAAATCATTACCAGACACTGTCTGGTAACAGGTGCCATTGCGTGCGAAACTGGATCTCCGGTCAGTACTGATGACTGTCAGGAGCTGCACGAAAACGTGTCGCCGTGAATCTGAATGGGCTGTCAGCAACTTGTGTGGTCAGCAGAACACTATTCCGGGTCGCGCCTCGTCCTGGAAGCCAACTCACCAGAACAATTCGTTGCGGAGCCGCATCCCGTCGCTGTCGATCATGGCTAAGAGTACTTTTGTTCCTAAGCATTAACTGCCGGAAGAAATTGAATGTCGAACTCAGCACACCAACGCAACATTGTCGTGATGGTTGCCGTGCATCTGCTGATGGCATGGCCGCTGACCGCCGCTGATGCAGGCCGTGACACGGGGACTGTTCGCGGGCCGAACATTATTGTCATCATGGCGGACGATCTTGGTTACGGCGACACCAGCGTGTATGACGGATGGGTGCGGACGCCGCAGTTGGAACGCATGGCGGCCGAAGGCCTGACGTTCACTGATTTTCACACCAATAGTTCTGTGTGCAGTCCCACGCGAGCCGGGTTTCTGACCGGGCGTTACCAGCAGCGTGTCGGCATTGTGGACGTCGTGGCCCGCCACCTGGACACGCCGGGCCTGGATCCGAGTGAAATCACGATTCCACGACTGATGAATCAGGCAGGTTACCGCACTGCATTATTTGGGAAATGGCACCTTGGAGTGGAACCGCAGTTCAATCCGATACATCACGGGTTTGATGAGTTTCGCGGATACCTTGATGGGTACATCGACTATCACCGACACCACAACACGTGGTTCAACGGTTTGCAGAAAGAGGATCAGCCGGGTTATTCAACGCATTTGATTACATCAAATGCGATTCGATTCATCGAACAGAACAGTGAAGGTCCGTTTTTTTTGTGTGTCGCTCATGAGGCCGTTCATCTTCCGTTCCAGACACCGGACGACACGTTGGGAAATCGTCAACCGATTCCAAAGTCAGAACTCTGGAGCCGCGACCGGATTCGACCGAAGTACAAAATCATGCTGGAGGAAATGGATCGTGGCATTGGAGAGATTCTGGACGCGGTGAAACGCACGCAGATCGAAGAACGGACGTTGATCTTCTTTCTGTCAGACAACGGCGCCATCGGTGCCGGGGCCAACAAGCCGTTTCGCGGCGGTAAATTCAGCCACTACGAAGGTGGACATCGCGTGCCGGCAATCGCATGGTGGCCGGGAAAGATCAAAGCCGGTGCCACAACCAGCCAGTTGACCGTGGCCATGGATCTGCTGCCCACATTTGCCGAAGTGGCTGGGATCGATATTCCAGCGGACCGCAGACTGGATGGAATCAGCCTGCGCGGCCTGTTGCTGGACGACGATAAACTACCGCAGCGTCAGGTGTTCTTCGGTTACGAGCCCAAACTGGGAACAGCAATGAGAGATCGAAACTGGAAGATGATCCTGTCGGCAAAGAAGTATGAACTGTACGATCTAAGTAACGACATCGGCGAGAAAAACAATCTCGTCGACACATTCCCGGACCGCGCGGCAATGATGCGGACGCACATCGAACGCTGGAAGAATGAAGTGAGGTGGCGCGGCGATCAAACCAGCGAGTAATCGGATCGCAGGCCCCCGCCGCGGACGGGTTGACCGGGCTGCACAACACAAAGTGATGCACACGGACGGGCAGTGTTCCTGTGGGGGCCGATTTTCGGACTGCTGACGCAGACCAAAGGCGACACTACTTCAGCAGTTCGATCATGCCGTCGCCAAATGCTGTGCCGATCTGAGCGAAGCACCAGGGACTTCCGTAGTAGTGATACGGTCGGTCATTGCCGAACTGTCTCCACTTGTCCACGTCTTTACTCCATCCGCCGGGCCCGGTGTAAATGGCATGTGCTTCCATGTCCCAGAACCTGTCCGTCCTGACGCACAACGCATTTCCCTTGAATTCCGGGAATTCGGGCACAGCTGCCTGCGCTTTCTTGATGTAGTCGCGCGGTGACCCGTCTGTATCGGGCTTCATTCCGTCGTGTCCCATTTGGCCAATGATAAACGGCATTTCCGGGGCATTGAATTCTTTGCGAACGTCTCGGATAAAATTGGCCATGTTTGATTCGTATGTGAGCCAGCGGTCCTGGTACTGGTCGTTCCAGCCCTGGAACCAAACGAAACCCATCATTTCGTAACCCTGGTCTTTGTACCCCGGAAAACGGTCACCAAGCCCCGCCAGACATTCATGGACTTCCTGGACCATATTGCGATAGTCCTTGCCAAACTGGTCCTTGTATTGTTCAGTCGTAACGAGCTCGCGAGGTTTGAATGTTCTCAGCCGCTTCTTCTTATCAGCCGTTTTGTTCTGCTCCGTGACTCGCTTGTTGTAAGCTTCGATCCTGGCCGGCTCTGCCGCATTCCAAGCCTCCGTTTCGGCATTCTGCGCTGCGGCCTGTGCGGCGTAGGCTTCGTCGCTGAGCATTGACGATGGTGGCAGAAATCCGCGTGCCAATGCTCTGCCGCCCCACGACGTCTTGATGATCAGGACTTGCTCGTCATAGTGATTTCCCATCACATGCCCAAAGTTAAACTCGGGGCCAAAGCCCTCTTTGGGGGTACCGTAGCCCACCGTCAGATCACCATGTTTTCCCAGATAGTTGATCCACACGTCATGACGAGTACTCCACAAGTAGGTCGGAGTGCTGCGGTTGTTAGCGGGATCTGTTGTTTCTTCTACGGTCCTGGCAAAGGCGTCGTAGTCGCCGTCCTTGATAAAGTGTGTGTATCGCTCGCGGTATTGTTTCTGCGTAATCTGCCAGGACAGCGGATCGGGAAAACCTTTGCCTTCCATGTTGGACTGGCCGGCGAGGATAAAGACTTTGACTTTCCTGCTGTTGGTTGATGCTGCGAATTTGGGGCTATCGGCCAGGGCAACCAGTGGGCTGACAGCGACCAGACACAGCAGCAGAAATCTCTTGAGCATCAGCGGGTTCTCCATGAATCTTCAAACGGGGAATGGTGGTATGGGCGGGACCAGACAGAGTCGGGCGATCATTCTCGTCAAACTGGAAAAGAATCGCCACCAAGGCAGTGTCGTTTGCAGGGTGTCGGGTGTGTCCAGTGAATGGAGGGCTGTAGTCGAAGCGTTTTCCAAAGTCCAGCAGCGGACAGACGTAGAAACGAAAAGAGAAACTCCGACAGGATTCACAGGATCGACATGATAAGCACCAAATCCGAATCCTGTTGATCCAGTACATCCTGTCAAAAACAGAATCATCGGTGAGCGAATGTCGCTAAAGCCCAAACAAGGCGAGCCGCGTGTGTCAGCGTCCGTGCCTTCGAATGACGAAGAACGATAACGAACAGACAGGAATCGCAGGCTGATGCCTGCGGCACGCCAGGCAGACTTCTAAACATGAAGAGAATTCCCCCGGCAAGCGGATGCACCACAGGATGTCTGTTTAATTCGATATACGTGAAATCCGCACCCGCATGCGTGGCCGCCGGACATTGTGAGTCGATGAAACTCGTCAAAGCAACTTGACACCCAATCAGCATAATTCGAAGTTCTGAGGAGCCTTTCAAAATGTTCCAAGTATAATTTTCTTTCCGCGCGGTGAAGCGACGGTCCTGGCTGGTGGGTGGCTTTATGGCCAGTGAGGAACGGGAGGCCCGGGACTGTAATTGCCCTGGGGCTTTGTCGTGCGCTCTGCCAAACTTCCTCGGGAGACAAGACATGGCGGTAAAGAAATGCAAATGCGGTGCGGATCTTGTGCTGGAGACCGACAAGGTCCGTGGAAAGTGTCACCGGTGCGTTAGAAAAGACAATCCGAGGGGACCAAAGGAAGAGAAGCCGAAGACCTGAAGCATGCTGAATCAACGAAGCGTGAGTGCTGGTTGCGGGACAACAACGCGGCAGATCGCTATGCTGATCTGCCTGCGTACAATTCTGAGCTTTTGAACCTGCCTTCACTCTCGTCATCGCACAACCGCTGCCGTGGCTACGGCATTCTGCCCGACTCGCACGTCATCGCCGGATGCCGGTCCTGGTTGCGTGAAGTGCGCGGGAGTAACTTTCAGGAGCCGTCTGATGCTGCGACGTCGAGATTTTCTGGTCACTTCTGCCGCACTGGTCACTTCTAACATGATGCCTTCAGCAGTTCACGCTGCGGTGCCATCATTTGCACGAAAGAAAGTTGCCTTCCTCGGGACGGTTGTGTCACGGCATTCGCATTCACAGCACTTCCTGGATCGCCTGACCGAAGGCTACACATGGAAGGGCACCTGGCAGTCTCCTCGAGTCGATGTCGCTTCTGTCTATATCGACCAGTTCCCGGATTCAGACCTCGGTCGGGAGCGGATCAAGCGTCACGGGCTGAAACAGTTCGGCAGCATTCGTGACGCACTGACTTTGGGAGGGACATCACTGGCTGTGGATGGCGTTGTCATCATCGGCGAACATGGGAACTATGAAAAGACAGACAAAGGGCAGAAGATGTACCCGCGATATAAATGGTTTAAGGAAGTCGTCCGTGTCTTTGAAGACAGTGGACGCTCCGTGCCGGTGTTCAACGACAAACATCTATCGACGGACTGGAATGAATCGGCCGAAATGGTGGCAGATTCGCATCGCCTGGGCTTCCCGTTTCTGGCAGGCTCTTCATTGCCAGTAACACTGCGACACCCGTCGATCGATCTGCCACATGGTGTCGATCTGAAGGAGAGTGTCTGCGTCGCGTATGGCGGAGTCGACAGTTACGACTTTCATGCCTATGAGACGGCTCAATGTATGTCGGAGCGGCGTCGTGGGGGTGAAGTCGGAATCAGTAGTGTGCATGCATTGAAAGGCGATGGCCTGTGGTCCATGATGGAATCTGATGACCGCGGGATCACTCGTGATCTGTTTGTGGCGGCATTGACCCGCAGCCACAATCTGCCGGTCGAAGGTGGTTTCCCGACGGGTAAGGTCACCTATGCATGGGCAAAGAAAACAATGCCCGCAACAACCGGCTTCTTTGTACAGCATCGCGACGGATTTCGAACAACCGTGTTTCTGACGGGGATTCAGGATTTCAACTACGCAGGATACATCGGATCAACCAACGAGATCGTGTCCTGTCAGATGTACCTGCCAATGCCCGGTCACGGTTCCACGACCGCCGATTTCTTCAACCCGCTGACACGGCACATCGAAGATATGGTACTGACCGGAAAAGCGGCGTACCCTGCTGAACGAACTTTGCTGACTAGTGGCATGGTGATCGGAGGAGTTGAGTCGCTGCACGCCGGACAGGTACCGTTTGAAACTCCGGAAATGGCCGTGAAATACTCCGTCTCCGACGCATCCACCTTTTGGCGCGACTGAGCAGTTTAGTAAGTCTTGCCTGTAAAACACCGGCTTTACTGGTGAGCACTCACGGGGCCTTGCCGTTCCTGATACAAGAACCCCACAACACCCACATCACGATGATTCGTGAGATTGCCTACCCGTGGCATCCATGGCACGACAAGAGGGTTGTCGTGACACGTGAGGTCAAGAAGTCGGGGCAGTCGTTTGTTCATTGTCAACTTGAGAACAGCGAAGTCATTCTGGCCGTTCCGCTTTGGATGTTTGACAAGCCGCTCTGCTCCTCTTTTTGCGAGCGTGGTACACCCGACGTTGGCTGGCGCGCAGTACGCGAATTGGGCGAACTTCTGTGCGACGCCGCGCCGCTTCCGTTAGAACAAGAGCATTCCACCGTTAGCTCAGGAGGAAATGCTCATGCACAAGGCACAGGTGTTGAGCGCACGGTGAGTCAACACAATGAACTGCTTGCTGCACTGAACCGTGATCTGGAGGCGGCTCGCTATGCGACTGATAGGGCACAGCGCCAATATGATGGCGTGGATCCAGAGAACCGTCTTGTCGCTGACGAGTTGGAACATCGTTGGAACGAGGCGTTAAGTGAGCTGCAGTCGCTTGAAAATCGCGTCGCGCGGGAAAAGTCAAACCAAGCCGTTGAACCGCCACCATCACTTGAAGAATTCATGAGTGTGGCGGACCACTTTCGCGTGGTATGGCATGATCCGCAAACCAGCATGCGTTTAAAGAAACGAATCCTGCGCACGCTGATCCGTGAGATCATCGTGGACACGGATTCGAATGTCGGTGAGATTGTCGTTAGGGTTCATTGGAACGGTGGAGTTCATACGACTGGAAGCGTCAAACGGCGGCGACGGGGTCAAAACAGCTTGCACACTTCCTCAGACGTGTCCGGATCAGGTCATCGCGTCGATTCTCAATCGTAGCGGACTGCAAACCGGCAAAGGGAACCGATGGACTCAAGTGCGAGTCACGTCCCTGCGGTCAAAACAAAAAATGCCACGACATTCATCGGAACAGCAGAAAGCGAATGGCTGGATGACGCTCACTCAAGCCTCGAAGTATTTGAAGATCAGCCCGCCCACACTTCGCCATGCCGCCGAAGAGGGTGTTCTGCCAGTCCAGCATCC
>JBDONA010000473.1:0-3064 GCA_039831575.1 Fuerstiella sp. | reverse complement strand
AATTGTTGTTAAGTCGGATGGCCGGCAGGTTGTTTCAGTCAAATCGAGCGCCAGTCGTACGTTGTCAGTCTTCGCCGTCAGTAGCAAACGCTGGATTTTCTCCTGGTCCTTTGGAGTCAACGTCCTCGCGTCTGCCGAAGAGCTGCTTTTCTTTTTTTCCATTGTTGTTTCACATTCTCTTGAGAATGGTTCGCGGGGCTCACCTTAGATGACTGCAAAAGATATTGACTTAACTCGCATTGCCAGGTCATCGCCGGATCGTTAAGGAAGCGTCCCAGGAATTGTTAGAAGTTGAAAGATGGTCTCCCGAAGGGCAGAATTTGCCCTTCGCAACTTTCAGATTTACGTCGGCAGCAACCGACGGGGAGACCATCATGAACGAAGTTAATCTTTTGCAGACCCTTGGGCAAGTTTCCGCATCTGAAACGGGCAAGATCTTTCGGGACTTCCTACGAGGGCACGTCCGAGAAATGATCTGTGAAGTTATGGCCACCGAGGTCACACAGCTCTGCGGCCCCAAGCATTCACGCGGTGAAGGCGATCACTACCGCGCTGGCAGCAGCCCTGGACGCGTTCTGTACGAAGGTGAGCGAGAGGACATCACTCGGCCGCGAGTGCGTCGTGAAGAGGCAGATGGATCGAGCCAGGAGGTCGAGCTTGCCAGTTACCGAGTCGCCAAGGATCCAGAGCAGCTTCAAGCTCAAGTCGTTCAAGCGATCATGTCGGGGGTGAGCACGCGGGAGGTCAAATCGATCAAGCCAAACTCCCCGGGCGTGAGTCGTTCCAACACGTCTCGGCTGTGGCAGGAGGCCGGTAGCAACTTCATCGACACGTTGCGAGGCAAAGATCTGGCGACGCAGACGTGGTGCGTATTGATGCTCGATGGCATTCGTCTTAGCAAGGATCAGGTTGCCATCGTCGCGATCGGCATCGATCACGAGGGTTGTAAGCACGTGCTTGATTTCACACTGGGAAGCAGTGAAAGCCTTGAAGTTTCGCGTGAATTGGTGGGCCGGATCGTGTCTCGTGGTTTCAAGTGTGATCATCGGCTATTTGCCGTTCTTGACGGCAGCGATGCTCTTCGCGGGGCGGTGAAAGAGTTCTTTCCCGACTCGGTTGTTCAACGTTGTTTGGTACACAAGGAGCGGAACATCCGAGGAAAACTATCGAAACGTCACTGGGGCGAATTGGCAAGATTGTTCAAACGACTTCGCAACGTCCAGGGTTACGCCGCGGCCCAGGAAGTGTTCGTGGAGCTGGAGTCATTTCTGAAACCGATCAATGCGGAGGCCTTCAAGAGCCTGCACGAAGCCGGTGACGACCTTTTGGCATTGCATGGTCTGGAGGTCCCCAACACGCTTCATCGCTCGCTGCTGAGCACCAACGCGATCGAGAACTCATTCTTGAACACTCGTCGCAAGCTTGGCCGTGTGACACGTTTTCGAATGGAGACGGACCAAGCCAGCCGGTGGCTTTCGTACGCATTGCTGGAAGCGGAGAAAGGGTTCCGACGTATCTCAGGCCACGACGCCATGTCGTCGCTGATCGCGGCCCTGCAACGCTCCGCAGGTCCGGTCGCATGAACGGCTTCGCCGTTTTTTTTCATCGCCCGGGCGATGAAAAAACCGGCGAGCCATTGTAAATCCAAACCCACAAACCTAAGTTTTCGCCAGCGAGACCATCAAGAGTTTTAAACAACAACGAACGGGACATCCCCGTGTAGGGTCCACTGTGCGGACCGCATATATACAGGATGCACAGAAAGTAGGCCGGACCGAGCGAAACGCTGTTCGGCAGCGTCCGCCCACTTTTTGCCGGAGCAGCGTCGCTGCGCACCTTGATCCGTCTACTTGTTTGTTTGGCTTGAGACGATGACTCGGCCTCGAATAGCACACGGTGCTGCGAAACACAGTGTTTTCATTGGCCAAGTACAAGAACGGTCGTTGTTGAACCAAAACTGCTGCCCGGGTGGCCGCGTTTGCTCGTAAACAGGGTGCCGCAGGCGCAAGAGGCCGTGATTGGACGATTTCACAACAATCGATGTCGCAGACATAGGCCTCATGTTGTTGCGCAACCCTTGTGGCAGGCAACAGGGCAGCCCGGCGGCGAGCGATCCGCATCCGTCGTCACACTTTGATCATCGATCAGACTCATCGGTTGGCGACATCCCTGACGGGTGCCCCTTTCTCATCGGAGACACCAGCAGCTGTAGGGATGAACAGGGTTTTGGTCCTGTCCTGTCAGAACCGATTCGCACTGGCCCAGCGTTCGTTGACGTCCCCCGACGCGTATTCCTTTGTCATTGGCGTCGCCAGCACCAGAGTCAGGAATTTCAACGGTGGCGTGACGATCCTCGGCTGCGTGAACGGCGGCTACCGAAGCGTGGTGGCACAAGAGGCTGTGATTGAACGATTTCACAGCGAGCGATGCCGCAGACATGAACCTCCTGTTGCAGCGCAACCCTTGCTGCGAGCAACAGGGCTACACGGCGATGATTCCTGCCTCTTCATATTGGCAGTCTACAAACATCATGATCATTACCTTCGGTTGCGCACTGGAGAGGTGGGAAGACTTGCGCCCACGCGTGAGGTCATGTTGCGTTCGGGCATCGCTTCTGCGCCACATCGTGACACATCGTGACAGATCGTGACAGATCGTGACAGATCGTACCTCATGTAACGTTAAGGCGAATGCGCCTTGGCTGTTGCCGTTCGTCACCATTGGAAATCTCTGAGACGGATTGGCGGAGGCGTGCGGCCTTATAGAAGACAGGATTTGCGGCGTGAACGCGTTGTGCGGGTGATTCTGTTTTTGTGTTTTGGCACGCGTCGTGCCTTTACGTTTCTTCGTCAGATACATCAGCAGGTGTCTCAAACTCCTCCCAATCCCAAAATACAAAAGGGGAACAAACAGATGATGAAGAATCTTTGGAACGATGAATCGGGTGTGATCCTGTCAGCAGAACTCGTACTTATTGGTACGATTCTGGTACTGGGCATGATTGTTGGACTGGTTAACCTGCAGGTTGCAGTTGTCCACGAATTGGCTGACCTTGGCGATGCGT
>JBDONA010000241.1:0-3066 GCA_039831575.1 Fuerstiella sp. | reverse complement strand
CCCCTTTTAGACACGACGCCCGAACGGCAGGATTATGGCAACGAAAGCCAAGACTGACAATAAGCCCGCGAAACCGTATCCGGAATTCCCGCTATACGCTCACCGAAACAGGCAGTGGGCGAAGAAGATCAAGGGCAAGACTTGGTTCTTCGGCGTGTGGGGCGATCCAGATGCAGCGATTCAAACGTATCTTGACGAAGTCGATGAGATTCGGAACGGGCGTGACCCCAGGAAGCAAGCGGGCGTCGCGACGCCCGAGGGGGTGACGATCGACGACATGGTCAACCTCTACCTTGAAGCGCTCGAAGCGAAATCAGAACGCGAGGAGATCACAGGCCGACACTTCAGCGACTGCATTCGAACTGGGAAAGTCATCGTCGAACACTTCGGACGAAAAGCCACGGCCGCTGGCCTCAAGGCTGCTGACTTCGCAGCGTTTCGCAAAAGCTTTCCATCAACATGGGGACCAGCGAAGACGGCAACCGAGATTCAGCGCACTCGTACGATGTTTAAGTGGGCAGCCGAGTCTGAGATTATCAGCTTCATTCCAAACTTCGGGCCGGAATTCAAGAAACCATCGAAGCGAGTTTCGCGCATCGCCAAAGCCGAACAGCAGGCAAAAACTGGTAACCTGGCCTACGACGCCACAGAGCTTCGTAGATTGCTGAATGCATCCACAGGATGGCTCAAGGCGTCGGTATTGCTGGGGATCAACTGTGGATTCGGAAACGCCGATTGCGGGCGACTTCAGGTGGCCCACATCGACCTTGATTCCGGCTGGTATGACCTGCCCCGATTGAAGACCGGTATTCCGCGACAATGTTTTGTCTGGTCCGAAACGCGAGATGCCATCCACGAGGCGATGAAACATCGGCCAGCCGCGAAGGTCGATGGCGATGACTCACTTTGCTTTCTCACTTCGCACGGCCGGCCAATATACTGGGAAGCCAAGAGCGCTGCTGGTACAGTGAGCCGTTGCGATAACGTAGGGAAGGGGTTCAGTAAGTTGGTGCGGACATGTAAGCTCCCGCGCCAAGGCAGGGGATTCTATTCGCTGCGGAGAACATTCGAAACGACTGCAGGCGGAACAAAAGATCAGGTTGCCGTCGACTTCGTGATGGGGCATTCAGACGACAGCATGGCCGCTGTGTACCGCCAGGGGATCGACGACCAGCGCCTGATTGATGTTGCTGAGCACGTTCGTCAGTGGCTGTGGACGCGGAAGTGTGATGAGTGTGGTGAGACTCAGTTTTCTGTGACAGATAAGTGGACGTGTGAGAGTTGTGAGAAAGGCAATCCAGCTGAGGAGTAGATCGAAATACGGCAGGACTTAGGTTTAGGGTAGCTCCCTGGGTTGAAAAGCGTTTTCTGAGACGCCTGTCCTGCTGTTGTGTTTTCTCAGACGTTGACTGATCAGAAAGTCGGCAGCCGATGGATTCAGCTGAGGAAATAATCGCACGAAAGTGCATCGCAACACTGCTTGAACTGCCAGAAGCATGGAAGCCGTGTTCTGAGATTCCAGAGACGGCAGAAGCTCAAGGGTATCATCAAGTGCTAATCAGCTGCGGGTATTGTGAAACCGAATATCAGTATACCGTCCGGCTTCTCAACGGCAGCGATGTGACCTTCAGATTCATCAGTCACGGACGCCCTGCAACAATGGACGGAGCGGGCAGTGCCGTGCCTCCTGACGTTGAAAAGCTAAAGTCACTTAACGCCCATTTACCCGATAACGTTGATACAAACGCGCCGTACACAAGTCGTAGCTTGCGTGTTCGTCCCACAATTGTTGGACAGCTTCTTCGTGAAGAATTCAGCGGCAATTCTGATGAGGCGGCCGTTGCTCAATTCGTGACGATGATGCAGGATCCGCCCCTCTATTCAGTGAAGGATTTCCGGGTTGTCCCCGAGAAAATTGCGGGGGCAGACAAAGCCGGAGGCGAAGATGCAACCCCATCGTTAACCAAAGGAAAGAAGCGAGGCCGGAAGCCCGCAAAGCCCACCAGGGATGAAAACTTAATACTGCGAATCCTTGAGGCAGGAATGGTTAAAGGACCAGAGAAAATCGCCCGAGAGGCTGGCGTGTTCGATGAATTCGGAGAGCCAGACGCCTTACTCGTAAAGAGACTTCAGTCGCGTCTCAGTGCTCAAAAACGCCGCAAGCAACGGAAGTCCAGCGACGATGTTGCGTGACAAATGCCCGATTCTATTTGTCACGTAAAGCCTTTTCGGTGTGTTTCTGGCCCACAAACACACTTGCAGTTGGCAAGAACTTTTGCGTGACAAATTAGATTGTCACGCATCTTAAATTAGCGTTGTCCCCGTTGAGCAACTTACTCTCACGGGGATAAAGAATGAAACGGACGACCTTAATCCCAGACGTTCTACTGCTTGGTGAAGCGGCAAGGGTGCTGGGCCGACCGGACTGGCAGGTTCGTCGCACTGCCGACCAACTCTGGCCAGACGCGCCACGGAGCGGACGCTTTCGCCTGATCGAACGATCAAGGCTTTGTGAGTTGGCAGCTGCCGTTGAAAAGCGATTCGGAAGGGTGACATCGTGACGCCCGATTTCACCGTCTCAGACGTTGCCAAGATTAAGCAACGGTCCCGCTCATCGATCGTCAGTCTAATCGAAACTGGCAAGCTCGAAGCGTACGACGCGTCTCCCGATGGGAAGTACCGCCAGTGGAGAGTGACGCAGGAAGCCCTGGAAAAGTTCCGTCAACAGAACCGGGCACGGCCGGCTGTGAAGCGACGGAAGCAGATCACGAAACCAGTTAAACGTTACGTTTGAAAACAGGAGATTCAACCATGGTCACGACGACGCCAATAGGAACTTCGGACACGACACACACGGAAGGTGAAGTTATGAGTGCCGCGACTGCAGCAGTTAACTCATTAACAACAGACGAACGATCTGTTTTTACTCAACTGGAGGAAACTATCCAGGCCGGCCAGAAAGCCTTTTTCGAGGTCGGTGCGGCACTGAAGGAGATTCGCGACAGTCGGTTCTATCGTGATGAGTTTAATACGTTTGAGGAATACTGTCAGAAGCGTTGGAGTATC
>JBDONA010001051.1:0-3067 GCA_039831575.1 Fuerstiella sp. | reverse complement strand
TGGCTTCATAGTGGCCAGACCACTTTACCGAATGAATCATCCTTGGAGCGATAACGCCGTGGGAAATCTATCGCAGGGAGCGTCTCCTCTACCTTTTAGTCTGCCCGGGCAACAGGAGGAAGAGGGACTGGATGTTTTGGGGTTTCTGCGCCGGCGCAAGGGGTTCCTGATTCTGTTTTCGATCCTGGGGGCCGGACTTGGCTACCTTAACTTTCAGCAGAAGATACCCCGCTACAACTCGGTCGCCTTAGTCCAGGTCATCCATCACAGTTTCGATCCTCGGTTGGAATCTATGTTGGCGGAGCGAAACCTGGCAGATGCTCAGTACGTTCTTACCAGCGAGACACTGCTGAACGCATGTTACGAAGATCACCTTCTCGGCGAACTTGAATCGTTTCGCGGGCTCGATCAGATCGACGTCACCCGACGCATTGCCGCGATGATCGCGGCAAAATCGGCTGCGGGTTCCAACGTCATGCAACTGTCGTGCGAAGGTCCCAATCCGGTCGATACCGCGAAAGTCGCCAACGCCGTTGCGGCAGAGTTTATCAGGCATCACGAGAGCAGCTACGTCAATGCAGTGGACAAGTTGGCGCAGCTGCTTTCTTTGGCTAAAGACGAACTGAATAAAGACCTGAACTCGCTTGAAGAAGCGTATCGGGAGTTCGACGAAAATTCGCCTTTAGGCACGGACGGGCGGAATCCTCACACAGAGGCGCTCAACAGCCTTCAAAGTGCCGTTTCCACATTGGAACTTCGGCAGTTAGACGTGAAGACTGAGTGGGAAGGTCTGGTGGATGCGATTAACAGTGGCGGCAAGAGAAATGCTCTTCTGCTGATGGTCGATCAACAGCAAGCGTCAGTCGGCCGTTACGTCAGGACCCCTGAAGGTGCAGCAAACGGGGTGACCAGTGCAAAACACATGTTTCAGGAGATGTTTCCATTACTGTTGGAAGAGTCCATTCTGGCCGCCGAAGTGGGGGCGGATCATCCCAAACTGGTAGCGTTGCGTCTACGAATCAAATTGACGCGGCAGCACTACGAGGCTCTCGCTGGCTATAAGCCAGCAGTAAATCAGGAAGGCGTTGAGGAAGCCCCAATGGAAGACTTCCTGACCATCTACCTGAATTCTCTGGCAGCAGAGCTGGCCATCATGGAGCGAAAGATGGGCGAACTGACGAAGAAGGCAGCGGCCAAAGAGGTCCTCTCTAAAGGTCTGCGGTCTTATGAGCACCTGCGTTCTGACTACGAACGCAAGATCACGCGACTCACGGGGCTGTTTGAGGACGTTCAACAGCAGATTCGGGACACGGAACTGCCGACAGGTCAGCTGGGTGGAGTTTCCGCCAACATTCTCAACAGAGCCTTGCTTGGAAATTTGGTGTATCCGAAGCTAAGCCAGTTCCTGGGTATTGGCGCGCTGCTGGGAGCGTTTCTGGGGCTGGCATTGGGTTATTTTGTGGAAGCCGCCGACCGCAGTTTTCGCAAGCCGGACGAAATTGTCAGGCAATTCGGCCTGCCCATCATGGCTCATATTCCCTTTATGCAGGAGCACAAACTGAAAAAGATTTCAGAAGACGTCATCATGCATCGTACCGTGGTGACTTGTCATCTGCCCAGATCGCAGCCTTCGGAAGCGTATCGGTCGGCGCGGACCGCCATTTGTTTTGGTGCCCAGGGCGACAATCATAAAATCATACAGGTGACGAGCCCGGCGGCCAGTGACGGAAAATCGACACTGGCCATTAACCTTGCTGTTTGCCTGGCTCAGTCCGGCAAAAAGACCTTGATCATGGAAAGTGACTTTCGTCGCCCCAAGGTGCATAAAATGACCGGTGTGTCTAACAAGAAGGGCGTGGTGGATATCCTGCGAGGAGATGTCGAACTCGCAGACGTGCTTCAGGACACCGAAGTGGAAGGACTGTCTGCGCTGCCGTGCGGACGCAAACCCAAAAACCCGTCAGAACTGCTGACTCGCCCGGAGTACGAGGAGCTAATCGCTGTGGTGCGAGAGAAATTTGATTACGTGATTGTTGATACACCACCAGTCCTGGTGGTCAATGACCCGTGCAGTGTGGCCCCGCGAGTTGACGCGGTTTTATTGTGCATTCGGTTGAGCCGCCATACACGCGATTTTTGTACTCGTGCACTCGAACAAATGTCGGATGTGGGAGCAAATGTTTTTGGGATGGTGATCAACGGCGTTGAAGATTCAGATGCGTATGGCTACGGCAGCTATCGTTACTCAGACTACCGGTATAATTACAAGAGTTACGGCTACGGCGGCTACGGCGGCTACGGCGGCTACGGCGGATATGCGTACAAAGACAAGCAGGACGGTGATTATTTTGCAGATGGCGATACGGAAGACACAGACGCCGAATCCGGTTCAACCAAGTCAACTGTGTCCTAAAGCCATGCAGCGGACCAGGGACAATAGAGTCAGCTCCACCATTCGGAATTGTAGGCCAGGACCGGTCCTGGCGCGCCTTTTATCGTCGGAACAGATCCCGACCAACGTAATTTGAACAGGAGGGCGCAGAGGCAACAGAGAAACCATGAATCGCAATCGCTGTTCTCTCGGTTGCCACCTGTTTAGACTGACCAGTTCCTTGCATGGCACAGAAGCGGCCGGCATTCGGCTAGGTGAAAGCAACGCGTTCTTCAAAACCAACGAACACTTGAGAGGTACGATGAGCCCCTGTTTAGCGGAGAGGGGGGGCAACGAGCACCATCCGCTCCCCACCGACTGACTACTGCCTCCCCGTCCCTGCGATTCTATCCGTGTCATCCGTCCGTTCCGTGGTTGTTCCTTTGTAGTTTTGAGCGGCAAGGTTCAACCACAGAAGACACGGAATTCACGGAAAACAACGTGAAGCACCTTTCTCCGGACCACCGCACATCCGGCCCAAACGTCATGAGCGACAGGAACGAGCAGTTGTGGATGAAACAGTGGCGATCGGCAGCCGTGCAGCTGCCGTTGGTCAGAGCCCGGGAATTGCGTGAACTGACAGAAGAACAGGCAACGCGTCAGGCGATCGCGCTCGAACCAGTGCAGCCCATACCG
>JBDONA010001033.1:0-13740 GCA_039831575.1 Fuerstiella sp. | reverse complement strand
CCATCTCTCGTGCTGGGAGCTTCCCTTTACTATCACATCAGCATGTACATCCCGGTGACTGTTCTGGGGCTGTACTATCTGAATTCGCTGGGCATGCGAGTTTCTGATTTGAACAAACTCGCGGATAGTTCAGCCGAACCGGAGCCGTCAGACCAGGTGTCGGGCGAAGAGCAAGCTGTAGAACCGTCCGCTGCGCCGGAGAAAGTGTAATAGTCCGACTGCACGTAAGGTCTGTTAACCTGCGATCCGGTCAACAATCAAGGGGACCTGAGTGGCTGAGTCGGCCACTGTGATCGCCTGTGAAATGAACGCTGAACAGGTGTGCGGCACCTCACAAAAGACGTTTGTGAGGGGTTGTCCTTTGTCGACGACATCGCCAACTCGGACCAGCATCTCCAGTCCGACACCATGATCGATCCTGTCTGACATCTGTTTTCGGCCACCGCCCATCGAGATAATCGCAGCGCCGAGTTGTTCGGTATCGATTTCGGAGACGACACCGGACCGCAGTGCAGTGACCTCCGAACACGACGCGACTTTAAGTTCTGCCTCGGGGTTTCCTCCCTGAGCGCGCACCATCTGGCAATACTTTTCGAAGACTGCTCCGCTGTCGATTAAGCCTTCAGCGTTTTGAGTCGCGGCGCTTCGATTCGATTCTTTCTTCGTGGACACCAGCAGTTCAACGGCAAGTTCAATGGTGAGTTGTCGTACGTCATCCGGACCACCGCCCTTCATGACGTCAATGGACTCCTGGATTTCGACAGCGTTGCCGCACATTCGTCCGAGCGGTTGGTTCATGTCGGTGAGCAGTGCGGTGGTGGTGACCCCCATGCGGTTGCCGGTGCGCACGAGCGAATGCGCCAGCTGTGTTGCCTGTTGTCGCGTTTTCATGAACGCACCCGATCCAAATTTCACATCCAGCACCAGCGTGTCGAGTGTTTCGGCCAGCTTCTTGCTCATGATGCTGGCGGTGATCAGTGGTATTGAACTCACCGTTGCCGTAACGTCGCGCAAGGCGTACAGCTTTCGATCTGCCGGAGCCAGTTCCTGTGACGCGCCCGTGATGACGCAGCCGACGTCCTGAGTCAGACGGTGAATTTCGTGCAGCGACAGATCTGTGCGAAAACCGGGAATGGACTCCAGTTTGTCCAGCGTGCCACCCGTCGGTCCCAGGCCGCGGCCGGAAAGCATTGGCACCTGAAATCCCAGACAGGCCAGCAGCGGTGCCAACGGAATCGAAATCTTGTCACCGACACCGCCCGTCGAGTGTTTGTCGACTCGAACGTGTTCGTCAGCCGGCCACTGCAGAGTCGTACCGGACTGCAGCATCTGCTGAGTGAGCGCTGCGGTTTCGCGGTCCGTCATGCCGTTCAGATAGATGGCCATCGCCAGAGCGGACATCTGGTAGTCCGGAATTGTCTCATCCGTAAAGCCGGCGACAAAGAATGCGATTTCTTCGTCGGACAGTTCTGCTCCATCGCGTTTTCTGGCAATGATCTGCGCGGGAATCAACGTCACGTTCCTGAAATGCACGGGCTACAGCGAAGTTCGCTGACTCATGGCTGCGGTTGACGAATGTTAATAGCCGAACGGTTGCCCCCACGAGCCAGTCCGGGTCCTGCCAATTTGTCTGATCTAACCCAGCCGCTCGCTGTCGCGAACATTCTGATGCGTGTTCACAGATTTGTCTCTCGACGAAAAGATTGCTCCGATGACGACCACCAGCAGTGTTGCCACGACGATTGCCATCAACGGGTGAAGATAATTCAGAATCGGGCGTGTTGCATCGCAAAGCGGCGTCAGCCAACCGGGAGGATTCTTCATATCTGCCAGCACAATGGCGCAAATGGACGTGACGCCGAAGAAGACTCCCAAACCGGATCCGACGGCCCCGGTTGCTTTCGTAAACCGAGCCAGCAGGATCAGGCCCAGTGTTCCGCCACTGAGGACCCCCGAGATCTTCCACCAGACATCCAGCATCGACTTGATGTCCATCATGGCCAGTGCCACGGCAATTCCGGCGATGCCCAGAACGACAGTCATGACTCGCAAAAACCGAAGTTCCGCAACTGCAACGCGTGTTTTGGCATCGGCAGACAGTTCCGTTTTGGTGACGAAGAAGCGGTTTCTGACATCGCACAACAACAACGTTGCCGAACTGTTCAGCGAGGAATCGACAGTACTCATGGCAGCAGCAAGAATGGCGGCGATCAACAGGCCGGACAGCCCCGTTGGCAGTTCGGACATGATAAAATGCGGCAGGACGGAATCAGCGGACGTCCCTTCCGGCAGGTTTCCGACAGTGCTGTAGAACACGAAAAGACCGGTGCCGATAAAGAACAGCATGGCAGATATCGGCAGGTAGGCCAGGGCTCCCAGCCACACGCTGCGGCGAGCTTCCGGTTCAGAACGAGCCACAAAATATCGCTGCACGAACGTCTGGTCGGCGGCGAAATTCTGCAGGTTGATGAACAACCCAAAGACCAGCGTCATCCAGAATGTGGATGTCGAGAAATCAAAGTCCAGGCTGCCCAGCGACAGTTTATTCTCAACGCGCGTCTGTGCACCTTCGATGATTCCCATGAAACCACCGGGAACGTTGTTCAGCAGCAAAACCAGACACACCAGCATCCCGCCGATCAGAACGATACTCTGCACGACGTCGGTCCAGATGACCGCTTCGATTCCGCCCATCAGCGTGTAACCAATGACCAACACTCCCAGACCTATAATCAACATCCAAATGGGAACGTCGATTAACGCTGAGACTGCCAGCGATACACCAAACAGAATCGTTCCGATACGGCCGATATGGTAAAGCACATTGAACGATGCGGAGTACAGTCTCGCCCATGCTCCAAATCGCTGCTCAAGGTGTTCGTAGGCTGAGAGACTGCCGCAGTTGCGAAAGAACGGCACAAAATAGACGGTGGCGATCAGTGCGGCGTATGGCAATGACAGCGCAAAGACGAAGGGATTCCAGTTGCCCGAATACGTCTTTCCCGGATTAGCGATGAAGCTGATGCTGCTGACAAAGGTGCCGATGATGGACAGGCCCACCACCCATCCCGGCAACGTGCCCCCTGCGGAAATAAATTCAGTTGCCGTGTTGGTCTTCCGGGACATGACGCAGCCCAGGATGGTGACGGCTGCGAGATAGACAGCAACAACGGCAAGATCGGTAGGACTGGCTGTGGGCATTGAGTAACCTGGCAGGGACTCGGGCGTCTGATTTTCAGATCACGTAGCATCAGAATCCGCATGCTAACGACTGACACGAACTCAGCCAACACGGTCGGAAAAGTGACAGCATGCCCTGTTTTTGGTGCGGTCGTCCCCGGCCCCTCCGCGTAGGCGCTCAGTGCGGCACTTTGGGAACAGGCTGCCCCCCACTGAACCACTGATGGATTGTTCAACCTTGCCGGACTGGCGGGACGTGACGGACATGTGGATCATAAGGCGTGGATTGCGCCGATTGCGCCGATAGCGTCAATTTTGAATCCTGAAATCCATGCAGTGAACCGGCACGGAACGCCGTTGATGAACTAGACTTACAACATACGTTTCCCTAAGTCTACACCACACCCGTTGCGGGGTGGATGTGGACCGTTGTTCTCAAGCAGGCCTGAAATTCGTGTCTCAAGCCACTGTCGGCCACCAGACTTCCACGATGTATTGTCCGCTCACGCCGGCAATCCCGACGGACACGTGCGCGGTTCTGAATCGTTTGCTTGCGCTGTGCGAACATGCCCGATGTGAATTGGCGTCCAGCAGCAATCGCCCTCCAATTCCGCGGGGTGTGATTACGATGCTGCTGCGAGCCATGAAGGTTCGCGACCCGTCGATCATTCTTCATGGACGGCGAATATCAGCGATTGCTCGAGGCCTTTCAGAACTCATGGGCTGGGAAGATGGTCAGCGGGCCGAACTGGAATTAGCTGCTCTGGTACATGACATTGGCAAAATCGGCGTGCCGGAACATATTCTGAAGAAGCCGGGAAAGCTCAGCAGCGAAGAATACGATTTCGTTACGTTGTACCACCACGCCGCCATTTGCATGCTTCAGGCGCTGCATGTTGATCACAATCTGGTCACGTTGTTGACGCTGCTGCACAACAACTTTGACGGAGCGGGCGTGGAAGCGAATGGCAGCGGTGTGTCGCAGGAACTGCCCCTGGGGCCGCGTATTCTTGCGGTTGCCGATGCGTACGATTCTCTCAGCTCTCCAAAGTCATATCGCCGTGGCATGACTCATGAAGAAGTCATCGGTATTCTCAACGAACAATCAGGAAGTCGGTATGACAGCAACGTGATTCGCACGCTGAATCGATGGTATCAGAGTGACGGTGATGTACTGTTTTCTCTGGGTGACCAATTCGGCAAGCAGGAAGAACCAATCCGGCTGGAGGATGACGAACGCACGGAAGTTGTCGTTCTGACACAGATTCTTCATGTGCTGTATCAGTTTCAGACACTTTACGACGGCTATTTTCTGCTGGACGCGAGCGGCAACTACTGCATCTGGTCCAAAGGGATGGAAGAACTTTCCGGGAAGAGTCTTGCGGACGTTGCCGGTCGGGCATGGCTGCCGTCAGATATTCGGCTGGCCCCGATTGCACAGACCACAGACCAACATCGCGAGCCGGCGGAAGAAATCGTTCGACAGGTTTTGCGGAATGGGAGGCCTCACTTTACAAGTCGCGTTTGCGACGTTAGTGAAAACACTCAGATCAGCGTTGACGTTTATACCCTGCCGATCACGGACGGTCCAAACAAGATTACCGGACTGGTTCAGTTGTTTCGTTGCAAAGGCGGAGTCCGACGCGAAACACGCGAGTACGTGGAACTGAAGCTGGCGGCCACTCGCGATGCGCTGACTGGCGTAGCCAACCGAGGTCAGCTGGAAACTCAATTGCGGCATCTGCTGGACGACTTCCACAATCATGAAGGTACGCGTCCACTGAGCATGATCTTTCTGGACGTCGACAAGTTCAAGAACGTCAATGACACATATGGCCACAAGGCGGGCGACCAGGTTCTGGTTGACCTGACGCGACTGCTGCAGCACGAAACTTATTCCGGCGAAATTATTGCTCGTTACGGAGGTGAGGAATTCGTAGTTCTGTGCCCCGATACGGATTTGAAAGCCGGCATTCGCCGTTCTGAGCGGCTGCGCGATGCCATCGCGAAAAGCTCCGTCGGCGGTATCAGCACCCTGAACATTACGTCCTCCTTTGGTGTAGCCGTCGCCCGCCTGGGCGACAGCGTTCAGACGCTGCTTGAGCGCGCTGACAGTTGCCTCTATCGTGCCAAAGAAACCGGCCGCAATCGGACCTGTTGGGAAGATCAGGAGAGGGAAGAGCAGGTGGTACTGGAACAGGAGGTCCTGAACGAAGAGGTGGAATCAAAGGTCACGTGCATCGACGACGATTGGAAATTCATCGACGAAATTCGGATGTCGACGTCGCTTGAATTGACGGCCATGAAGCTGAACGCCTTTATTGCCTCGTGCGATGTCAAGGTGACAGACCAGGAACATGGACATCTGAAGATGCGAATGGGTTCCGTTGGATTCAGGCGACGCTGGGGCAACACGCCGGAAAAGCAAGCCGTCGAGATCGATGTGAGATTTGAAACGACTCGCGAAACAGATCCCAAAAGCGGCGAATCAAAAACGAAACGCCATATCGACGTGATCGTAGTGCCGATCGGTCGAGTGCGAAGCAAAACCGTCTTCGAACTCCGTTGCGAGCAGATCATGCGACAGCTGCGGTCTTATCTGCTGGGTGACTGATTTATTTCGGCCGTTCAATCGGTCACTCTGACGATTCGCCAAGACGTCCCCTCAACCAGATATCGAAATCTCGCTGACGGGACTCTGCCGCCGCGGGAGTTGGGGCAAACCTGAGCGTCATCTCGTCCAGTTGTTGAGAACTGAAACCTCGCGCACGCCACCAGTTACTGTCCGTGAAATCGGTGTCCTCAAGATGAGTGCCGTAGAAGTTCGCCAGTGCCAGGTCTGATGCTCTCAGCACTGCCGCTTCCAGATTTGCGCCGCTCAGGTCGGCACCGGTCAGATCGGCTTCCGTCAGATCCGCCATGGCCAGAAAAATATCACCCATTCTTGCTGCCACGAAGTTTGCATTGCGGGCGTTGGCCTGTTCCAGCGTTGCTGACAACAGATCGGCATTCCGAAAGTCAGTTTCCACCAGCGTGGCTTTGAAGAAGGAAGCGTTTCGCAGATTCGATTGCGACAAATCGGCGTGGCTCAGATCACACAGATCAAATCCAGTTCTGTTCATGTCACCCTCGGACAGGTCTGCGTTGGCAAAGTCACAGGACACGAAGCTGGCCGAATCGAGGTTGGTGCCGGCCAGGTCCGTATCTGCCAGAGTCAGCTTCTTAAGAATCGCGCTTTTCCATTCTGTGTTTCCGTTCGCCGCCAGGTGAAGAAAGTAATCCGTTCGTGCTGCCGGTGTAATTCCCGGATGGCTGAGTGCCCAGAAGGCCTGTTGCTGGCTTTTCCGGGAAATCTGTCGCAGTTGCGACGACAGAAGAAACAGATTTACTGTTAACACAGTGACCACACTGAAGGCGGCCAGCCAAAGAAACGCACGCATTTTTCCACCACGTCCGCGCGGTGATTCTGACGATTCCGGATTGGCGTTCGGGCTGTTACCCATAATGGTCATTCAACACTATCGCAAGAGAACAAAGGACTTGAGAAATCAGATGTCAACTTCGTGTCAGAAACTCATCCAGATTGAGAATTACACGAGTGACGGCAACCCACGCTGCGTTTTCCGCCACGGCAACGTCTGTTGCGGCATGTGGTCCAATTAACGCCGTTGCTCCCGCCGCATTTCTTAAAAAGTGTTCGCGCGAGGATATCAGCAGCTTAAGGATGGTGGCGTTTTCCATCTGATTCGGCGAGCGTCCGGTGGTGATCTGCAAAGCTTCGTTGATTCGTTCTTCATCCGTGTTTGCCGTAGCGGATTGCAGCAGGCGCACTGCAAATGCCTGAGCGGCTTCGTGGAACACTTCGTTGTGCAGTGTTGCCAGAGCCTGCAAAGGATTGTTGGAACGGTCGCGC
Organism: Fuerstiella sp.; assembly: GCA_039831575.1. GTDB lineage: Bacteria > Planctomycetota > Planctomycetia > Planctomycetales > Planctomycetaceae > Fuerstiella. The sequence goes on along the minus strand of JBDONA010001033.1, from coordinate 6,647 downwards.
TGTGCTCTGGTCAGACTACTGTCAGGACAGTCAAAAGTGCTGAGGTTCGGATCGATCGCCGTACGGCGAAAGAACGTGTACAGCCCTCGCCGGAAACGGTCTTCTCCAGTCGAGGCTTTGTACTTGTTGCTGCCGGCATAAGTCTGTTGAATCACGATGGCCGGCAGCGGCGGAAAAACACTCTTTCCACCAACTGTGGTACACAGAAGTTCGGCCGCCTGCAGACTGATGTCGCGCACAATTTCGGCTTCCACGCGGAACCGGTTCTGCCGTGCGATCAAACGATTATCGGGATCAAGATCAAGCAAATCCGCACGAGTTGCTGACGACTGCTGATACGTCTGTGATGACACGATAAAACGAATCAGCTTTTTTCGACTCCAGCCCGCTTCATCCATGAACCAGCGGGCCAGGTAATCCAGCAGTTCCGGATGAGACGGCACCGATCCGCGCGAACCGAATTCCTGAGGTTGATCGGCCAGCGGCTGACCAAACAGGTGCATCCAGATTTTGTTGACCGTCACTCGAGCCGTCATCGGATTTTGCGAACTGACCAGCCAGTTGGCGAGGTCCAGCCGTGTCGGAGTCGAATCACCGACTTTGATGCTGCCGAATCCAGCGGGGATATTGGCAATAACGGTTCCCTGGTCAACCATCGGCCGTTGGAAATCGCCGCGCGTGAAAATGTACGTGGGCCGCCGCTGGTCTGACCGTTCCGTCATGAATCGCGTGAAGCCCTTGCTGCTGTCGTAGGACCGCAACTGGCTGAGTTTGCTTTGTGTCGTGTCACTGTAGTTTTTGTCGGTCAGCTGTTTCTTCAATAAGTCAGCAAGTTCCTTCCGCTTCTTATCTCGCTCTTTTCGCAACTTGTCGGCGTCTTTGGGTTCTGTTCCCAGAAAGTCGGCGGCGAAGTCGGTGTTATTGAAGAACGCATACAGACGGTAAAAGTCTTTCTGGCGGAACGAATCGTACGGATGGTCATGACATTGGCAGCAGCCGACGGACGACCCCATCCACACGGAACCAAGCGTCCCCACACGATCGATCACACGTTTCGTGCGGTCTTCTTCGGAGTCCACTCCGCCTTCCAGATTGAACTGAGTCTGCAGATGAAACTTGGTGGCGATCAGGTCGTCCTGTGACGGGCCGGGCAATAGATCGCCGGCCAGCTGTCTTATCGTAAAGTCATCAAAGGGCATGTCGTCGTTGATGGCCTTGAGCACCCAGTCACGAAATTGCCAGGCATCACTTTTGACGGAGTCTTTTTCGTACCCTTCGGAATCGGCGAACCGAGCTTCATCCAGCCAATGCCGCGCCCAGCGTTCGCCGAAGTGTGGCACAGCGAGGTAGCTGTCGATGATGGTCGCCAGAGCGGGCGAATCCACTGGGAAGGGAGCAGGCGAAGTGTTGAGATGCCGAACTGCGTCGGTATTCGGCAGCAGACCGGTCAGGTCCAGTGACAACCGGCGGATCAGTGTCAACGCATCCGCTGGCGGCGACGGTTTGATTCCGTGTTCGTCCAGCTTTCTGTGGACAAACCAGTCAACCGGATGTTGTCCCTTGAATACTTTGGCATTGCGCAAAGGTGGTACCGGTTCGTACGCCCAGTGCGACGGCCACCTGGCCCCTTCTTCGATCCATTTTTTCAGCAGGGATTTCTCCGCAGAATTCAGCCCATCGTGACCTTCCGGCGGCATGCGGGAATCAAGGTCCTTCGAATTGACTCGTCTGAGCAACTCACTGCCGCCAGCATTCCCCGGCACAACGACCACCGTCCCCGAATCCGTTTCCGCCAGCAGAAGTTCGCGGCTGATGACGCTGAAGCCTCCGTTTTTCTTGACCCCTCCGTGACATCCGGCACAGTGATTGTTCAGAATTGGCCGAATATCGCGATCGAAGTTGGTTTCGTCGGCTGCCACGTGAGCAGGGCTCACGGCATACAACAGAACTGCGTGCAGCAGCACAACGGATATTCGCAACATGTCGGAACAACCTGCGTGAATGAACGTCAGTCAAACGCCGACCATGTTACTGAAATGCGCAACGGACTACAAAGACGCTGCTGACAATTGCGACATGGCAACGATGTGCCCCGAGGGCCCCGCTATGCCTGCGTTTCTTCGCCTGCCGGGGCCTCGGACGTTTGTTCCGGCTTAAGCTTGTCCAGAATTCCATTGACGAACGCCGACGAATGCTCGGTCCCGAACGTACGAGCCAATTCGACGGTTTCGTTCAGCACGACCGCGGCCGGCGTGCCCAACTGCTGCATTTCGAACAGCCCCGCGCGAATCGCATTGCGGTCCGTTGGGGCCATACGTTCGATGCGCCAGTTCTGAGCGACATTCGTGATTTGCTGATCCAGCTCGTCCTGGCGTTCGCGGACACCGGTAATCATCTGCCAGGCAAAGTTGATCAGTTCTTCGTTCTTCAGATCTTCTTCAACGGTGGCTCGGATTCTGTGCAGATCGGCGTCGGGATTCCGGTCCAGCAGATACAACATCTGCAGAACACATTTGCGGGCATCAGATCGACGGGGCATGGACTAAAGTTTCTCTAACAGATTGATCATCTCGATGGCCGCCAGAGCAGCCTCAACTCCCTTGTTGCCGACCTTGCCGCCGGCACGATCAAGGGCCTGGTCCATCGACTCGCACGTAATCACGCCGAAGGTCACCGGGACGCCGGTCTCCCGCGAAACGCTCATGATCCCGGCAGCAACCTGACTGTTGATGTATTCGTGATGTGTGGTGGAACCCTGAATTACAGCTCCCAGACAAATGACGGCTGCGTATTTACCGCTTGACGCCAGCTTCTGCGCCGCCAGCGGAATCTCAAACGATCCCGGCACAGAAACGACGTCAATTCGATCTGCGTTTCCGCCATGGCGTGTGATTGATTCTGTTGCGCCGTCAACAAGTCGGCTCGTGATCAGGTCGTTAAAACGAGACACCACGATGGCAATGCTGACATCGGGGCAGATAAGTTCACCTTGAATCTTCGTGGGCATGTGATTTCTATTCAGTTCAAATTCATGCTGATCAGGAATTCTTCGTTGGTCTTTGTCCGTTGCATGCGGTTGGCCAGAAGCTCCATGGCTTCGACAGGGTTCATGTCGTTCAGAGCCCGTCGCAGCACCCAGACGAGTTTCAATTCTTCTTCGGTCATCAGCAACTCTTCGCGACGCGTTCCCGAGCGGTTGACATCGATCGCCGGCCAGATTCGTTTTTCGACCATCCGCCGGTCCAGATGAAGTTCTGTGTTTCCGGTTCCCTTGAATTCTTCAAAAATGACTTCATCCATGCGGCTGCCGGTATCGACGAGGGCAGTCGCGATGATGGTCAGGCTGCCACCTTCTTCCACACACCGAGCCGCACCGAAGAAACGTTTTGGATTCTGCAGAGCGTTCGCGTCAACACCGCCGGAGAGAATCTTGCCGGAATTCGGTATTTCCGTATTCCATGCTCGCGCCAGCCGTGTGATGGAATCAAGAAAGATGATCACGTCGTGGCCGTATTCGACCATCCGCTTTGCCTTTTCGATCACCATTTCGGAGACCTGAATGTGTCGCGACGACGGTTCATCAAACGTGCTGCTGACGACTTCGCAATTGTCGCTCTTCAGTTTACGTTCCATGTCCGTGACTTCTTCCGGACGCTCGTCAATCAGCAGGACGATCACGTACGCATCCGGATGGTTCTGCCGCACTGCGTCTGCCATCTGTTGCAGCAATATCGTCTTGCCGGCTCGGGGTGGCGAAACAATCAGACCGCGTTGCCCCAGGCCGATGGGAGCAATCAGGTCGACCACTCGCGTGCTCAGGTGCGGTGCGTTGTCGGCCAGCCGTAACCGCTGTCTCGGATGCAATGGTGTCAGGTCGTCAAAGAAGACCTTTGCCGTCAGCAGATTCGGATCCTGACCGTTGATGGCTTCGACTCGCAACAGTGCAAAATAACGTTCGTTCTCCTTGGGTGGACGAATCTGTCCGGCGACCGTCGCGCCGGTACGAAGGCCAAAACGGCGAATCTGACTGGGGCTCACGTAAATGTCGTCGGGGCACGGCAAATAGTGATAATCGGGACTGCGGAGAAACCCAAAACCGTCGGGTAGAATCTCCAGCGTGCCTTCGCCGAACATCAATCCGCTCAGGCGAGTACGTTCTTTCAGGATCTTGAAGATCAGGTCCTGTTTCTTCAGCCCGTTGAATTCCGTCAGCTTTTCGCGTTCTGCGATCTCCAGCAATTCCGTCATTGGCATTCGTTGCAGATCGGCAATGTTGAAATCAGCAACTTTGGACGGGGCGAATGCGGTCGAGGCAGAATTCGAGCTGTCATCGCCGGCATCCGACGAATGGTCCTTGTCGGACCGATGAGGTTGGCTGGATGTTGGCGGGCTGTCGCCGGAAGGTGTAGAAGTCATGGCCGCAACGAGCCTCCTGAAAAGGCTGGAAAGAAGTGCTGAAGACGGGATTGATGAGGTGCCGGAACGGCAAAGAAATGAACTGAGATGTTGAGCGGGGGGGGGGGTGTAATTCTTTAGTCGGATTTGCTGCCGGCATCCGTGGAAAGAAGCGACGTAAAAATCTGATTCATGCTGGCTGCGGCGTCGTCCATTGATCCGGAATTATTGACGATGAAGTCTGCCTGATCACGTTTGGCCTCAATATTCCACTGAGTCGCTTCGCGCCGGGCGAGTTCCTCAGCAGACCAACCACGGTTTCGGATCACTCGTTGTTCACGAATTTCCGCCGCCGTATCGACAAAAATCAGCCAATCGCATTCTGCGTCCCATCCTGCCTCCAGCAGCAGGGCCGCGTCAAGTATCACTGCATCAACATCCCTGGACGCAGTTTCGATTTGTGATTGAATTCTCCGACGAATTGCCGGATGAAGTATCTGTTCCAGCCGTCTCAGGGCCTCTTGCTGCTCCACTGACGTACCAAACACGATCTCGGCGAGTCTGGAGCGGTCAACGGCCCCCGAATCATCAAACACCGCTGCACCAAAGGAGGTTCGAATCTGTGACTGAATCTCTGAATTCAGCAACAATTCATGACCAATCGTGTCTGCGTCAATGATCTGCAGATTGAGACCGGAAACATGTCGAACAACCGACGATTTACCGGAACCGATGCCACCCAGAATGCCAAAAACTGGCGGCCTGGCAACATCGGCGGAAGTTGAAGAGCCGGAAGACAAAAGAGGAAACTGAGCTGTGAAAGACGAGGTCTCGCGGATGCGAGTGAGTGACTGGATTTGAGGGAGAACTGCAGAGAGGTGGTTTGTGGCACATTGAAATTCGCCCAACGCAGCCACCAAGTGCAAATTATGCGGCCATGACAGGCAGGAAGTCAAACGGTAGACTTCCCGGAAACCACGTTTTTACACAGTTTTCACGGTCTTGCGGTCTCAAAGCCGCTCATAAAGACTGACATCGATGTCGGCAGAAACCATTTCCAGGATTGATCAGGCGAGTACAGAAGGAAAACTGACTACAGCAGCTGTGCAGAACGTGAAAACCTGGCTCAGCAAGGACTGCATGAACGAATATCATGGCCGAATCGTGGAAATGGTCGACGCGGAGGAATGGGGCAGGCTGGACGAACTGTTCTGGACGGCCATTCCCTTCGGAACGGGCGGTCGCCGGGGACCAATGGGGGAACTTGGCCCAGCCAGCATTAATGACCGTACGATCGCCGAATCCGCCCACGGACTTGCCAGCTATCTGCGTGAATCGGGGGTTACCGAAGGCGGATCAGCGGTAGTCACATGCGATACTCGCAACAAGTCGATGCATTTTGCCAGACTGACGGCCACGACGTTTGCGGCGCATGGAATCAAGGTCTATCTGTTCGACAGCCACCGAGCCACACCCGCTCTGTCCTACGCTGTCCGCCAGCTTGGTTGCGACATCGGTGTGATGATTTCGGCATCGCACAACCCACCGGCAGACAACGGCTTCAAAGCTTACTGGTCCAACGGCAGCCAGGTGGTTCCACCGCACGACAAGGGGATCATTGCTCAAGTCGAAAACGCAGACGTCATTCCGTCGATTGATTACGGCGAAGCGGTGGCGTCCGGCAGGATTGAAGTGATCGGAGCAACACTTGATGCGCAGTACATTGACGAAGTGGTGGCCCTCAGTCTGAGCCGCAGTCGTGACATTTCCGCCGTCTTCACGCCGTTGCACGGTGTTGGCGAAACCTCGATCTACCGGATCCTGCAAAAGGTCGGGTTTGACAAGGTGGACATCTTTGAAGATCACCGACAGGCGGACGGTGACTTCCCGAACGTTCCCAATCACCTTCCCAATCCGGAACTGCTGGAAGTCTTTGATCCGGTGATCGACTGGATTAAAGAAACCAACCACGCTGCTGATCTGATTCTTGCGTCAGATCCGGACGCAGATCGACTTGGCGTGATGGTCCGCAACAGCGAGGGTGACTTCACTCTGATCACCGGCAACCAGACAGGCGCCTTAATCACCGACTACCTGCTGAGCAAACGTCAGGATGCAGGAACGCTCTCAGCGGACGACTACGTCATTGAAACACTTGTGACGACGCCGTTAGTGAAAGCTGTTGCCGATGGATACGGGGCCCGCACATTTCACGAACTGTTGGTCGGCTTCAAATGGATTGCCCAGACGAT
>JBDONA010000839.1:0-3071 GCA_039831575.1 Fuerstiella sp. | reverse complement strand
TTCTTCCAGCGACGGTGCCCGAGTCGAAAACATCTGCGCCAGAAAGACGACAATGGTGATGATCAGCAGATTTCGGCACATGGGCGCCTGACTGGCGGCCATACCGCCGCCGCCGCCACCGGAAAATCCGCCGGAGTAGCGGCGGCTTTCGTCTCGAAGATAGTCGCGATTGTCGAGGCCCATGGGCAGTTCGCTGTTTTGATGCAAACGAATGAATAGAGAAGAATGGAATATGTTGTCTGTCGAACCAAATCACCACCGTTTTCGATGCGAAAAACTCGGTGTCCGGCATTCCGTGCAAAAATCGTATCGTGTGAGTGTCTGGTTGGCAAAGAACGCCCGACGTCTGCGGGAAAACGCTGGTTACACAGCAATTTCTGCCGGTAGACGCCGCTTGTTGGTAGATCGAATTTCTCCAGAATACGCAACCTTCCGCAGGTCGAAGGACCCACAACACATGGTGGTCAATTCGGTATGGCAGCATTTCCGATCACCCATTATAAGCCCAATACCGATATGCGGCATGGCTGCAACCGGATTTGAGCTAACGCTCGGAAACTGTTGGTCCGGTCCCGCTGTTCACGGCAGTCGTGCGCGATACGGACCGACGGTATGGACAAGTTTATTTACGGCACGAAGACGGTTGCGCCTGTATTGGCGACGACGGCACTACTGGAGACAATGGATTGTTTTCCGGTGGAGTTGTAAAGCTGCCTTCTGCATCCGAAGACTCACATCGGCAGGATTTCCGATGATCAGATTCGTTTATTCAGCAACGTTATTGGGTCTCATTCTCTGCGCAGCAGTGCCGCTGCCAGGACAGCAGCCCGGCCGCCAGGCAGAGCCCGTGCCGCAGAACCCTGCGCCGCAGCAACAGATCACCAGAGAGGTTTGGCAACTGCTGGACGCGTGGGCCAAACGCAGTGGCGAAATTACGAAGCTGGAGGGAAAACACGAGCGGCACGTCTATGACGATACCTTCAAGATTGAAAAGGTGTCGAACGGAAAGTTCTGGTACGAAGCACCTGACAAGGGTCGTATCGATGTGTTTCCCATCGATATCAGGGCGGCAATGATCGCAGCAAGAAACAAGCCGGGTGCCAGAGTCGAACGAAAAGACGACGGAACGCCGTACGATTTGAAGTCGGATGACGCACAACGTTGGCTATGCGACGGCATCAAGATATTCGACATCGACGACCCTAAGAAAACGGCTCGAGTCGTGCATTTGCCACCGGATCTGCGCGGGCAGAATATCATGAACAGTCCGCTGCCGTTCCTGTTCGGTCTGCCACCAGAAAAAGCCGTACAGCGTTTCCATATGGAATTGCTGCATGACTACCGCCCTGAACACGATGTCGTGAAGCTGAGTGCGAAGCCTAAGTTGCGTCAGGACGCCGACAACTGGAAAGAAGCTCAGATTTTTCTAAACACAAAGACCTATCTTCCTGACGCCGTCAAACTCCTGGATCCCGCGGGAACAAAACAAACGGTTTACACGTTTCGGGACATGACGGTCAACAAGAAGGGTTGGTTCGGTGGTCTGGTTCCCGGCCAGAATCCCTGGGATCCAAAAATCCGAGGGTATCAGATTCATGTCATTCAGCCAGGACAGCAGCAGGCAGAAAATCAAGCCGTACAGCCGAACACGATTCCCAACGTCATCGGCAAGCGATTTGACGTTGCGACGAAATTGCTGATAGAAGCGGGAGTTCCGAAGACTAATATCAGCAATCAAAATGCGGGACCTGCCCCGCGAGAGAATCTGACGTATATTGTGCAGAACCAGCAACCGCGGGCCGGAGCTCCCATCGACAGGACAAAAAAGGTCCTGTTGATGATCTTTGACAAGACTCAAAAACAGGCCGCTGCCGGAGTTCAGGGTGGCAGCCGGCAGACTCAACAGAATGTTGCGACCAACAGACAGTAGTTCTGTGTCGGCACGGCACTGACGGAAACCTGGACTAACGGGCCAATCGATTGCCATCGTCGTTCACCGCTGGCTGCTGCTGCGTCATGCAGTGGAATGCTCCAAGGCCCCACACCAGATCGACGGCATCAACGCCAACAATCTGCCGACCCGGAAACGCTGTCTGCAGCACCTGCAGGGCCTCATCATCCGCGGGATCATTGAACATCGGCACGATGACTCCGCCATTCACGATGTAGAAATTGCAGTAGCACGCCGGCAGTCGGCGGCCCTGCTGAAACTTGGGTGCCGGCATCTTCAGTTCGATGGGTCTTAGGGCAGTCCCACAGTTGTTCCTGGCTTCGGCGACCGCCGCATGATTAGCGCGAAGATCAATCGCTTCCGGTGCGTCCAAATCGTAAGGAGCCGCAACCAGTACGGTCCGTTCATCAGTGAACCGAGCAATCTGGTCGATGTGGCCATCTGTGTCATCACCGATAATTCCGTGGCCTGGCAACCACACGAAGGTTTCCACCCGAAAGAATTTCCGCAAAGCTGATTCCATCGCGGCTTGATCATGTTGTGGATTGCGATTGGTATTCAGCAGGCAACTTTCTGTCGTCATCAGAGTCCCACGGCCATTCCCGTCGACAGCGCCGCCTTCAAGAATGAAGCCGGGCTGCACTCGGGGCACGGCCAGGTGGCGGGCCATCTGTTCCGTCACTGCGGAATCCTTATCCCACGGCGGATATTTTCCACCCCATGCGTTGTAGCCCCAGTCGACCGCGATCTGCGGTGGCACATCTGGTGCGGCCGACATGGAGTTCAGAAAGACGGGGCCGTAGTCGCGACACCACGCATCATCAGTCCGGTTGTGCACGATGTGGACATCAAAAGTTGCACCAGACTTTGCGCATGCGGCATCGAGCAGCGGCTGAACTTCATGGGCGATGTCGGTCCCACCGGCAAGCACGTTAACACGTTCAAAACGGGCGAGCGTTGCGACAAACCTGGCAAAGGCCGCCGGAATACGTGCAAAAATGCCCGGCCAGGTCGCTTCGTTGACTGGCCATGAAACCCATGTGGAATTGTGAGCTTCCCATTCCGCAGGCCAGCGATAATGAGTCAAATCGATGTCGGGCACAGCTGAAACATTCGTGTT
>JBDONA010000394.1:0-3074 GCA_039831575.1 Fuerstiella sp. | reverse complement strand
TGTTCGACGAGATTGACGAGGGAACAGCGATCTTCAAATGCACCAACGATCCGCCGGTCGGAGCTTCCAAGTTCAAAACCTACGAAGGTCTCGCGAGCGATCACTATCTCTGGCTCTGCCGTGAAGGTGGGCGGCTTCTACGTGGCGAATTGCCGAGCCGATGACCGCCTGGACTTTCGATTGGACTCAAGGCGAGCTAGACTAACCCGAACTTCGCCGGACGATCTCAAACCGTCCATTCGCAACAAGCAGTATTCTGCTTTTAAAGCCAACTGAAGGAGACCGGCCATGGCCCAAGGCAAGTCGAAATTCACCCGCCGCTCGTTTGTTGCCGGGAGCGCCACTGCATCGGCGGCGTTCACCATTGTCCCTCGGCATGTTCTGGGTCAAGGTCCGACGCCCCCCAGCGATACACTTGGCGGTGCGTTGATCGGCTGCGGCGGTCGCGGTAACGCCACGTTCAAGGGCCTTGGAAATAATGTGCGACGATTGGCATCCTGCGACGTTAAGTACGGAGACAGGGTGGATAACAAAACATTTTATACAGATTTTCGTCGCGTCTTAGATCGCAAGGACATCGATGTGATCGCCATCGCCACGCCACCCCACTGGCATGCGTTGATCTCCATCGCTGCCATGCAGGCGGGGAAGGACGTCCTATGTGAAAAACCAATGTCGCGTTTCATTGCCGAAGGTCGTGGTGTCGTTCAAGCCGCGGAACGATACGGTCGGATTTTTCAGATTGGCACCTACGGCCGTTTCGGTGCCAGCCGCAACAAGGGAAACATACTCACCCGCAAGATCATCCGCAGTGGGCTGTTGAATGAATGTCAAGGCGTCCACATCAAACGAGGTGGTCTGAAAGTGGCGCAGTGGAGCGGAATGGTCAATGCCGAGCCATCGTCCGTGCCGGCAAACCTCGATTGGGACATGTATTGCGGTCCCGCACCCTTGCGACCCTATCATCGACATCGCACGGGCGGCACGCATCGTGGCTACTGGGACTACGAAGGGGGTGGATTGGCTGACATGGGCCAACATCATTTCGACCCCGTGCAGTGGACGTTCGGCAAAGACGATACCAGTCCGGTCACAATCGAGTCGAACGCGCCTCCGGCACATCCCGAGGCGTGTGGCATGTGGGGCTGGGTGGAGCTCACCTACGCCGATGGGTTGACCTTTGTGATGGACAGTGGCGAGTGGGGTGAGAAGTACAACCGCAAACACGAACGAGCTGTGCAATTGGCCGACCTTAGCGCCGCTGATCAAGAGACCGTCAAGGCCATGCCTGATCCTGAGCCGATGATTGGATTTTCAGAGGCGATAAAAACCCGAGTGCAGCCGGGCGGTTCTGCCGAGTCATCTCATCGCAGCGCGACGATCCTCCATCTGGCGAACATCTCGATTCGCACAGGTCGAAAGATCCAATACGATCCGGTTGCTGAGAAAATAATCGGCGACGACGAAGCCAATCGGCTCGTCGACCCGCCGATGCGTGCTCCTTGGCATCTGTAAATCGAGACAGAACACGTTCGCAAACAAGCCATAGAGGAGATTCACAATGAACGCAGCCCAACTAAAACTGTTGGTCGACAAGATGCCCAGCAAAGATGGCCGAGGCATGTATACGAAGATCAACGGAGAAGAAGTCGGCAAGGCAATCGCCGCGATCGATGCCAGTGGCCCGGCGGGCGTATCGGGCCTGATCGATTTACTGGCTGGTCCTGGCGAACAGGACGACACCAAACCACACTATGCCCTGCACGCGTTGGCACTTCACGTCATCAACTCAGGGAACGATAAACGGCAAGTTGAGTTTGCTAAGGCAATTGCGTTGCAAATCGGCGGTAGACGGCCCGCCACGATTCAGCGATACCTCTGTCAAATGTTGCAGACGGCGGGTGGCAGGGAAGTGGTGTCTGCGTTAGGAAAAGTGCTCACCGATGAGGAGCTTTGCGAGTCCGCTGCTCAAGCATTGCTGGCCATCGGCACAGGAGCGAGCAAACAGTTACTTGCCGCATGGCCCACGGCCAGTGGCTCGTGTCGGTTGACGTTGGTTCAGAGCCTTGGCGTGGCGGCCGATTCATCGAGCGTCGACACACTACGAATCGCAACAACCGATGAAGACAGGGACGTCCGTATCGCAGCGTCCTGGGCTCTGGCAAACATCGGCGACGCCGGCTCTGTCGAGACAGTGCTTAAAGCGGCCGACGCCACAGCTTTATATGAACGGCGAAAGCAAACGGACGCCGCGCTATTGTTGGCCGAACACTTAGCGAGCGCAGGCAAAAAGGCCGAGTCGAAAAAAGTCTATCAGTACTTGCGAGATACGCGGAGCGATGAGACCGAATCGCACATAAAACAAGCAGCGGAGAAGGCGTTGGCTCTATAGGTCGGTTTAGGGTCTGTGTCTTTATTCACAAAGGCGTGGAGATTGTGCCGAAACTGTACTCTTGGAAGCGGGCGCTTCGTGACTTCGCTCATTTGCGTAGCGGAAGCGTCATGATCAACGTCCCGTTGTGGCGAATGATCGCATATTCTTCGCCGGCCCAGTTCGTGCAGGTCTTCATGCGTACTAAGATCTAGATTGCGGGCATAGTAATGCAAGAGAACTTTCGTGTCGCCGTAGGCATAGACGCAAATCGCCGATGGAAAATTCGTGGCTGCCAACGGACTGCGTACTACCGGCTGGGAATGGGTGAAGCTAGAAAACTTGGACCTCAAACCCGGCAAACACACACTGACGATGACCTATCCCCTTCGACGCTTACTTCTCGACCTGACCTGGCTTCTTCGCTGAAGCAATCGCCCAACCGTGACCGCTGGGAATGATGGGTTTACTTGCGCGGATTGTTGGAATCTCGCCGAGTGGTGCGAGGGTCTTTGACCACGCCGTGTATTGCGAGGCCATTTCCTTGACGACGTCTGGGTGCTTTGCCGCGAGGTTAGTTTCTTCGCGCGGATCTGACTTGAGATCGAACAACTGCCAAGGATCTTTGTCGTACTTCTTGTACAACCGCCAGTCGCGCCAGCGGACTGCGATCAAGTGCCTGCGGACCGCGTCGTCGGGTTGA
>JBDONA010001117.1:0-3079 GCA_039831575.1 Fuerstiella sp. | reverse complement strand
GGCGGTCATACACGGAGATTCCGCATTGAGCGAAGCGGGGCAGTTGGAACGGTTGCATCTGCCTCACTGGGTGAAGGGGTTTCGCATCTGGGAATTCAGCGGGATCCTATTTATTCTGCTGTGGATTCCGATTACTGCACTCAAGGCCGACGTGCGGCAGTTTGTGAATCCGGATCTTGCCAACCCCGACTGGCAATGGGCGGCCGTGTCGGCGCTGATCTCGCTCTCGACAGTTCTGTTGGGCAGTCTGATGTTTCTGCTGACTGTGCAGACTCGGCTGCGCAACCGCTTTCAATCAGTGCTGCAGCATATCAGCAACGCAGAATACGCACGGCGAAAGTGGGAACAGAAGAGTCAGAAGCATCTGGACCGTTGGGAAGAGTCCGCCGAAAAATGGCGGCAGGAAACCGAGGCACGTCGGGAATCACAGACTAAAAGGATTCACGACGAAATCAACTCCCGGATCATCGCACTTCAGTCGCAGGCGGCCGACGAACGGAGTCGCCTGGACGAAGAACTGCAACGTACAACCACGCAACTGGAGACAACCAAGTCTGACTCCGAGGCATCACTTGATGATCGACGACAAAAGGCTCTGCGTAAAACGCAGGAACGATTAGCCATGGAGTTGCAGACTTCCACGCAGTCATGCCATGAACGGTTTCGGCAGGCCATCGGCAGTCAGACGCAAACGGCAACACAGTTGCTGGCGTCGTGGAATCAAAGCGTGGATTCGCTGCGATCACTAACTCAGGCTTCGACGGGACTTGCTGCCGGGACTTTGCGGTGGCCGCCGTCCGCTGCCTCAAAATGGTCTCTACCCGTGACGATGCCGGATTGCATTTCGCCAGGCGACATCCTGATCACCGTACCGAAGGCGCCGGACAGCATTGAATCAACGGATGTCACCAATCTGTGTGTCGAAATGCCGGCCCTGCTGAGGTTTCCCACTGACACGTCGATTCTGGTGGAACACGATTCTGCAGGACGAGACGCTGCACTGAGCTTCCTGCGAACACAGCTGCTAAAACTGCTGACCGTGATTCCTGCTGGGCGAATTCGACTGACGCTGATCGATCCGATCGGCCTGGGCCAGAGTTTTTCGGCCATGATGCACCTGGCGGACTTTGATGAATTGCTGATCCACAGCCGCATCTGGACGGACAGTTCTCAGATTCGTGACCAGTTGTTGAACGTCACTGTCCATATGGAAAACATCTTTCAGACGTATCTTCGCAGCCAGTTTGACACCATCGAAGAATACAACGCTTCCGCCGGTGAGGTAGCAGAACCGTATCATTTTGTCGTCGTCGCAGGTTTCCCCACTGCCTTTACCGATGAATCTGCTCGCCACCTGTCGTCGATCCTGACCAGTGGTCCGCGTTGTGGAGTACATGCTCTGGTGGCATGGAATCCGGCCGTGAGTGCTCCGCCGTCATTCGATGTGGACGACCTGACAAACAATTGCATTCGGTTCAATGTCGTCCGCGACGCCATCCAACCAAAACAGGAGTTCTGCAAAGCTGTCATGTTTGAACAGTTTTCGGAACCGGTGGCAGAGCAGTATGTCAAACTGGTTCGCGATGTCGGAGAGCAGTCCCGAGATGCTCGGCGCGTCGAAGTTTCGTTCACCCGCATCGCTCCACGGACCGAAGCGATCTGGTCCCATTCCACGGCCGACGGCATCGATCTGCCGATTGGTCGAGCAGGTGCGGCACGGCTGCAGTTTTTGCGATTGGGGCGAGGCACTTCACAGCATATGCTGGTCGCGGGAAAGACAGGATCCGGTAAATCCACGCTGCTGCATATCCTGATCACGAATCTGGCCATGCACTACAGTCCGAACGAAATTCAGTTCTACCTTGTCGACTTCAAGAAGGGCGTCGAGTTTCGTACGTACGCAGCAAACAAGCTGCCGCACGCTCGCGTAGTCGCCATTGAAAGTGATCGCGAATTCGGACTCAGTGTGCTGGAACGACTGGACGAAATCCTGCAGGAACGTGGCGACCTGTTTCGAGACCGTGGTGTTCAGGACGTCCCCTCATTTCGATCACAGTTTCCAAAGGAAACAATGCCACGGCTGCTGTTGCTGGTGGACGAATTCCAGGAATTCTTTGTCGCGGAAGACCGCGTGTCGGCGCGTGCGTCGTTGCTGCTGGATCGGCTTGTTCGGCAGGGCCGTGCCTTCGGAATTCACGTTCTGCTGGGATCTCAGACACTGGGAGGAGCCTACTCTCTGGCACGCAGTACGATGGGACAGATTGCCGTGCGAATCGCGCTGCAGTGCAGTGAAAATGACGCTCATTTGATTCTCAGCGAAGACAATTCCGCCGCTCGCCTGCTGGCAAGACCCGGTGAGGCCATTTACAACGATGCGAACGGAATGGTGCAGGGCAATCATCAGTTTCAGATCGCCTGGCTGGATGAGGCCCGTCGAGAAGAAGCCATCAAAACGATGCTCTCGGCTCCCGGTGCTGAGGACCGTACAGACTACAGCATGGTCGTTTTTGAAGGCAACGTGCCGCCAACGGCAGAACTGTGTGGCCCGATGAACGCATATCTGTCCGAATCGGAAGATGCAACGCGGCGAGCGACGGAGGCCGTCACCATCTGGCTGGGTGAACCCGTTGCCATCGCTGCACCAACATGTGTCGAACTGCGTCGCGCCAGTGGTCAGAACCTGCTGATCATCGGCCAGGACGAGAATCAGGTCGATAGTCTGCTGGCATATGCGGCGTTAAGCATTTGCTGTCGGCCTCAGCAACCAGCGTCGGGTGACACGCCAGCTTCCCGGTTTGTGCTGTTGCAGGACGGTCGAAATGAGGAATCAGTCAACCGCTTCAGGAACATCAGACAGTACCTGGGAGAGGATTCGCTGGAGTTGAAACGCGGTAGCGACTGCGATGCTCTTGTGGATGAGTTTCATACAGAAGTGGTGGAGCGTGAGGAAAATTCGGAACGGCCCGTCAGTGCCGAGATCTTCCTTGTCGTGCGTAACGTGGGACAGTTTCGCAGTCTCAGAAAAGACGATGACGACTTTGGTATGGGCGGCTTCGGCGAGCCGAAACCATTGACCATT
>JBDONA010000010.1:0-13817 GCA_039831575.1 Fuerstiella sp. | reverse complement strand
CGCGAATCCGACAGTTGCGTGCTGCCGATGGTTCCAAAGCTCTCAAACTGGCGGCGGAACGCTGGGTTGCTGCACCTGTTTTGTAGCGCGGCGCAGACGGACATCGTGATCGCTCGCGGCGTCCTGGCAGCCAACCTGGCTTTAGACTTGCGAGAACGGGGCAGCGTGCAGACTGTTGTCTACGATGGCCGCGGCGCAATCGCCGCGGAGGCGGCTGAATACAATGTGTTTCCTTCTCCCATCGACGAGCAGGTTCCGAATCTGGAACGCCGCGCCGTACTTGATTCAGATCATAGGATCGCAGTAACGGAGAAGCTGGCTGATTACTGGCAGCAGCAGTACGGTTATACGAGGGGTGCCGAGACTGTCATTCCCTGCACGCTCAGTTCGGATCTCAAACGTCTTACGAGTCAGGAAACTGAGGCGAATCGTCGCAGCGTGCGGAATAGTCTGGCGTGGAGCAGTGAGGCTGTGGTCATCGTGTATTCCGGTTCAACGGCCGGATGGCAGTCGTTCAGGTTGCTCGCCGACTGGTTTCGGATTCAAATGGTGGAACCCAAC
Source organism: Fuerstiella sp. (assembly GCA_039831575.1). GTDB lineage: Bacteria > Planctomycetota > Planctomycetia > Planctomycetales > Planctomycetaceae > Fuerstiella. The sequence continues at coordinate 13,256 of JBDONA010000010.1, read as the reverse complement.
ATTCACGCACTGTTTTTGACGCGGGAGGATCCGTTGATCGACGAACTCGCCGGGCAATTTCCGGAACGAGTCTGCCGACGCTGGCTAAAGCACGAGGAAATTCTGCCGCACCTGCACGCCGCCGACTATGGGGTGATGCTACGCGACGACAGTGTCACTAACCGCGTTGCCTCACCCACGAAATTTGCCGAATACCTTGTTGCAGGACTGGAGGTCCTTAGTTCGCCACACATCGGTGACTATCCTCAGTTCATTGAACAGCACAGGTGCGGTCGAATTATTGACAAACTGTCTTTACGAGTGACTTTGAAACAGTCTACAGCGGCACGGCGGTTGGAATTAGCTCAGTTGGGTCGCGACTTCTTCTCTAAGAATTCTGCACATGTCCACGGGCTTTATCGTTCACTTCTCCGTTCCATCGAGGTAGCACGTGCGACTTCTGAGAACGTTGAGCGGCAGGCGGCATAAGCGAAAGACGAGGAATCAGGCCACATGAGTACTGCAACATTAACTGCGGCAACGCCGGAAGGGATGGGTATACGTGCTCTCACGCTTCAGGATCAGGCGCCTGACTGCGAAATTGTGATCAACAGGAAGCTGTACGATATCGCTGACATCGTGCGTGGCAAGAAAGTTGTGGACATTGGTTGTGGTTATGGTCGCCTGCGTTCGGTCGTGGAAGCTGCCGGTGGCGAATGGGTTGGTGTGGAACCATTTGATGGTCCGGCGGAGACTGTCACGGCAAGCGCTGAAGACCTGCCCTTTGACGATGAATCCTTTGATGTTGTTGTCATGGACGCAGTATTGGAACATATTCCCAACGTGTCTCCCGCACTGACCGAAGCGGCGCGCGTCCTTAAGCCAGGCGGACTGTTTGTCGGTTATGTGGCATTCATGGAGTGTTTTCACGAGATTTCGTACTCACACCTCTCCTTCAAGGCGTTGGAACACTTGTCTCTGATTAACGGAATGAAGCTGGAGGCGATTGGCGGAGGCGCCCGATTTGGCATCGACTACCATATGAATGTACTCCTGTTTCCTCTCCCGGTGCGATGGCTTCGCCCAGTTGTGGCGGCGTCCATTCGGGGGCTTCTGAGAGTCAAGAGTCTCTTTGTCTATGCTGCGCTCCGGCTTCGACGCGGCCAAAATCACGCAGATGCTCGCGAAAAGTCGCAGCTGTTTTTTCGAGTGCAGTGTTTGCGGCAGTCAAACGGATTTGATTTTATCATCCGAAAAAGCTTCCCATGACCAGTATTCAACGTTTGTGTCAGTGCACTCCGAGAACTTGAGAACGCGTTCAGAAACAGTGAATAGAAAAACAATAGGAATTATCGGGGCAGGTGCATTTGCAATGGGGAGGATGCCGCGGCTTCTGGTCGATCCTCGATTCAAGCTGGTAGGCCTTCACGACGTGTCGAAGTGTGCTCAGGCGAACTTTCAGAGTCACCATTATCACGAGAATATCCCATTCTTCGCGTCCATTGAATCGTTGCTCGCGTGTGCTCGTCCGGACCTGTTATGGATCACTACCACTGCGCCTTCTCATCTGGAGATCGCGACGGCGATTCTGGAAAGTGAATCCAATTCCACGACCGTATTAATTGAAAAGCCAATCTCAAACAACCTGCAGGCTGCGCGAGACTTCTGCAGTTTCTGTCAGGTCTGCGGCGGCGACGTTGCTGTAGACTATCCTCGGCGCGCCATACCAGCATATCACGAGTTGCGTCGTATCGTGTCTGACGGTGTCCTCGGCAATGTCGAAACCGTCACCGTAGATGGTATTGGCGCTGTGAGTATGAATGGTTCTCACTTTCTGGATCTCGCTCTCTTCCTGACCGACATTCAGCCCACGGCAGTCTTCGCAGCGTTCACCAAGACAGCCCTTGCACACCATCGAGGCGCGCGATTCTCAGAGCCTTTTGGCCGGGTTCGCATTGAAACCCACGAACGGCTGCAGGTGCTTCTCAATATGCGACAGCCGACGGGGGCTCATGAACACGTTATCCGGATCTGCGGTACGGCAGGGTCGGCAACGATTCGGGAAAAACAAGGGGTCATCGATATCAACGGGCATCATCAACTCCGATTTAGTCCCTCTGTGGACGACTGGATTTTTGACTACCTGGTGGGTGTCAGTAGTGGCGCCCCATTTGTCTGCCGACCCGTTGACGCGTCTCGGAGTCTGGAAATCATTGCTGCCGCATTTGTGTCTCATGAACACGGAGCAAAGGCTGTTGCCCTTCCCCTGACCGGTCGTGCTGCGACCTCGTCGCTGAGGATCGCGTGAGTCGCAGGATGTCAAACCGGAAGAACCACAAATTGCGTTTGGTGACGCAGTTGGCATCGATTCTGTTTTCGCGGAAGAAGCAGCGACGTCTGTTTCACTGTATCTACAGATGCCTGGTTGATTTCGTGAAGAGTAACAATTTGCCGGAATGGCAAAGGCGAAATCAGTGTGGATCAGATCTCGTAAGAGTGGGCATGATCGGTGCCGGTCGATTCGCTCGCAGCCACCTGGAGGTGCTGTGCTCAACCGATCACGTCAGAGTGGTGGCCGTCTGTTCCACGGGAAGCGAGCAGTCAAGACAGCTAGCGACAGAATTCGGCATTGAAAGTGTCTACTCGGATCTTGAGCACTTTCTGAAAGACGAAACGTGTGATGCATATTTTGTTGTCGTGCCCGTCCTGCAGATGCACGAAGTTGCGATGCAAGTGCTCAGCCAGGGGAAACCGGTGTTCCTGGAGAAGCCAGCTGGAGTCTCATCATTTCAGACACAACAGTTGATAGATCAGGCCGAAAAATTCGGTACCTACGCCATGGTCGGCTATAATCGTCGGTTCTATTCCGTTGTGGAACACGCGTTGGCTGCTCTGGCAGGTTGTGGACCTATTCGTGGCGGAATTCTGGAAGTGCCGGAGATGATTTCAAGTTGGCGAAGTTCGGGGAACTATGATTCGGCAGTGTACGACAATTGGATGTTTGTGCAGTCCTCGCACGCGATCGACTTGTTTCGTTTTCTTCTCGGTAATGTTAAGAGCGTCAAGACCATCAACGTCCCGAAAGCGGATTGTCAAAACGCGGCGGCGAGTTTCAATTCCCTTGTCGAATTCGAAAGCGGCGTGTCCGGGCACATGATGGCTCTCTGGGATGTGCATCCAAGATGGCGAATGCGAATCGTCGCTGAACGAGGCTCAATCGAATTCGACGGGCTGGAAACGGCATATTTTTGTAATAGTCAGAATGAGCGAATCGCCGTGCCGATTGATCAGATCGATACGGAGTTTCGATGCGGCCTCTTCGTTCAGGACATGAAGTTTATCGAAGCCGTGCAGTCGCAAACCAGACCAACGGTGCCTGCCTGCCTGCTGGAAGATGCATTCGAAACGAATACACTGATTGAGCGTTTGTTCATCGACAGTGTGAGTGCAGAGACGTTGCAGATTGCGAGTTGAAAATACTCGCCGTGATGACTTAAGGCATCACCATCATCAGTGGCTCTGTATCCGTTAAAACGATACTGAATGTACTGGCTGGATATATGAAAATCGGATGTGTTGTTGGTGCCCGACCCAACTTTATGAAAATCGCACCAATCCTGCGCAGTCTGGAGCGATATCCCGAAATTCAGGTCGAGCTAATACACACTGGCCAGCACTATGACGCTAAGCTGTCCAGTGTCTTCTTTCAGGAACTTGGCATTCGTCCGCCCGATGTGTCATTGGAAGTTGGTTCGGGGACTCATGCGAGGCAGACAGCGGCCATCATGATCGCCATCGAAGATCTGCTGCAGACGGCTGCAGACTCTGGTCGGCCATTCGACAGGCTTGTCGTCGTTGGTGATGTGAATTCTACGATGGCTGCCACACTGGCCGCAGTGAAACTGGGTGTTCGAGTGGCCCATGTCGAAGCCGGGCTGCGTAGTGGTGATCGTTCAATGCCAGAAGAGACGAACCGCCTGCTGACTGATTCCGTTTCTGACATCCTGTTGTGTTCCGAGGAGTCCGGTGCCGAGAATCTGCGCCGCGAAGGACACCTGGAAGATTCAATTCACCTGGTCGGCAATGTGATGATCGATACCCTCTTTCATCAGCTGGAGGCCGCGCGAGGTCGTGACACTCTTTGTCAATTTGGTGTTCGGCCTCACGAATTCGCTGTTGTGACTCTGCATCGCCCGTCCAATGTTGACCGTCGCGAGTCATTAGAGCCCCTCGTCAACGTCCTTCAAAGAGTCTCCGCTGCATTACCGATCGTGTTTCCAGTGCATCCTCGGACGAAAGCAAGGCTGACCGAGTTTTCATTATTCGAGAGTTTGTCCAGTGAAAGTGGTATCACACTGGCCGAGCCTCTTGGCTATCAGGATTTTCTTTGTCTCACGTCTCAGGCGAAAGTGATTGTGACTGATTCCGGAGGATTACAGGAAGAGTCGACGGCACTTGGCGTTCCATGTCTGACGATGCGAAGCAATACCGAACGCCCCGTTACTGTGGATCTTGGTACGAGTACACTCATTGGCAACTCTGCGGAGCTGCTGGAGACCATGTTGCGCGACGTCATCAACGAATCATATAAGAAGGGTCGCTGTCCTGTGCTGTGGGACGGCAACGCTGCGGACCGCATCGCTGCCGTTCTGGCAGCGGACAACTAGACGTCTCATATGTCGTCGGCTGCCAGTCAAGGCAGTCCCATTAAAGAACTCTGTCTCACTCAGGAAGATTGTAATGACAGACCAGTACGTGCAATTTGGCTGTGGACTATCTGCGCCGGAGCAGTGGAGAAACTTTGACGCGTCGCCAACACTGCGATTTGAACAGATTCCCGTGTTGGGCAGGGTCTACTCGAGAAACCGTGAAAGGTTTCCTGATTCCGTTGAATTCGGAGACATAGTCAGCGGGCTGCCGGTGACCAGTGGGTCGTGCAAAGGTGTCTATTGCTCACATGTCCTGGAGCATTTGGCCCTCGAGGATTTTCGCGTGGCAATTCAAAACACCAGCGAGATGCTTCAGTCCGGGGGCTGTTTTCGCTTTGTGCTGCCGGACTTGGAAGACGCAATCGATCGGTACAAGAGCGACTCGACATCCGATGCCGCCTTTGGGTTCATGCAGGATACGATTCTTGGCAAGGAAAAACGGAATCGGGGGATATCCGCGTTTCTATCCGAGTGGTTGGGAAACTACCAGCATCTCTGGATGTGGGATTACAAGTCCATAGTGCGGGAACTTCGCGACGTTGGATTTGTCAACGTTAGGCGAGCGTATTTTGGCGACTCCGAAGACACCATGTTTAACCTGACTGAAGATGAAACGCGGTGGGAAAATGCACTTGGTGTGGAATGTCAGAAACCTGCTAAAGTCGCGCTGTTGAGGGCAGCGTGAAATAATCAGTGAGGCAACCAAACAATGAAGTTGACGTTATTGACCAATGGATTGCCGCCCTACGTGCTCGGAGGAATGCAAACGCACTCGGCAAATATGGTGAAATCCCTCAGTCGATGCGGTCTTGAACTGGATGTGTATCACACGCCGACGATGACGGAAGAATTGCCGCCACAGCTGTTTCCGCCGGACGTCTCTTCGAGCGTGTCGTTGCAGCAGTTTGCCCCCCCCCAGCGACGTTTTCACCCTGGTCACTATGTTGCTGAGGCAAAAGAGCTATCCTGTCGTTATCTGGACCGATTTCTGTCACGTCCGCCAACGGACGTTATCTATGCCAAGGGGCTGATGGCAACTTCTTTTCTGAAGGCGCGACTCAGGCAGAATCTGTCACTTCCGCCAATCATTACAAATGTCCACGGCTACGAACCTTTTCAGCCGGCTGCCACGAAAAAGGAGTACTTTAAAGGGGTCCTGTTGAGGCAGGCTTTCAAATATGTGATTGATCATTCGGACTATGTCGTGTCCTATGGTGGCCGCATTACAGATCTGCTGGGTGATCGCCTTGGAGTGAGCGCCGATCGAATCATTGAGATTCCCGGAGCTGTCGATGAGCAGTTTCTGACGACTCCACTACCGTTAGAAGCCGAACGCCCGAGAAGGTTCGCGTTTGTCGGCCGCTATGAACGACGTAAGGGACTTGAGGAACTCGCTCAAGTGCTGCACCATGGGGACATGGCAGAGCACGAATTTCACCTTGTCGGTCCCGTTCCCGAGTCCGTCGTGAGACAGTTTCCGCCGACCGTGAATTGTCACGGCACGGTCTCAGATCGCTCGCGGCTGATTGAACTACTGGACTCCTTCGACGTACTGGTCTGCCCCAGCTGGAGTGAAGGAATGCCAAACGTGATTATGGAAGCCATGGCTCGCAACACCGCTGTCGTGGCCACTGATGTGGGTGCCACATGTTTGTTGGTGGACGAAAGTAACGGACACCTGGTGCCACCAAGAAACAAAACGCTTCTTGCCCAGGCGATTGCCGATCTGGCACGGCTGGACGATGAGCAGTTGACGACAATGAAGGTCAACGCACGATGCCGAATTGTTGAGCGGTTTACCTGGTCAACGGTGGGGCGACAAACGGTCGAATGTCTGAAAGCGATCACTGCTGACGACACAGGGACTGTCAACAAGAACGTCGCGCACACAGCGGCTGCGAAATGACACGTGTTGTCTGTTCCGGTGCCCTCGCGCGTTTAGATGTCGTTTGTTGTGTCATGTCTTGAATTCAGTCCTTCAACGCACTGCTGGATGGACCGCCAGATCTCATATCTACACGCGTCAACTCCTCAATCGGCACTTGCGCCCGTGCTGAAAGAATGTTCTATTGCGAACCGACTCATGCACGGCTGGGCTGGCAGCGAGAGAACAGAGGTCCGGCGGTACAGTCACAACTGTCGTTTTTGGGAGTGCTATTCATCAGAATTCTGATCTGCTGGAGTCGTGTTTCCGGTTATATGGCCGCCTGTTGGAAACGCTTAGCTGCCGTCCCTGAGATGAATCTGCGCGTTGTCGCATGGTCGACGAATGCGAACGCCGATCAATCAGCATTTGCCGGCTCCATTGTGGACGGCGTCAATTGTCGACTGTTGTCCACCTCGGAGCGAGGCGACGGCCAAATTATCCAGGACGAAATTGCCGAGTTTCAGCCCGATGTGGTGGTCATTCCAGGGTGGATGAGTGACGCATACACGACGAGCATTCTGAAACTTCAAAAGAACGGGCCGGCGGTGGTTATGGGAATGGACACGCCTTGGACGGGTGGTGCCCGGCAATACCTGACTCGATGGCGTTTCAACGCACTGTTTCGCAGGGTCGATCGTGTTGTCGTCGCGGGCGAACGGGCGTGGCAATACGCCCGCTGGCTGGGATTTGCGGAAACGCAGATCAGCCGCGTGCTATATGCATGGGACGAAAGCAGTTTCGGTTCAGACTCCCATTTACCACGCCGCACCAACTTGCCAAAGAGCTTTGTCTTTGTCGGGCGACTTGCCGAGGAAAAAGGGATTCGCACATTGCTGAAGGCGTATCAGGAATACCGTGAAACAGCGTCCGTACCGTGGACGCTGACGATGTGTGGTACCGGACCGCTGTCCAGCCTGATTCAGGGCGACGGGATCGAGTGTCACGGATTCGTACAGCCCAGTGAGCTGCCATCCGTGTTCGAGAACGCCAGTGTGATGGTACTCCCGAGCCACTACGAACCGTGGGGAGTTGCTCTTGCTGAATCAATGGGGGCGGGACTGCCCGTGATTGCCTCTGAAGCATGTGGCGCTGCTGTTGATCTTGTTCGTCCGTATTGGAACGGTCTGCTTGTTCCTACACGATGTGAATCGGCTCTGGCAGACGCACTTCTATGGTTTCACAACCACACTGAGCGATTGCCCGAAATGGGGATGAATGCTCGCCAGTCGGCTGAACCGTTTTCCGCGAGTAACTGGGCGGTTCGGTGGAACGAAATGTTTCGTGCGATTGCACAGCGAAACGCTGCGTGAAACGCGTTCCGGAGGGTAAGCGTCCGGCACCGTCGCCATGGCAGATCGAGATCGGTCGTCGCACATAACCGACAATAATGAAGCATCCAACCAAAGAATTCCTTCTTGCAGCCACTGTTTTTTCCAAAGAGCCCTTTGGAGTCTATGTTGGCGCGACGCTGATTGATGTGTACCAGCTGCTGATTGCTGCAGCCGGTTTCATGCTGTTCATCAGACCGGATCGACTGTCCGGGCTGGTGGCCGTCCTTATTGGGGTGATCGTATCTTCGCTGGGGCTGTTCGTTCTGTACGACTACCCCGTGACGAATATGTTTGTGCGGCAGGTGTTGGCGGTCAGTTTCATTTATCTGGGGCTGGCTGCCTTCCTGGTGACTTGTTCACCTCAAAAACTGGCAGCCGCCTATATGAAGGTTTGTTACATTGCCGCGCTCTTCGGTATCGCGCAGTTCTGTCTGTCCGCAGTAGGAATCAACGTTCTTCTTCTACTTCCGCTTCGACTCGATTCGTTTGCCGGTGAGCCTTCTCATTATGCTGTGGCAATGGCCCCATGTATCTACTACTGCTTCCGATACAGCCGAAGCATTCGAGCCAAACGCCGTGCGGCTGTCATACTCGGCAGTATGGTACTAACTGTCTCAACAACGGCCGTCGCCGTGCTCTCAGTTGCATTTGCGTTAGCGTTCTACAGTCGGCGCGGAATCCTGGTGGCGCTGATGCTGATCGTGGGGGCCCCATTCCTAATGATGATCCCCGCCGATATCTTTCCTGACGTGATCGCGTCACGCATGACGGATATGGATTCGTACATCGAAAGTGACGCAGAACCGTGGGAAACCAACAATCTCACTGTGCTTTCATTCGTCACGAACTTCGAGGTTATGTTCAAGAGTTTTGTGGATGGCCGTATCCTTGGAAATGGCTTCTGTGGTCACGCCATTGCTTATGACCGACTCTACGGGGGAACTGAATTCGTAAATCACAAAAGGTATGGCATGAATGCGCCACCGGCGCATTGTCTTTTGATTAGAATTTTTTCCGAATTCGGGGTGCCCGGCGCCCTTGTTCTGGGACTTGCGGTGTGGCACTTCGTTACCAATCGTCGTGCGGATCTCTGGTGCATGTTCTTTATCATGTCAATATCAGGTCGAGCATTAAAACTTGGTAGTTGGATCGATTACGGACTTCCTTTGTTTGTACTTGGTGCAGTCTATCTGCAAAGTCGACCAGCAAATTCAAAAAAAGACCAACGCCAGGCGAAACTGCAGCTTCGGCATCATTCCCGAAGAAAAAGGCGAGGCGTCACTCGGCATGCGTCAGCACGATAGTGTGTTTTCCCATTGGTATGCTCACTTTCGGCCGCGGGAATCAACGTTGTGTCTGTCAGGAGTAGGTCACCACGCATGCCCGATCGGATTACGCGGCAGCCAGGCAGTAGACCCGTAACGTAGCCTCCTGGCTAAGGAAAATGACTCGATCCCCCATGTCAAAATCATCGGCATATCTGTCAGGTCTCGATTCACTTCGGTGGTACAGCGCGTTCGCCGTGATCATTACTCATGTGGAACTTCGAAAGAAATATGAGGGCCTCTCCAATGTTTGGGACAGTGCCTGGGTCCAGAATCTCGGTCCTGCAGGGGTCTACTTTTTCTTTACGCTGAGCGGGTTTCTGGTCACGTGGCTGCTGCAAAAGGAGCGAACACAGCCACTGAGTACCGTGTTGCCTGATTTCTACCGGCGAAGAGGATATCGGATTCTTCCGTTGTACTATTTTCTGGTACTTCTGGGCTTTCTTGTCCTTCCTCAATTCAATGTGTTTGGCTACTCAGATGAACCTCTGGTGAGGACGCATGCGGCTGAATTTGTCGCCTTCATTTCGGCGCAGCCTCATTTTGCGTCTGCCTTTCTTCAGCGAGTCCCGAACATCAGTCATCTGTGGAGCATTGGAGTCGAACTGACGTTCTATTGTTTCTGGCCGATATTGATTCTGCGGTCGAAGAATCTGAAACGCACGATACTCACGTTCTGTTTCGCCGTGGTGGCGATAAAGGTGGCGCTGTTGATACTCGGACCTTTCCTGTTCCTCAATCCACATCCGGTTTTTCATTTCGCTGCAACTCTGAAATTTGAATGCATGGCCATTGGGGCCTGGTTTGCGCTGCCTCACGGTAATCGCATGTCAAGGATTCTCGACGCCTCCGTGTCCGCCTGGGTTGCAATGGCAGCCGTCCCGCTGGTTTTTCTGCTGTACAGCACTCGATTGGACGATGTGGCCCATCTTCCCCTGTCCGTCGTATTCGGGGTCATTATCAGAAGCGCCGCTTTCACTACTGGTTCCCCCATACGGTTTCTTGACTATCGAGCGTCAGCCTATCTCGGTCGAATTTCCTATGGAATTTACTGCTACCATGTAGTGGGAATTACTCTGATGCTGAACCTGAAGCCAATGGAAAAGTACGGCAACGTACAGGGGAATCTGTTTTTGTATTGCGGGACACTGATCTTCACGATCGCTGTTTCCTCAGCATCGTTTCATTTCTTTGAGTTGCCGATTTCACGCCGAGCAAGAAACGTGTTTGCTGGGACGTCGGAGGCTGAAAATGAGCCTACACGGAGCAATGCACGCCCTGCCAGTGCGAACCTGTGTGTCCGGAGTTCAAACGCGTCGTTGTCTGAGCCGGATCGTATTGCCTCTTCTTCTGCTTCTCAGGTGTCTGCACCTGATCGTTCTGCCGCATGAGTTTCATGCCGGACTGAACGGTGCACACGTGAATGCCCTAACATGAGATTGAGTCATCCTGTGAATGTTCTCCACGTCATTTCTTCGTTGACCCCTGCATACGGTGGGCCGGCCATTGCGTTGGCGGGCCTCGTTGAAGCCCAGCGGCGTGCCGGCCTGAACGTTACTGTACTTTCAACCTGGCGAGAGGGTGACGATCCTCAAGTCGTCTCAACGGTCAGGGACTGCGGGGCAGAGGTCGTATTGGTTGGTCCGGCGCTTGGCCCCCTGCAGCGTTGTGACGGGTTGACTTCCGCCGTGCACAGTGCTGTTGGGATATCGGACATTGTCCACATGCACGGTGTCTGGGAAGAACTGCAGTATCAGTGTTCGAAATCTGCCTTGCGACACGGATGCCCGTACATTATCCGCCCCTGTGGCATGCTGGACCCGTGGAGTCTGTCACAGGGGCGTCTGAAAAAAAAGCTGTATCTGCAGTGGCGACTGAAGCAGATGCTGAAGCGGTCCAGCGCGATTCATTTTACAACTTCTGCCGAACAGCGACTTGCAGCACCTTTGTGTTCCTCGACGGATGCCATAATCGAGCCGAACGGACTCGCCCCGGAACTTTACCAGAATCTTCCCTCGAGGAGTCTGTTTCGCAACAAGTACGGCATTGGTTCCGATGAATTCGTATTCTTGTTCCTGAGTCGGATTCATCCCAAGAAAGGACTGGATGTTTTGTTGTCGGCGTTTTCTCAAATTAGCATCCCAAAGGTACGCCTGGTGGTCGTCGGTGGTGGTTGTCCTGACCATGTGCAGCGTTTTGAGTCATCGGTGCGACGCAGTGGGATTTCATCTCGTGTCACTACTACGGGAATGCTGACTGGACGTGACAAACTGGAAGCCTATTCGTCGGCTGATGGGCTCGTCCTGCCCAGTCACCAGGAGAATTTTGGCAATGTCGTCATCGAAGCGGCCGCCTGTGGCTTGCCGGTCTTGATATCTGAACACGTCAACCTGTCTGATTCCGTTATTCAGGCAAATGTCGGCGAAGTGGTACCGCTCTCTGATGGTGACTTGCGCGCCGCAATGCAGCGCTGGGTTCAGGATCGCGCGAAAGTGGTGGCTTATCGCAGAAATTGTCCGACTTATACGCGGCAGTTCCACTGGGGCGAGATTGCTGAACGATGGCAACGACACTACCAACGTTTGACGGGGCAGTCGCTCTCAACAGTGCCGCTGGCATTTGCGTCTTCCGTCCCCAGTGCCGCGGAGGAAACGAGAAAACGAGCCGCGTAGGGGAAGGAAGTCGTGTTCCGCAGCGGATTCCTCAGACTGTGTACTTTGTTTCACGACTGGCTCGAACGCCACGCCGCCTAACGTTCCAACCGCCATTTTTCAGCAACGAAGCCTGACCGAAGAACGTACACCTTTCTTCAGACTTTCAAGAGAACGCGTCATGGGAATAGATGTTTCAACTCACCGCACTTCTCGAGAATATACCACCAGAGCATTGGTTGGACGAGTGCTGTGGGCAGCGGTGGGACCGCTGTTCTTTCTCAGTCCTCGCCTGTTGTATGGCTGGCGAAATAGGCTGCTGCGTATCTTTGGTGCAAGGATCGGTCGTGGTGTGCGAATCTATCCGACCGTCCGGATTTTTGTTCCCTGGGGGCTGGAGATCGAAGACGAGGCGACTATTGGGCATCGTGTTATCATTTACAACGTTGGTCCCCTCAGAATTGGCAAGCGGACGATGGTCTCCCAAAATTCGCACCTGTGCGCTGGGTCTCACGACTACCTGTCTCCCGGACTGCCGCTGCTGAAGACCCCCATCGAGATCGGCGCCGACGTCTGGATCTGTGCAGACGCATTTGTTGGTCCAGGGGTTATGGTCGGGAATGGGGCAGTCGTTGGAGCACGTAGTGCTGTGTTCAAGGATGTTGCGGAGCAGGCAGTCGTCGGGGGCAATCCGGCGAAGTTTATCAAATCACGTAACGCTGTTGTTCAGATTGACGATCGAGCTGCCGCGTGATTGTTGATTCCGGGCCCGACTGTCACTTGATATCGCCGCCGGGCCCGAAGATCCTGCCTGTACATCATCGTCGCTGCAGAATCGGCTGATCGATCGCGAGATCTGTGCCCTAGGCGAAAAGACAATTCGGATCGACCGGAAAAAGGCACAAACTCGGGATTTCTCGACCGATCATAACGAGTAGCATAATAGGCGCAGGCGGAAAAACCGTTCTGCTCGTGCATCTTCAGTCACCCAAACGTTCCTGCCACTCAAATTCTTTGAGACAGTTTGCAGGACAAGAAGCTAAGGATACGGAAATCATGCGTGTTCCCATCGTGTTGGCAACCATCTTCTCAATGACGATGGTCCCCGCAATTCCTTCTGCTGTTGCAGGGCCTGCTCCCGCACCTTCGAAGGTGTATCTTCAGAATGTGGAGCTCAGCAGTTCCGGTATTGTTGACGGGCATATCCTTGACGATAAGGGCACACCGCTCGCAGGATCCAAGATTAAAATTCGCACAAAGGCAGGCGAACAGGAAGTCACGACAGACACGAACGGCAGATTCAAACTCGCCAGTAAAGTCGGCGGCAATTGTGC
>JBDONA010000873.1:0-13833 GCA_039831575.1 Fuerstiella sp. | reverse complement strand
CTATAAACAAAGAAAAGTGTGATACCTGTTTGCCGCCCCGGTCAAAGAGCGGCGAACCAATTTGCGTTAGCCAAAACTCACAGACTCACAATCTCAATCAAGTTGTCAAAGATCTGTGCCTGGTCACCTGCGTTGCTGCAGTTGAGCCAAGCGGACGGGGAGTCTATTGGCCACCGAACATTTGTCAATTGCGACACTTCAATTCCCGAGAAGGTTCCCACATTAACGAAAACAACCGACTGCGCAGTCGGATCGCCCCTCCCACAGGAAGTCGGCGCCGTGGCAAAAGCAAAGGATTGCACCAACTCCGGATGCCGATACCATCACGGCTTCCCTAAGACACTTTGCGGAACACGAGAGAAATATGACAGTCAGGACACGATTTGCCCCCAGTCCCACCGGGTATATGCACATCGGCGGCATGCGCACCGCACTGTTCAACTGGCTGTGGGCCCGCAGGAACGGTGGACAGTTCATTCTTCGCGTTGATGACACAGATCAGCAGCGGAACATGGACGAAGCGCTGAGTCCCATCCTGGATGCGTTTCGCTGGCTCGGCCTGGACTGGGACGAAGGCCCGGAGGTCGGCGGAGATTACGGACCGTATTTCCAGTCTCAACGCCGAGACCTGCACGACGCTGCGCTGGACAAACTGATTGCCGCCGGAGCCGCCTACCGCGATTTCGAACCAGCCGAGGAAACGAGAGCTCAGCGGGAAGCTGCGGAAAAAGAAAAACGAGTTTACCTGAGCAGCCGAGTCTCACTGGAGCTGTCCGAGGCCGATGTCGCGGCCAGGCTGGCCGCTGGCGACGCTCACGTTGTGCGTTTTCTGATTCCGCGTGGCCGCACGGTCTCGATCGATGATCACGTTCGAGGCCATGTGGAGTGGGATTGCGGCCTGATGGTCGACCCGGTGATTGCCCGGGGCGATGGTTCGCCGTTATATAATTTTGCAACGGTGGTCGACGACGGACAACTGCAGATCACTCACGTCATTCGAGCCGAAGAGCACCTTTCGAATACACCAATCCAGGTTTTGATTCACGAAGCACTGGGCAACGTTCTGCCGGAGTTTGCTCACATCCCGTTTGTCGCGGCGCCCGGCGGCAAAAAGAAACTCAGCAAACGCGACATTGACAAGTATCGCAAGAGTCCGGCCTTCCAAAAACTGTTTCAGTTGGGGGACGATGTTCTGGGTGCCCTGGGAATTGATCCGGCGGATCAGTCGTTGTCTCCCGTGATGGTCGCGTATTATCGCGAAGTCGGTTTTCTGCCGGCCGGAGTCCTGAATGCTCTGGCCCGACTGGGCTGGTCGCTGGACGATGAAACAGAAAATATGTCGCTGCAGACGGTGCTGGAGAACTTCTCGCTGGAACGCGTGGTGAAAGCTTCGGCTGGGCTCGACCCCGATAAGCTGATGAGTTACCAGGCCTATTGGATGGGGCAATTGTCGGCCGACGAAAAACTGAAGGGCTGCCTCGACATTCTGGTGCGAGCCGGCCTTGTTCCCGAAAACCCGGAGGCGGACATGCTGGCGCTGGTGGCCGCCGTGGTTAAACTGGCTGCGGATCGGATCCGAGTGTTCGGGGACATTCTGGGAATGGACGAATTCTTTGCTTCCACGGAGAGTTTGAAATACAGCGAAAAGGACTTTCAGAAACGCGTTGTGAAGCCGGAACAGGCCGTCGATTTGCTGCGGGAACTTCGCCAGTTGCTGGCCAACACGGAAGATTTCACGACAGATGCAATGCATAAAGTCGTTGCAGGATTTGTCGAGCAGAAAGAAATCAAGTTCGGCCAGATTGCTCCCGCTCTTCGCCTGTCTGTGACCGGAAAAGCTAAAGGCGCGGACCTGTTCCCGACGCTTGAACTTCTGGGACGGGAAGAATGTCTGAGGCGAATTGATCGAGCGATCGGGACAGCAGAGTCGATGAAAGTTGTGTAATGGTGGCCGTGGCTGAGGCTGTGCGTGTTGACGCGCGACTCAATGACAACGTGTTTTCATGAAGATATCTGGCGGCAACAGATAACATCCAGTGGGAGAAAAATTGATGTCGACGGTCCTTGTCACAGGCGGTGCCGGATTTCTGGGGAGTCATCTTTGCGATCGACTGATCGAACGCGGCGACGAGGTGATCTGCCTGGATAATTTCTTCACCGGCAATAAGGAAAACGTCCGGCATCTGCTGGGGCATGATCGGTTTGAACTCGTGCGGCACGATATTGTCCATCCGTTTTACTTTGAAGTGGACCGCATCTTCAATCTGGCCTGTCCGGCGTCGCCGGAGGCCTATCAGTACAATCCCATCAAGACGATTAAGACGTCCACCGTTGGCATGGTCAACGTGATGGGGCTGGCAAAACGCTGCGGTGCTCGAATCCTGCACGCTTCCACCTCTGAGGTATACGGTGACCCTCAGGTTCACCCGCAGACCGAAGACTATTGGGGGCACGTGAATCCGATTGGCCCGCGCAGTTGCTACGACGAAGGGAAACGCATCGCCGAGTCATTGATGATGAACTATCACGAGGCGCATGACGTTGAGATCAGGATTATTCGCATCTTTAACACCTACGGCCCGCGGATGGATCCGAACGACGGACGGGTGATCTCAAACTTCATCAATCAGGCTCTGCGCGGCGAACCACTCACGATTTACGGCGAAGGCACGCAGACGCGGTCCTTTTGTTATTGCAGCGATCTGATTGAAGGAATGCTGCGACTGATGGATCAGGACGAACACACTGGTCCGGTCAACATCGGAAACCCAATCGAACACACGATGCTGGAGCTGGCCGAAGCCGTCATCGCAGCAGTCGGAAGTTCGTCAACAATCGCCCATTTGCCATTGCCCAAAGACGATCCTCAGCGACGGTGTCCGGACATCACTCGAGCTAAGGAGTGGCTGGGCTGGGAGCCGAAGGTCGATCTGCAGCAGGGGCTCGGCAATACGATCGACTGGTATCGCAAGTTGTCTGAGGCATAACAGGAATCAAAACCGATAGTTCGTGGAGCAAATAAATATGCCAACGACTTCAACTATGGCGTTGATTCTTGCACTTTCCGGCGGCGTTCCGGTTTTGTTCTACATCGCAGCACTGATTTTTGTCGTCAGGCAGCAAATTGATCGAGGCTCTGCAAAACCATACCTAATCTTCGGTCTCAGTCTGCTATTGATTCATGGTGTCAGTGGTATTTTCGTGCCGGTCGCAATCACCAGGTTTACAACTCCCGTAAATATCACTGTCCTTGCGGTCTATTCACTACTCTCGGCCCTCGTTTTTGTAATGGCGATTGTTTTTTGATTGCGGCAGCCGTCACCAATCGGCATCGACCTGAAGCCGAGCAACGGTTCGTTTCCCCGGCCAACGACAATCCATACACACCTCCTCAAAGTTGATACAGCATAATGGCAAGAATTCTCGTTACCGGAGCCGCTGGGTTCATTGGCTTTCACACCGCAAAAACTCTGCTGGATCGCGGCGATGAAGTTGTAGGGCTGGATATTGTCAACGACTATTATCAGGTCAGCCTGAAGCAGGATCGCTTGCAGCAGCTGGAAGGTCGAGACGGCTTTCAATTCGCGAAGGTCGCCCTGGAAGATCGCGACGCCATAGCTGGCGTTTTCGATACGCACGGCTTTGACAGCGTCATTCACCTGGCGGCTCAGGCGGGCGTGAGGTATTCGCTGGAAAACCCGCAAGCTTACGTCGACGCAAATCTTGTCGGCTTCGTGAATATTCTGGAAGCGTGTCGCCACAACAGGATCGGGCATCTGACCTACGCGTCCAGCAGTTCCGTCTACGGTGCCAACAAGAACAAACCCTTCGCGGTTACTGATCGCGTCGACCATCCCGTGAGTCTGTATGCGGCGTCAAAAAAAGCCAACGAACTGATGGCTCATACCTACAGCCATTTGTTTGGACTGCCGACGACGGGGTTGCGCTTCTTCACCGTCTACGGTCCCTGGGGACGTCCCGATATGGCGATGTGGCTGTTCACCAAAGCGATTCTGAAGGGAGAGTCCATCAACGTATTCAATCACGGCAAGATGCGGCGTGACTTCACTTACGTTGACGATATCGTGGAAGGCGTGATTCGCGTCAATGACAATGTGCCGCAAGCCAATCCCGATAAGGATCCACTGGACGATTCCACGACGGCAGCACCGTACAAAGTTTACAACATCGGCAACAACCAGCCGGTCGAACTGATGCACATGATCGAGGTGCTGGAAAAGGCCATTGGCAGGACTGCCAACAAGATCATGATGGACATGCAACCCGGCGACGTGCCCGAAACCTTCGCCGACATCGACGCTCTGCAACGCGACGTTGGATTCAAACCCGACACTCCGATTGAAACGGGCATTGAACGTTTCGTGGAATGGTATAAGTCGTACCATCAGATAGACGGTTAACTGCGGAAAACACAGGGAACGCTCTCTGGGATTTGTTCAGAAAAAGCGGATTTGCCCCCTCTGCGGGTGTCGCGACACCCGGTGATCTGCCGTGAAGGCCAACGCCAGACAACGTGCGTCCGTCCGCGTGAATACGGCCCCACGTCGAACTTCCGGCCCAGCCACACCACCGCCCAATCGCTACGCACCACCACCATCCCAGCCAGGTAACAATCACCAACAACCGCAAGCGTCACACGTCTTTGTGGTGGCTCTGGTGGTCCTCTGTGCCGGCGTGTGCTTTGATATAATGAGGCGACAACCGCCAGAATGACGGGCTTCGTTCCCGTTACCAAGTGAACTCGCAGGAATGCGACGGTCCCGACAACGATTCCAGCAAGACAACCCAGTCCACAGTGAATCACTGCCACTGTCAGATTGCCGTGATTCTGCAGCAATCGTCCCAGCAGGAACGCGAAACCAGTGAAACCGATCGCGTAGCCGACTGCCAGCCAACCGAGGTCTCTGCTGATCAGCGAAACGATTCCGGAAAACATCGTGATCGAAAGAAATGGCGGACAGATATCCCTGAATAATTCAGCGAAGCCGTCCTTGAAGCTGATCCCGATGATCAGCATGGACGCGAACGCAAGGTGCAACGTGATCATTGCCCGCCACGAATTGAGATCAGGGAAATCACGCACCGAAAAATTCGCGGTACACACCAACAGAATCATGCCGATAAACGCCGACGTCGAATTGCGACGATGATACGCGATGATCAGTTGCACGACTCCCAGCACCAGCAGCGGCCAATACGACAGATTCGCCTGCAGTTGCCAGATGCGACTGCCGAAGGCGCGAGGGCCAATCGAACCCGCCAGAAATACCATCGCATAGAATCCCGCCTGGCCGTATCGCACACCTTTCCGCCATGCTCGCGCATACAGCAGTGCCAAACCGACGATCGTGAGAAACACGGGCGATGCAAAATCGCTGACCACGGAATTTGTAAACGACGTATACGCCGGAAGTCGGCTCCACGGGACCAGCCACGGGTACGCTGGAATTATCAGCAACGGCGCCGTCAGCATGACACCGCGTTGCAGTTTTGGAAGCTTTTCGACCAACCCGATTTCGAGTAGTACCACAAATATCGCCAGCAGAAACGGCACCAGCTGATACAGTCCGAATGTCGTGTCCCAGAAGTGCCGCGACCCGAGCGGGGCGTCAAAGGACATCGTCAGGGAATACGAGCGAAAGCACACAGCCAAAGCGATAAACACAAACGGCGTCCACGGGAACAAGGGCCAGCTCCACGGGGTCCCGTTGTTGGCGACAGCGGCGGCTCCCTTGCGTACAGCCGGAATCAGTGTGGCGGTCAGCAAACCAGCTGCCAGCGGAAAGGCAGCAATCAACCATCGCGTTGTTTCGACTTCAAACAGCGTCACTTCTCGTAGCAGCAGTGCCGGCCACAGAAAGAACAACGTCAGGAATCCATACAACGGCAATCGGTAACCTGCGTTCAGCCGGATCGGCAATCCGCGGATCAGAAACTCAGCCAGCCCGACCGCAAACAGCACGCCTGCCGCGAACATCTGATAAAGATGTCCGCGACCGTTGTCGCGGTCTGACAGCAGTGTGATGAGTTCGTCGAAGCTGACGGAAATGGCCAGCAACATTAACAGCACGATCAGCAGCAGCGAACGAGCGTCTTCCCAGACCTTTCCGAACCGCACAATCAGGATCGCGGTGATGGCCATCAGGACAGTGATGCCCGCCAGCGACGTCATCAATCCCCATGGTTCCATGTAAGCGACGGAACCGGGCGCAAACAACACTGAGGTATCACCGGAACGAAACAGCAGCTTCAATCCGTACACAAACAGGCACGTGCTGATCAGGTAGAACGGATTGTGAACGTAGATCAGCGACAACAACTTCGGGACTTTGGATCGCGTCATGGCCTGTCTCCCCATAGAAGAAAGGAAAAACAACGCGCGGCCGACCATCCGGCAGCGCAGGACGGAAAAAAGACGGAACCGAATTGTTCGCGAGACGGGCTCAGCGACAGGGCGTATGCGACTGACGTATGAAGCAGAACGGCGCACGAGACGACGTTGTGTAATACGCTCGACAGGATAATCAGATGGGAAGAAGTCCCCAACGGCACTGCCGCTATCAGGGGACTACACGTTTTGCGATACGGTAAACGTTGGGATTTGTCTGCTGAATCCGGAAAACGATCGTGATCCGGCCACGGTTCCCCAAGTCTCCGGAAATCGTTGCAGAACCCTTTCGTGAGCAGACGAATCCCTGGTTCCGATGTCGTTCACAACCTCCGGCTGTGGATTCGCTCAGGCTGATTTCACTGTTGCGGCACGGCCGTGACCAAAATCGAGCTGCCACTCAGAAACCGTCGGACCACATCCAGGAACTCGCACAAGAATGATCGTCATAATTCCGAAGAGATGCGGCGGTCACGCCGCATTCGCATTTTTCAGCACGTTTAAACGGAACGTGAACGATTGGCGCAGTCACTGTTGCTTGCGCAGAACGCCTTCCTGAAGAATATGACAATCACGCTGACGTCGTTGAATGCAACCTTTGTTTCGCGTCACTTTGGAACAGTGTAGAGATGGGCACGTCCTTCAACGGCGATGTACTCATTATCGACATCGATTTCAGGAAAATCCTGTCGCGGGCCATTGGGCCAGGTGACGGCAATGTGTGTTTCGTCTGATGCGTCGCCAAGTCCGAATACCAGTATTCGTTCATTACTTGCCTGGTATCCGTCGCCTGCTGTAAGCTGACGTTCCACAGATCGGTTTCTCGTCGTCACGGAAACGATCGTGCCAAACGCATCACGTTGGGACGTGACAGACTGAAGGCTTACGGTAACGGAAGAGCCGCGCGACAACGTCGTGTTGTGAAGCAGCGAAGTTGCTCGGTCCAGTGTCCCAATGACAATGTCTTCAGCCCCGTCTCTGTCCCAGTCGAGTCTTGTGACACAGCGACCGAGATGCTTCAGGGAAAAATGCTCTCCGATGGATTCCGGACCCTGGTGCGCGAAACGCAACCCGCCAAGGTTGCGAAAGTACTGTGGTGTCATGCGGTACGGCACGCCTCTGTCAGTGAAGTCATCGACGTGACCGTTTGCAATCACGAGGTCCGGCAGGCCATCCAGTTCGCCGTCCAGCGCCTGAATACCGAACCCCAGGACCGGCAGACTCGGCGGCCCCAGTCCACTGGTCCATGTTACGTCCCGGAAGAAACCGTTCGGACCAGCTCCGGTGTAAAGGGTGTTCGTTTCGTCCAGAAAGTTGGTCACGAGCAGATCAGGATGGAAATCGAGATCCAGATCTTCAATGACTGCCCCCATGCAGGCTTCACTCAGCCCCTCGCTGTTCACTGCAACGCCACGTTCTGTCGCGACTTCTTTGAAGGCAATCCGGCCGGACTCACCTGTGTTTTCAAACAGAAAATTCGGCACTCCGTCGTTCGCAATAAACAGATCGAGCTTTCGATCCTGATTCACGTCGGCCACAACGACTCCCAGGCCTTTTCCGTTTGACCTGCGAATCCCACTGCTGTCTGTAACATCCACAAACAGTCCGCTTCCGTTGTTGAGATGGATGCGGTCCTGTGCCGACGGAAAACTTTGTGGAGCGCAGGAATTTCTGCGGCCGGTCTGATCCCGACAAACTCGCGACAGGATATCTCCGGAAAGGTAATTGACCGAATACAGATCCGGCCACTGGTCACCGTTCAGGTCGCAAATCAGACAGCTCGTCGTCCACTGCGGCGAGTTACCGTCGATCGACGAAGAAACCTCGTTGAAAGTACCATCCCCATTGTTCAGCAGCAGCCGATTAGGCCCCAGGTTGCCGATGAACAGATCCGTGAAACCATCATTATTAAAGTCGCCGGCGGCGACTCCCTGGCTGTAGTCCAGATCCTGTGGCATGCTCACGCGACTGACATCGGCAAAGCGATTTCCTTGCTGGTTGCGAAAAAGCTGATCTGCCCTGCCCCGCAGCGGCTTCCCGGTCTGATCTTCCAGCACGCAGCCCTGCGAAAAGTACAGGTCCGGCCAGCTGTCTCCGTCAGCGTCGAAAGCGGCAATTCCACCGCCGGTAAAGTCATAAGGACGCTGGGCACCGCTGATGCGGTTGTCAACACCATTGTCGAACTGAAACTCTATTCCCAGACTCTCGGCAACATTTTCAAAGCGGACCTCCCCTGTTACCCGATTCCTGTCGACGGTGGTCGTTTCGACTTCGGGTACGACATCATGGACCGGCAACTCATATTCCGACAGATCGATTCGGCGGAATATGTCGAACTCAGGAGCCGTCCGTATCAGTGGAAGACCTGACAGCTGCGTTTGCAGACGTGTCATCTCCTCTGCCGCCCAGTGTGGTGCAGGTGACATGCCGGACGCCAGCCACGAGAACCCGTAGGCTTCCCATGTCAGGCCAAGAGATTCCGCTGATGTCTGAGCCTTCCGCAACAGCTCAGGGGAGAATTGCCGAGCGGAGCCTGCTGATACGGAACCGCTGTCAAAGAGCTTGCGGTAGTTCTCCAGGTCCCGTGCGCGTTGGAGAAAGGGTTGGGCGTCTGCACTTCGTCCCAGTGACGAAAGCTGACGTCCCAGCATGTAGTTCGCCGGCAGCGATGCCGCATCCCTGAGTCCTGCTTCCCAGAAACAGCGGGCGGCACCAGTGGCGTTGTCGAGTCGTTCAGCAAGTTGCCCAAGCGTAATCCATGTCAGAGGATGCTCCATTGCTGACGAAGGAAGTTGCCGTTGCCATCTGTGCAAATCCTTAACGGAACCGACATGCACAAGAATCTGACCAAGTCGAGCGTGTGCTTCGATCAACTCTTGATCAATTCGCACGGCTGCGCCAACCAGATTTTTCGCAGCAGCAAAGTCCTTGCGAACTTCGGCCAGTCTGGCATCACCAAGCATTAATCCGGGATGCTCAGGTTCTTGTGTCCTGAGTGTTTGCAGTAAATCGACATCAGGAAACAGCAGGTCGCTGTGGGCCAACGACAACAGGCGATTTGACGAAATGGCCTGTTCACGAATCAAGACCAGCTGCCGCGGAACAAGTTCTCTGGTACGCGTCTGCAGTGCCAATAGATACGACAGCCGATCCGATGCGACCAGGTTGTTCGGGTCCGCAAGGTTCGCACGTGCGTAAAAGGCTTCAGCGTAGGAAAAGTTCCCGAGATAGTTCAAGGCTAGGTTGCCGGCCATACACTGAGCGTCGACAAACACAGGGCCTGCGTCTTCCGAAACACCAGCGCAGTGGCGAACGGCTTCTTCATAGTTGCCCTGTTCACTGGCAGCGATCGCAGCGATCATTCGTGCATCTGCGTGGTTTGGCTGATGGCGCAGAATCTTATTCGCCAATTCGCCCGCACGGACATTCTGCTGGTGATGAAGCGCCTTTCGGGCTTCGATCAGGAGTTGGTCGACATCGACCGTCCAGACGGATATGCAGACAAAGATCGCGATCGAAGCCAGAAAAACCACGAGCACGGAGTGCTGCCATTGGACTGATAGATTTCTCTCAGTCAACGAATCTCCCTGGCTCGCCGCAACCGCGGACATCTGCCAATGACTGCGGCAGCCAGTGGAAGGCAACTGAGTGTGAAGACGAGGGCCCGCGTCCATGCTGAAGAGCAAACCGATCCTCACCATGCCATCAAATGCAGGATCAACTGAAACTGTTCAGTTGGTACGGCTGTGATATTAGTTGACGCCTTTCGACATCAGGTCCGGGTCAGTGCCCACACCTGCATCGTTGTCGACTTCGCCATCGTCATCTCCTTCAACGCCAGCCCCTGTATTCACAGCACCTTCTCCTTCGCTGGCATCGCCGCCACCGCATCCCGTGATGAACAGGCCAAGAGTCAGAAGGAAAGTGAGATATGCGAGTTTCTTCATTAGAGTTTAATCCTTGTCCAAGAGAGAGTTTGCAGATTCTACTATTGCCATTCTGCAGTTTTCGAAGTCACGTGCAAGCTACGACAGAAAAACCTGAGTTCTCAATTGCTTTTTATTTGGCTCAGTCTCGCGCTGGCTCGACCGTGGTCGGGATTCCGGTCGAGGCACTGAACAAAAGCCGTCTTCGCGTCTTCGATGTTGCCCTGCAGACGATGTATCTCGCCCAGATAGAACAGTGCCTTTTCATCGGTCGGCAACAGTCGGACTGCCTCCGAAAGGTAACCTCCGGCCTCTTCGATACTGTTTCGTCGCCATGCGTCCATTCCCGACAACAGGGCCGACTGCCCCCGATGTACGTCCCGGAATTCCTGACCAATGATGGCTTTCGTCCGGGATAGTCGATCGTGCAGAGCAGCGGTTGGCTTCATGTCACTCAACGTTTTCCAGATCGTGTATGCCGCATCATGACCACCTTCCGCAGTCGCAATCATGGCTGCCAGATCTCGTGAATCAACGCCGTCCTGAGTGCGTCGCTCAAGTATTGACAACAGTTCTTTCGCGCCAGAAAGATTATCAAGCCCCAATTCGACATGAGCTGCGGCAACGAACACTGATCGATACTGCCACAAATTGTTGGGACGAATGATGCTCAATGCTTCATTAAGTGCCGTTTTCCGCTGTTGCAGCGTTCCCTGGGTTTTTAAACGCATTGCCCTGGACAGGATTCTTGACAGCCCGTACCGTGCTGCGAACATACTTATGAAGCTCTGGCCATATTCCAGAATCAGCTGGTACTCAGCACGGTCTTCGCGGTCACGGAGTTCCGTGGCCAATTCTCTATCGCCCAGAGCTTCGGCCGCATGCCGGCGTAGCTGCAACAGCTTCAACGAATTTGGCAGAACGCCAAGCTGCCGTTCCAGGATTGGAATCGCCTCGTCAGCCCGTTCCGATCGAATTAATAGTTTTGCCAGCTGGTACGCCGCTGGCTGAAAATCAGGGATTCTGCGAAAGGCAGCTTCGGCTTCATCGGCGTTTTCCTCACGCAGGAAGCCGCGACCGATTTGATACCAACACGTGCGAGCGAGCTGTGGATCTCCCGTCGCTGCAGTTCTTCTGAGGACTTCGATCGCTTTTGTCGTACGCCCGATTCGCTCAAGGCAAAAGCCCTGACCGTACAGGGCCTGCTGATCTTCAGGGTCCAGTTCCGCCGTGTATCGAAAACACTGTTCGGCCGCAACGTAGTAGCCGTTGCCGAGATATGCTTCAGCCAATTCCCGCCAGTCTCGTGAGATGCCGTCGGTTGCCCGTTTCCTGATTTCCCGCAGATCTGCCGCGGTTGCGGGATCAAGCCGTCGGGAATCGATGGCGGGTGGATTGGCCCGACTCAGTCGCCCGACGACGACATAACACGACACCGCTAATTCAACAGCAACCACCGCCAACAGAATACTTCTGGTAATCTTCAAGGCGCCGATTCTCCGCCATTGATCCAACTCGTCACGCGGCCGATGCGGTCGTATGGCCCGCGGATATGCAGTCCCCCCGACACAATGTCATTATTGCCGTCGGCATTCAAATCTCCGATGGCGACTGTGACCATGTGTGTCGGGCTGGAATCAATCTGCCACGTGCGAAACTGTTGATGACCATCATTCTCCAGCCACACAATGCTGGCGCGTGTCGGGTCGTCCCACACGTTTGCCATGCTGACCAGTACGATGTCTGTGTCATTGTCATTGTCCAGGTCGCCGGTGGCGGCGGCATAAGTTCCACCGAATTCCGCGATCCTTCTGGTTTCGAATTGCCAGTCACCAACATTCTCAAACCACAGGCATCCGTGGTATGGCTGAGGGAATGGATCAAAGTCTTCAAGGTTGTCTCCGGCAGGCAGAATCAGGTCAACATCTCCGTCCCGATCAAGATCGTCTGCCAGCAGCCCGGCACTGCCAAGGTCGAAATTAATCGTGAACCACAGGCGGCGTTTCCTGAAGTTTCCACCACCAAGGTTTTCAAACCCCCATAACTCTTCTTCGTCCTGAGTGACAATGGCGGCGATATCCATGTCTCCGTCGCCGTCATAGTCGGCCACGGGAACATGGATCGTACCTGGGGCAGAAAGTAGCTCATGTTCCTGAAAACGACCATTGGAACGGTTCTCCAGCCAAAGAACCTGCCCGCGGTTGTATCCGAAGACGGCGACAGCAAGATCGATATCACCATCGCCGTCAAAATCCGCAGGCTGGACATCAGCGACCCGTCGTACATCATCCAGAATGATCCGCGGGAGGTATTGATCGCTCTCTCGTTCAAGCAGAATCACACGACCGATCACACCGTCATCCGGTTCGATGTTTCCCAGCACTGCAACCAGAATGTCCAGATCATCATCGTTATCAATATCAACGACAGTGGCGTGGGCCGGAGCAAGGACGTCAGAAAGCAGGACGGTTTCGTTCCACTTTCCTGCATCGTTCTGGCTGCAGAACGACACCATGTTTTTGCCGGCATCACAGATCAAAACGCCCGTGGGGCCATCTGCTTCGAGTCTGGTCACCTGGACATGACAGATTCGAGGATGCCCGATCGCAGAATCGCCGACGACGTGTCTATCAAACGTCAGCATCGACGCACTATGCCTGATTCCAACATCCAGCGGAGCAGGAGCTGTGCCCAGCGCGGGCAGCATGGGCAGCAAAGTAGCGACGACAATCGGGATAACAATAGCGGCAGACACCAGTCCAATCACAACGGATGTGGACTGTCTCAACGAATCATTCGAAGCCGCGACAGGCCGTCCGGACTCGACGTTCCGCCCCCGTGGCATGTCACCCGTCGCAGCGGATTGGTCAGGTTTTTTGCCGACGTCATTCGAAGGATTGTCGTTAGGCATTTCGATAAGAACCGATTCTGCAAGCTGGACGCCGCGACGGTCAGACAATATCCAGACTTACGCAGTTGAATCTGTCAGGTGGGGCAATGCGTTAGATGCTGGCCGAACGGCTATTCCCGCTGCTTTCCCAATCGTCAAACGAACTGAACCGCAACCAAAGGGCTACGGTTCAGTATACGTGTCGGTGAGACCACGATCACGACGGAGACGTGCAACAAGTTACAAGTCCGCCCGTGTTTTGTCGTTGATCAAAACTCGCCAATTGTTTCGCCGTCAGCAATGAAGGCGATGTTTTTGCGAAGGTTGTTATCTATGTTTTCGCTGATGAAACGAACGGAACCGTCACCCAAAGTGACCTGTATGCCGCCGGTGTGAGCACTACCTGGCGCTCCCCAGTTTCGCGTTCGACCAGCGCCAGTATTGGTGTCCGGCGTACCCCACCATGGGCAACAGACCCAATAGTTAATGCCTTCTGAAGCAGCAAGATCATTTCCATTGCCAACCCATTTGGAATAGCCCCACGTGGCGCCAACACCGTTCTTCACTTCCCGAGTGCCTTCGACGACCATTGCTGTGTTGCTGGTACC
>JBDONA010000755.1:0-3097 GCA_039831575.1 Fuerstiella sp. | reverse complement strand
TCGACAGGACTGTCTCCGCACTGTGTTTTTCACACGATGATTCGATGCTGGCTGCGGGCAGCTGGAACGGAAAGATCAGCATATTCCACCTGGCAACGGACCGCACCTTCGAACTTCACGGCCATTACGGTGCGATCTCCGCTGTGCAGTTCAAAGCTGACGGCGCTTCGATCGTATCGGCCAGCAGAGATGGAACGATCCGGACATGGGATATCGAGACCGGTCGCGTGCAACAGGTTTTTTCGCCGAGTGGAAGAACACCCGTGGCCGATGTGCAGATCTCCGGCGACGGCCTGTTAGTCGCTGGTGTCAGTGCCGGACGTACAGTCAACGTTTGGAATTCCGCCAGCGGAAAACTGTTGTCCACAAACAACACACCCGCAGAACCAATCGGCGTTGCATTTCGATCCGACAATCGTACGCTGGCAGTAGCGTGTACGGATCACTCGGTCCAATTCATAACCGCATTTTCTGACCTCAACTGAAGTGTGACGATAAAAGACTTTATTCTGCTGGAGCGTTCTGGTACGGGCAATGTGTCTACCATGTGGCGATGTGTTGCGACACCATGTTAAACGACCGTTTTGAACGGCTGTCGATGTCTGTATCAAGTCCCCTGAATGGACCCACCGCGTTCAATTCTTCGATAGAACCTGCACCATGAATGTACTGCTGGTGGCCATCGTGCTGTTTCTGGGACTGTTGTCGATCGCGGTTAGCTTGAGTCCTGGTACGGCGCGACGTAGAAACACATTTGCAGTGCTTGTCCTGTTCTCGCTAACGCTCGTGATCGCTCTTTCGTGGACGGAACTTCGCCATCAGTCACCCGTCGACAGCGACGCAGTGGTTGCACCATCCGGCCCCGTCGGCGGCGGTGGCGATGTCGTGCGTAACCGACCTGTGGAGGTGCATTCGCATGGATACGTTGGGTCCGATGCCTGCCGTTCCTGCCATCTTCAGGAACACGCCAGCTGGCATGCGTCCTGGCATCGCACGATGACTCAGATCGCCACACCGGAAAGTGTGATTGGCGAGTTTGACGTATCATTGGCATGGGAAGGTCGGACGTATGAATTGCAGCGACGCCGTGACCAGTACTGGGTCGACATGGAACTGCCACCTCGAGCGGGCACCTACGGTCGATTTCAGCGACCGCTCGTCCTCACAACCGGGTCCCATCACATGCAGGCATACTGGTATCCAATGATGGACGACCACCGTTTTCTGTCGTTGTTCCCATTCATGTATCTGAAGGAGGATCAGCGCTGGGTTCCTCGAACTGCAGTGTTCCTGATTCCTCCCGGGCAGCCGCAGGGTGATGAAACGGGCCGCTGGAGCAACGACTGCATACGTTGCCACGCGACACACGGACGCATGGCGATTCGAAATCTGAGTGACCCGGCAACGTACGATTTACGCGACGTGGACACCCGTGTCGCGGAATTCGGCATTGCCTGCGAAGCGTGCCACGGGCCTGGTGAGAAACATGTCCGTGTGAAAAGTTTGTCGCCTCGCGGCAAACACCCGTCCGGACACGACGACACGGATTTGAAGATCGTGCACCCACATAAGATTGATCACAAATTGTCGGCCCAGATCTGTGGTCAGTGTCACAGTATCTTTACGACTCACGACGACGACGCGCTGTGCGAATGGATGCAAAATGGGTGGACATATCGGCCCGGCGATGATTTATCGGAATCGAAACTGCGGTACGTACGGCAATGTGGTCCGCACGGGATGGTGGACGGCGGCGATGATGCTGAACACTTCTTCTGGTCTGATGGAATGGTCCGAGTGTCGGGTCGGGAATATAACGGACTGATTGAGTCCCCCTGCTTTCAACGAGGTGACATGTCGTGTGTGCATTGCCACCAGTTGCATCGTTCACCCGACGATCCGCGGACCGCGCTGGACTGGGCCAACGATCAACTGGGGCCACAGATGGACGGCAATCACGCCTGCACGCAGTGCCATGAGCGTTTCAGTGACGAATCAGTGCTGACACAACACACACATCATCTCATCCAGTCATCCGGCAGTAACTGCTACAACTGCCACATGCCGCATACGACGTATGGACTTCTGAAAGCTATGCGCAGTCATGAAGTCAGTTCGCCCAGTGTCAGGAACAGTCTGCAAACCGGGCGACCCAACGCCTGCAATCAATGTCACCTCGACAGAACTCTCGAGTGGAGCGCCAGGAATCTTGCTGCGTGGTACGGGGCTTCCGTACCCGAGATGAACCAGGACGAGCGGAGCATTGCTGCTTCGATATTATGGTCTTTGCGAGGAGACGCCGGGCAACGTGCGCTGATGGCGTGGAGTTTCGGCTGGGAAGCAGCTCGTGATGCATCCGAAAGCGAATGGATGGTTCCGTATCTCGTCGAATTGATGCAGGACCCTTACACCGCCGTTCGCTATATCGCTAAACGATCCTTGCGGCAGAATGCGGACTACGACCTCACGAATTATGACTTTCTGGCCGGTCCTGACCGTCTCAGGGAAACCTGTCGCGCCATATTGCAGCTTTGGCAATCCCAGGCTGAAATTATTGAGCCCAAACGTGCTGCCGTCCTCCTGCTGAATGCGGCGGGCCACGTCATCCGCGAAGAATTCAGGCGATTGCTGGAGAAACGGGACAATCGTTCGGTAATTCTGTCCGAGTGAGCACCAACTGGTTGTTCCTGAAAAACGCGGATAGTCAACGCATGTTGGTCCGGTTTTGCGAAACGGGTTGTCAGATCGCAGGAAACACTGCGCGTGACCGCGACGAGCGTGGACCCAGGGATTGAAATAGCGATGAATCGCAGGCGCCGCCGAGCGTTGTGCATCTTCACTACCGGCGCCAGACTTCTGCTTGAATTGGTTTCCGAAATGTTGGTCGGCATCGCAGCTACCTGGTGGGTTGCGGAAGAATCGCTGCTTTCAGACGGTCCAGGGGGGCTTTTCTTTCGGACGCTGACATAAAAAACCGGTAACCGAAATCTTCAAGCCGAATGTCAAGCAGTTTCTCCACGCCAATGCGTGCGAACTGACGGTTCAGCAGAATGGGGTCGTCCAGGGCGTCCAGTATCTGTGGCACAGCCCAACGACT
>JBDONA010000647.1:0-13883 GCA_039831575.1 Fuerstiella sp. | reverse complement strand
GGTCCAGTTTATTTCTTTTTCGGTCTTCCCGGTTTACGTAGTGTGGCCTGGAGCCCCAGTGTTTGCGCCGTTTGGCTGACCCACTTGGTACTGCCATAAGGCGTTCCGCGAACGCAGCTTCGTCGCAGCGCAGTAAGCTCCGCTTCCGTCTGCGGTTCGTTCACGTACTGACACCATTTGACGGGACGAGGAATTGGCCACCGCGAAAGCATGGCACGATGCTCGGCCGATCCAAACTGGTCGATCCACAGACTCGACCAGGGCCAGTCTTCAGCCCTGGTGACGAGGTTGGCCCGCAGCGCGTTTCGTTCCGCGTACCGCATCACCTGACAAAAGTGTTCGTCCGTTTCGATCGGAAACGACTTGAATCGACCTTGGTAGACGTGCCCGAATCCGACCATGTTGTAGTTTTTCTGCCAACGCGTCACGTGGGTGATCGTCAATCGCTGCATGAATCGTCCCAGATCGCCATCGTTTTCCGGCCAGAGGACGAAGTGCCAATGATTCGGCATCAGGCAGTAGCCCAGCAGCCGCATTGGCCGTTTCTCAAGCGTTTCTGAGATCACACGTTCGAACGCGTGGTAGTCGTCCTCGCAGAAAAACAATTTCTGTTTGCCCACACCACGATTGATAACGCGTTTGTCAAGAACTGGACCTGTCCCCGTTTCTCACTCTCATCGTCATTTCGTTTCTCATCGTCATTCATCGTTTCTCATTCGTTTCCTGTCACCGTTCCTGCTGCTTAGAATGAACTCAACGGTTCCCCTCACTCACTCTAATACTCGACCGGAGTGCACAGATGAAATCATTCATGACTGCCTGGTGGTGCATTACACTTGCCGCAGGCTCAACTGTATCTGCAGCCGACTGGAATCGCTTTCGTGGTTCGGACGGTCAGGGAATCGCCGACTCCACAGTTCCCCTGCACTGGGATGCAGAGAAAAACCTGGCATGGTCGTTCGATCTGCCCGGATCAGGATCGTCCTCGCCCATCGTGGTCGGAAATCGAATTTTCGTGACGTGTTATTCCGGCGACGACAACGCGGATTCGAAACGCCATCTTGTTTGTGTCGACGCCAACAGCGGCCAACAACTGTGGCAGGATTCCATCAGCGGACCGGCGCGTGAAGATGCTTATCGCGGGTATCTGACGGAACATGGTTACGCCAGCGGCACGCCGGTTTCTGATGGTAAGAACGTCTACTGTTTCTTTGGCAAGGCGGGAGCCGTCGGGTGGACGGTTGATGGAAAGAAACTGTGGCAGAAAGATCTCGGGCAGATGTCCAGCAACCGGCGGTGGGGTTCGGGTTCGAGTCCTGTGTTATTCGGCAACACGTTGATCGTAAACGCGTCTGAAGAAAGCCGAGCGATCGTTGGCCTGAATGCTGCCGACGGCAAAGAACTGTGGAAGGCAGAATACGACGGCCTTGAACTGTGCTTTGCCACACCAGTCCTTGTGCCCGGAGAAGGCGACGTCATGGAAGCCGTTATTTCGATGCCCGGTGAAGTGTGGGGGTTGAATGCAGACAACGGAAAGCTGAGGTGGTTCAGTGAAATCGACAATGGCGGCAATGTCACTCCTGGCGTTGTGATCGGGAAAGATGCGTTCTACACCTTCGGTGGGTATCCTCAGCAGCAGACAAATTCCATCAAACGTGGTGGTCGCAGGAACGTAACGGAGTCTCACCGACTATGGCAAAGCCGCGACAGCAGCTACGTGGCGACTCCTTTGCTGCACGATAATCACTTGTACTGGGTCACCGACAGGGGCCAAGCGTTTTCAGTGAACGCAACGACCGGCGAAACGGCGACTCGAACGCGACTGACGGGCCTTCAGTCGGGCGGTCGACCAATCTACGCCTCACCAGTGAAAGCCGGTGCCCACATTTTTGTAGTGACTCGCCGCAGCGGTACGTATGTTTTCGAAGCCAAACCGGAAATGAAGCAGGTATCAAAAAACGCGGCCCTGGATGACACCGACTTCAACGGTACTCCGGCCGTGGCCGGCGGACGAATGTACCTGAGATCCAACAAATCACTGCACTGCATCAGATGACAACCCACCCAGGCAAACAGAAAACGGTGTCCATATCTGCGGCAATTTCCGTGCGGGACAACCTTGCGTAATTTGATCGACAATGCCATTCTGTTGTTGGGTCCACTGTAGTTTCTTACGCGAAAGCCACAGATGTCGTTCGGTGCACGGTTCTTTACAGCAGTCTCTCAGATTGTGTCTCTGGGAATCATTGTTGCCATTGCCGTCATCCTGCTGCGCGGTAAGACGGACCCGCATTCGGATCTAGTGACGAATGCAGCCTTTGTGGACAGGGATGAGCATCGTGACATCAGTGTGCTTCGGTTCGAACGATACGAACCAACCGCACGACAGTTCTCTGATCTACCCTCACTGCGACAGCTCAGCATCGAGGACACGTCGATCGCTCCCGACGTCGTCAAAGCGATTGGTGGCGTCACCGGGCTGCGAGTTCTGTCGCTGGCGGGAAGCGAATTCAATGACGAGGATCTGTCTGTACTGGATCGATTACCGGAACTCCTCACACTCAACCTCAGCCGAACGCACGACGCTGCTGCTGTCCTGAGTTCACTCAACCTGACCTCAATCCAGACACTAAAACTGAATGACTGCTCGTGGGTAGATGACGATCTGCTGCTGCACCTGGTGAAGTATTCGACGTTGCAGACACTGGAAATCGCCCGCACTCACATCACCGACGATGGAGTCAAACGGCTTCTGCAACTGCCCGAACTAGGGTGGTTGAATCTGTCCGGTTGTGAGAGCATCGGGGATGAGTCTCTGCGTGTGCTTTCCCGTGCCGCCACGCTTAAACAACTGAGCATGTCAGGGCACAATCTCAGTGTCGCGGCAGCCTGTCGCTTCCAGCAGGCATGCCCGTTGAAAGATCTGTTTATTCCTCTCATTGAGTTTCCGGAAATGGCCCCCATTCTTGAACGTTCTCGAGGGGCCGAAGCAGCCGTTTTCTGTCGCGGTATTCAAGGTCTCCGAATTTATGATGACACGGGTGTTGACTATTCCGTGTTGAAACACTTTCCCGGACTTGAATTTCTGCAACTCACCGGCAGCGGAATCAATACTCAGACGCTGTCATTTCTTGCCAACATGAAACAACTTGATCATCTGCAGCTTGGTGGCGAAAACGTCACGGACGACAGCATGCAGCATTTGTCGGGAGCAATAAATCTGACGCGGCTCGATCTGTCCGGCACAACCATCTCGGATGCCGGTGTGGCACATCTGCTTCCACTGACAAAGCTTCGTCAGCTGGACCTGTCCGGAACGAACATCACAGAGGACGGTCTGCTGCTTGTCTCGCGTTTGAAAGGGCTTCAGTATCTGGAAGTTGGCGACGTTTCGCTGTCTGTTCGTGGTCTTGAGATACTGAAAACACTGCCGAGTGTCAGCGGTACACTTGACCTGTCGGCGGCCACTGTCGCCAGCCCCGATCTTGAATCGCTGCGAGGAAAGCCCTTCAAATCCGTAAACCTTTCCGGTCACTCACTCGGTGAATCAGAGCAGGCCGTTCTTGCCACGTGGACGGAGCTGGAATCACTGGATCTCAGTGACTGCGGAATTACCGGTGAGCACCTGAAGCTATCAGCAAACACAAAACTTAGGGAACTTCGGCTGGATGGTACCATGCTTACGGACGCAGCGTTGCAGGCTGTAGAATTTCCTCCATTACTTGCGAGCCTGTCCCTGAGCGACACCTCTGTGACGGGAGAAAACCTGACCGTTCTACAGCAACTTGATTTGCGGTCACTGGACCTGAGCAGATCAGACTTGTCTGAGAAGGGTGTGATCAACGTGTTTGCACTGAAACCCTATACACTGATTCTGAACGGCATTGACGTTGCGCCACAACTGACCGAAATCGCCGCGGGTTACGAAGGTATTCAATCCATCGTGCTGGATGCCGGGTCCCCCCTGCTGCACAGTATTGGACAGGCTGCGGGAGCAGAACGGTTGACGCACCTGAGTCTGCATGGTGCCACGGACCGGGATCTTGCAGAAAAAAATCTCACTGAGTTTAGGTCTATTTACGGTCTGACCCTGGTTGACGGTAACTTCGAAACCGGCAGCTTTCAGCATCTTCGTGAACATTTTCGCCTCCAGGAACTCCACCTGATCAACTGCACGCTCAGCCACGACGCCAGCACTTCCATTGGGCAGTTGCCGTCACTCAACCAGGTGCGGGTTTCCGGTTCGACGGAGGTGTGCGACTATTTCCAACGGCTGCTGCCTGCCCTGCGGAAACGAAATCCTGAACTTACGGTTTCTATCACTCGCCAGAAAAGACCTTAGGCAGTGGGCCGTTTTGATCAGCGTCCCGCAAGCAGAGTGGAGACAGTGCGTTTAACCCGATGCCAGCCGCCAGGTCGTGTAAATCACAAGTCAGACATGTCAGACGTCCATCTGCCATCACGCTGACGCAATTGTGTTTCGCATTGACAATCTATCGCCCGGGTTGCTGCACGCAATTTTCCAGAATCAGGCGAATCATGTCTGATAATTACGGAAAACAGTTCGATTTACGCAAGACACTCGACGTCGTCCGCGGCATGATTTAGCGTTCTGCACCCCTGCTACGACCACGTTTTTGCTTCGGTTTCATGCCGAAGCGCAACGGATGCCGCGGCCGGAGGCCACTGCCACGCTGACGTGCCCACCTAAACTCACATTGAGGAACCCCATGAAGCGACTGACCGTTCTACTGCTGTTGTTCTCACTCTTCTGTGCCACCACAACGCCTGCGACGGCTGCAAAGCTGGAGTTGAAGAAGGGCGACCACATCTGCCTTGTCGGCAACGAACTGGGCGAACGCCTGCAGCACCGCAATCACTGGGAAACATCGCTCCATCAATCGCACCCGAATCTGGAATTGACGGTTCGCAATCTGTGCTTCCCTGGTGATGAGCCCTTTGAACGAATTCGTTCCATGGACTTTGGTGATCCCGACAGCCATCTGACGCACAGCAAAGCTGACGTTGTGATGTACTTCTTCGGTTTCAACGAATCGTTTGATGGAGACCAGGGATTGACCGAGTTTGCGGAACAGGTGTTCAAACTTGTGCAGGAAACTCAGGGAAAGAATTTCAGCGGCAAGGGCAACGCTCGAGTCGTTTTGGTGTCACCAATCGCCTTCGAAGACATTGGCGATCCGAACGTGACGGACGGCACAGAACAAAACGCAAACCTGGCGAAATACACGGCCGCACTGAAGAAAGTGGCCGAAGAATCAGGAGCCGCATTCGCCGACATTTACACTCCCACCAAAGTGATGTTCGAAGCTTCCGACGAACAACTCACGCTGAACGGTGCTCACCTGAACGACGCTGGCTACAAAGCCCTGGCTCCACTGTTCATGAAGGCACTGGGGCTTAGCGCTAAGACAGGCGCAGCCCCCGCAGCTCTGAAGGCAGAAGTCGACGACAAGAACTTCCACTGGTGGCATCGCTATCGGGCGGTCAACGGTTTCTCCATTTACGGCAAACGAGGTCTTGCCGGTACCGACGGTACCTACAATAACCGCGACGTGATGGAGCGCGAACGAGCCATTCTGGATGAGATGGCCGCAAACCGTGACCAGCGAATCTGGGCCCTTGCTCAGGGCCAGCCGGTCGCCGACAAATGCGACGACAGCAACACGTTGCCCTTTATCAAAGTAAAGACCAACGTTGGCGGTGAGAATGACAAACAACGCAAAGCCGGCAAACTTGGCACACTGGATTACCTGCCCGGTGCCGAACAGCAAAAGCTGTTCAAGATGGCTGACGGATACGAAATCCAGCTGGTCGCATCAGAAGAAGATTTTCCGGAACTGGCCAACCCGGTTTCCCTGAACTTTGACAACAAGGGCCGCTTGTGGGTCACCACCATGCAGTCGTATCCGCACTGGCAGCCCAAGACGAAGATGCAGGACAAGGTTCTGATTCTGACCGATGAAAATGGTGACGGCCGTGCGGACAAATGCACAGTCTTCGCCGACGGACTGCATCAGCCGACCGGTTTCGAAATCGGTCACGGTGGAGCGTATATCGCTCAACAGCCCGATATTCTGTTCATGACGGATACCGACGGCGATGATGTGGCGGATACCCGCATCCGCAAGCTGGTCGGCTTTGACACCGCTGACTCGCATCACGGTATCTCTGCGTTCGAATGGGGTCCTGGCGGAGCACTGTACTTCAACGAAGGCACGTTCAAGTACTCGCAGGTGGAAAGTCCATACGGTCTGACTCGGATGCACGAAGCCGGCGTCTGGCGGTACAACGCGCGCACGGAAGACTTCAGCACTCACGTTTCGCTGCCGTTCGCCAATCCGTGGGGCCACGTCTACGACAAGTGGGGACAGGATTTCATTTCCGACGCTTCGCCTGGTTTTAATTTCTGGGCGACACCCATCAGCGGCCGAGTCGAATATCCGGCCAAACACGCTGGCGGTTCGTTTAACGACAGCGTCAACAACTTCAAGGACACGGCCCTGCGAGGTCGCAATGCTTATCCTTGCTTCATTGTCAAACGAACACGACCATCGGCCGGCAACGAACTTGTGTCCAGCCGCCACTTCAAGCCGGAAGATCAGGGAGATTTTCTACTGTGCAACGTCATTGGCGACCGGTCCATCCTGCAGCATTCTGTGAAAGAAGTCGGCAGCGGTTTTGAAGGGACTGAAAAGCCACCGCTGCTGTTCTGCGAAGACGGTAACTTCCGCCCGATCGATATTCAGTTCGCTCCCGATGGCACGTTGTACATCTGTGACTGGCACAACGCCTTAATTGGTCACCTGCAACACAACCTGCGTGAACCCAATCGTGACCATCAACACGGTCGCATCTGGCGAGTGATCTGCACGGGCCGTGATCTGGTGAAAGCTCCGGCAATTGCCGGCGAACCGATTCCTGCCGTGCTGGACGCTCTGAAAGAGTATGAAGACCGAGCTCGCTATCGAGCACGCCGTGAACTGGCTGAACGTAAAACCGCTGACGTCGTTCCGGCCGTGCAGAAGTGGGTTGCCGGACTCGACAAATCTGACGATGGCTACACGCACGCGATTCTGGAAGCGAACTGGGTGCTGCAGTCTCACAATGTTGTCGACATGGATCTGCTGGCATCCGCCCTGAACGCCGACGATCATCACAGTCGAGCGGCCGCGACACGCATTCTGTGCTACATGCGTGCAAAAGTACCGAATGCTCTGAAGCTCGTCCACGAACGCATCAACGACGACCACGGCCTTGTTCGCCTGGAAGCCGTGCGAGCGTGCAGTTTCTTTGACAGCGAAGATGCGATTGAAACGGTCCTGGACGTGCTGAATCACGATGTCGACGGATACCTGCAGTACACGCTCGACGAAACAATGCGGCACCTGGAAAGCTTGTAATCCCGCGTTGCATTGCGGAATCGAGCAAAATAAATTCAGAAAGCCCGGCGTCAGAGAAATGCCGGGCTTCTGTTGTCTCAAACACGATGATCTGATTGGAATGTCTGTAATGTCCCGCTACCTGCTTTTTGCTGTGCTGCTCGCACAGGCTGCGATCGCTCAGGACGCTGCTCACCATCACCACGAAGATGGCGAACAGAAAATCGAACGGCCAAAAATCCTGCTCGACAAGAGTATTCGCATTGTTGAGTACCAGTTGAAGCGGCTGGATAACGCTCGGTTGTTGCTGGTGGAAACGGCCACCGATGACCCGAAGTACATTCCCGTGTTCAAAGCCATATTGCTGCGGCCCGGTCTGTCACGACAGAACCGCGAACAATCTCTCAACGGATTGGTCGCCATCAACAAAACGGACACCGCCACCGAACTGCTGTCGGCGCTGGAATCTTTAGATAACGAGGACCGGGATCAGCAGCGAGTTGGTCGGCAGTTATCGGGAATCCTGTTGACTCATTCTCAGGATGTCCTGGCAGCACGAACTGATGACCTGAAGAAGGCGATGTCTTCCGACAGCAGTGTGCTGCGTGCCACCGGTTACGCGGGACTGGTCGTCGCCGATCAGGCCGCAGCAGCGTGGCGGCAGGCTGAAACGAATGCAGCATCTCGACTGGCATACCTTTCCGCCGTGTCGCTGGTTCCTGCGGGTGAAACTCGAAATGCCTTGCGAGCAAACGTCGTGGCCGCGCTTGATGCGGGTCAGTCGAATGCCGTGCGATCCAGTGCCATTCGTGCTCTGGCGACGATTTCTGCGGATCAGACTGACAGCTTCACCAGACTGGCAGAATTCGTCTCGTCCGACAGCTTTCGCACTCCTGCCGTCCGCAGCCTGCTGAAGATTCCGAACGCGGCACGCAGTCCGCAGACGTCAAAACAGCTTGTCGACGTGTTGGTGCAACACGCCGAGACGACGCCAGCGGCGCAGCGAACAACGGGCGAGTTCCTTGATGCTATGCAGTTGGCGGACGAACTTTTGCGCAAGCTGCCAGCGGCGGAATCCAAACGATACCGACAACGGCTGCGGGACGTGACTGTCCGAGTCGTTCGGATACACACGGTCGAAGAAGAAATGCGGTACGACAAACCGTTCTTTGCTGTCGAAGCGGGGCGTTCCGTGCAGGTCGTGCTGGAAAACGAAGACCTGATGCCGCACAACCTTGTCATCACCAGAACCGGCAAGCTGAAGGAAGTGGCTCTGGCCGGAGCGGAACTCGGGACAACACCAGGACTCGATGGAAAGTTGTACGTGCCCGACAGTCCGGACGTCCTGTTCTCAACTGGCATGGTCAACGCGGGTAAGCGTGAAGTGCTGACGTTCACCGCACCGACGGAACCAGGCGAATACCCATACGTCTGCTCGTTTCCTCGTCACTGGATGCGGATGTACGGAGTGATGGTCGTGGTGCCGGATCTTGACGCATGGCAACGCAATCCCACCACGCCAAAAGACCCTTTGGGCAACAATCGCTCGTTCGTGAAAAACTGGAAACAGGCCGACTTCGATACAGATAAACTGGCCGACAGCCTGCGTGGCCGCAGCCCACAGATTGGGGCAAAACTGTTCAAAGATGCGACGTGTCTGGGTTGCCACAAGATGAAGAGCGAAGGCGGAGCCGTCGGCCCGGATCTGACCGATGTGCTGAAACGCTGGAAGGGTGACCGCTACGGAATTCTGCGTGAGATCATTGATCCGAGTTACAAGATCGATCCCAAATACGCCGTCAAAATCGTGATTGATATCAATGGATTGACCACCTCAGGAATCGTAACCGCCGAAGACAGCAAGTCGATTTCGATCCTGGTGAACCCCGAAGTGCCGAAACCAAAGGTCATTCTGAAGGACAACATCGAAGAAATCATTCCTTCCACAACTTCGATGATGCCAAAGGCGCTGCTGGACAAGTTCACGACCGACGAGATCCTGGAAATCCTGAGTTACATCATCGGTGGCGAATGAGAACCACCGGAAGAGCGACCCGAACGTGGCGGGTAGCCCAGGTTGCTCGCAACCTTTGGGTGCCGCAGGCACACGAGGTTGTGAAAGAACGTTTTCGCAACAAACAATGCCGCACCCATGAACGTCCTGTTGCTGCGCAACTCTAGAGAATTCTACTTCTTGTCGTAGCGGAAGCCGCCAAGGCTTTCGACCTGTCACTGCCGAAATTCCTGGCGAATTCCGCTACAGAACGACCACGTGATTTTGAAAACTGCTGTAGTTGCAGGCAACAGGGCGACCCGTTGCACAGCGCAGATTCCAAAGTGTTACCGATGTCGACGGACTATACACACAGCGGATCCTACGTGGGTGTTCGGTCTTCCCGGACGGCCGACGCTGCTAGTTCACGAACCGACGTATTGTGACTTCCTGCGACCTCGCGTCCAGATTGAACGATATTCGCAGCTGGCCTCCTTCGCACTGAATACGATGAATCCGCACTGTCGGAATTCGTTGGTCGATGTGCCGCAGATCGAGTGTTCGGGGAAGTTCCGACGGAGGAACGCGTT
Organism: Fuerstiella sp.; assembly: GCA_039831575.1. GTDB lineage: Bacteria > Planctomycetota > Planctomycetia > Planctomycetales > Planctomycetaceae > Fuerstiella. Next base: position 3,900 of record JBDONA010000647.1, on the reverse strand, counting down.
CCACCATCTGTGTCGCCTGGGCACCGATCAACGTTGTCCATGCGTCAGGTACAGCGTTCCTGTCCGCTGGATCGACGGAGATTTGCCGTAGTGCAATTGTCCACTTTCCATCGGTCGCACCCTGACCGCCCAGCACGATCCTCATCTGATGCATCTGGCTGGCCGGCGCCAGTTTCGGCACTACCTGAAATCGGATTTGGAGCGTCAGCAATCCACCCTCAAGAGCCAACGACACAGGCATGGAAGCGGCCAGCTTCAGGGAAAAGATCAACGGCTCGACGGACGATTCGGTTTGCCGCTGCAGCAGCTGCAAAATCGCCTGCGGATCGTCCTTCGCATTCTGAAACGTCTGAAGCGCCTGCTGTAACGCGGTATCAGGAATCGTCAGTCCACCCAGCGGCTGAGCAGCAAGCCACCGGTTAATACTGTCCTGCGAAAAGGTCACAGCAACAACCTCCTGATCGTGCAGGTCGGTTGCGAGAGGCTGTCCTGAAGCTGCCATTCGTTGAGTCGACGATGGACTGGACGCCGACAAAGTGAAACTGTTGTCGGTCGTGCGGGCAGCCCATGAAGTTGGCCTGCCACCTGAAACTCGACTGATGGTCCGCCGAAGACTTTGCCATTTGCCATTGAGTTCCGCCAATTGGCGGTCGACTTGTGCGTTGATCTTCGGCAACACGTCGGCGGCAACCTGTCGCACCACGATGGCGTCCGAATTCGGCATTCGCCGAAAGACTTCTCTTCGTGCGATTCGATCGCCGATCGGCCCCAGCAACGGCATGCCTGATGCGATACTGTTGACAGCCTGAGGAAACTGTCGTGCCTGCAGGCTGCCGTAGGCCGGTTTTGTCAGAAATCTGTGGCCGTCAAAGAACACCGGTTTCGTCACACTGAATGTGTGATTCCCCAACGTTGCCACTCGTGCCTGGGATGTAAGTCCAACCGTGTTACTCGACACAGTGCCGGTCAAGAGAATGTGCAGCCGAGCAGTGCTGCTGCTGTTAACAGACTGCAATTGCACCGATGTCGTCGTCGTCTGAAAGCCGCGGACATCCGCTTCCATAACCTGAGTGGCAACGTCGTCGCTTGCGACGGTTTGACGTTCGACAAAGTGGCTCAATGCGTCAGTGCGAACAGTCAGAGAAAAGTCGCTGACGAGTGCCCCGGTCGCTTCAGAACGCGGAGCGATATCGTACGACGGAATGGTCAGCGACGGCGTTGGCGAAAACGTCTGAGCGCGCAGCGCTGGTGCGAACAGGGCAAACTGCAACATGGCCAGCAGTACGCTGAGTTTCGATCGTGTCGGTGGTAGAATGCGTGTGAGTCGCATCAGTCAAAGACTTGTAAGAAGGCGGCGTTCGGGAAGAGCTCCACAATCGGTGGCTGCTACAGGAGATGTCTTAACGGCAGCATATAGTTCCGTGGGACAGATTTCTGCCAACCAGTTCGCCCACTTGCCAGCTTACGCAACACCGCAAAACTGAGCCACAAGTTTCCTGGCGGCTGACGAGAATCCGCCTCGGCCCATTCAGATTGTCCCGAAAAGTCCCGAAAAGTCCCGTCCGACGTGTGTCAAATCCGCGTCCCGCCTCCCATCCGCCACACATCTCGCCTGCTTCGCAAAGGCCCTGTTATACCCAGAATCAACATTGGCCCTGCAACTGCATTCGGGTACAAGCCAGCTGCCCCAGTGAACACAAACCGGATGACGTCGAAGGAGCGACTTATGGCATGGCTACTGTTGGCAGTTTCGACGGCCGTCCTGTATTGGATCTACGATGGCTACGGCCGGTTCCTGCAGTTGTGCGTCGCTGTTCAACGTGCCGTCACGCGTCCGCGTGCATTGGAAGCGAAGGCACAACCGCCGTGGCCGGAAATGACTGTGTTGCTGACGGTGCATAACGAAGAAGCCGTCATTCAACAGCGAATCACAAACACGCTGGAATGCGACTACCCGCCAGACCGCCTGAAAATCCTTGTTGCTTCGGACGGTTCCACTGACCGAACCAGCGAAATCGTGCGGTCGATCACGGATGAACGAGTCACATTGATGGAAACGCCAGGGCTGGGGAAAACGGGGACGCAGAACGAAGCTCTCAAGACGGTGAATTCGGACATCGTTGTGTTCACGGACGCGGATATTGTTTTTGACGGCGGATTCCTGCAGCGAGTTGCCGAGCGGTTTCACGATCCTCAGGTGGGAGCCGTCGATGGACGGCTGATGTACGCACCGAACGCCGCCGATGCGAACACGACCAGCCAGGGTTTTTATTGGAATTATGAGATGAAGGTTCGTCACCTTGAGTCTCAACTGGGGTGGCTGGCGGTGGTCGCCGGAGCTTCCTTTGCCGTTCGCCGTGACCTGCTGCACACGATGGACCCATCGATTGGCGAAGACTGCATCGTGCCACTGGACGTAGTGCAGCAGGGCTATCTGGTGGTTCACGAACCTCTGGCCAAAGCGTTTGACGAGTTCGAAGAAGGGTCCGGAATTACGTTGCGACGACGAATTCGCCAGACTCTTCGAAACTGGCAGGGCACGTGGTCTCGTCCAGCTCTGCTGAACCCTTTGCGGCATCCGTGGTACGCTCTCGCGTTGTGGTCTCACAAGCTGTTGAAGTGGCTTTCCCCCGTATTTCTGCTGATTGCGTTGTTCGCATCGTGCTGGCTGCTGGCGACTGTCCCGGGCGCATTTTCGATCGCCGCAGCGCTGCCCTATCTGTTGCTGTTTGCTATGGCCGGGCTGGGTTGGCTGGCGACGGCATTCGGCTTCAGGATTCCCGGCACCGGAGTGGCGTTCAGCTTTTTGCTGGCGAATACGGCATTTCTGGTCGGAATCGTGCGAGCCACATTGGGTCGCAGAATCCACTCTTACCGAAACGCCTAAGGCAGAAAAGGGGTTAGGAACGAATAGTGCAACGCACCCAAAGGGCCGTTCCGGCTATTGGTGCCTGCCCGCTTTTCTGATCATGGTGCTGGTTTGTTTGAACAGGAGCCCAGCGATCCCTGGGACAGGGATCGATTCATTTGCCACAAAAAGCACGAAAAGACGCAAAAACTCGCCCACAAAAACCAACTCAGGTGTGTGGTGCAACGCGCCCGGTGGGGGAGGCCGCTGATTGGTGTTGGCCCGATTTTCTGTGTGGGATATCCTTCACCGTAGATATTTAACGGTCAAGGTAGTCGCGGCACGCCCTGCTTAGCCCGAAATCACTGAATTCAACAGGGAAGTTGACTTCATGAGTGCAATCAAAACATCGGTCAAACGCGCGTTTCGGACATTTGGGTTCCGCATCAATCGCGTTCCCAGGACCACGTCGCTCGCGTACGAAGATTTATTTCCGTTGGCTACCTATTCGCCATGGAACATCGATCAGGGTTTCATCGACGCGTACGACGACATTCAGAATCACACGCTGGTCGACAAGTACCGCTGTTACGAACTGTGGCAGCTAACCGAGCAAAGTGCAAAACTGCCGGAAGGTGCACTGCTGGAAGTCGGCGTGTGGCGCGGTGGCACCGGTGCTTTAATGGCACGCAAGGCGCAGGAGCGTGGAATTACGGACAACGTCTACCTGTGCGACACATTCACCGGCGTCGTCAAAGCGGGTGCGATGGACGAAACGTACGGTGGCGGTGAACACGACGATACGTCGCCGGAGGTCGTGAAAGAGCTTGTCCGAAACATGCAGTTGATGAACGTCGAAATCCTGCAGGGCATTTTCCCGGACGATACCGAACATGAAGTCCAGGATTTGACATTCCGCATGTGCCACATCGATGTGGACGTTTATCAGTCGGCCAAAGAGGTCAGTGAATGGGTCTGGGATCGACTGGTTCCGGGTGGCATCATCGTCTACGACGACTACGGTTTTCAGGCGTGTGATGGCATTCTGAAGT
>JBDONA010000206.1:0-13925 GCA_039831575.1 Fuerstiella sp. | reverse complement strand
CGTGAGCCGATCTCCTAATGCCCACCAGCAGCAGAATCTGGTTCAACAGGTCGGCAAACGTGTGAATCGCTTCGGACAGGATGGCCCCGGAACCGGTGGCAAAATACGCCACGAATTTCGCGCACATTACAAACGCGTTTCCCACGATTGCTGTAATCACGGCACTTTTTGAGGATTCCGGACCGGCCATGCTCTGTCTCTCAGACCACGCAAAGGCAAATACCACTACCAACCGACGGCACCACATGAGACGCCGATCTGCTAAAACGGTATACTAGAAGCTAAGCGGATGAATTGAAACGGAGTCCGTGTGGCGGGGAACGATTGGATTCATCATGGCGATGTTCTTTAAACCTCAGATGTGGCAGGTCGTAACGTGGAACTGGATGACACACTCTGCTACTGCTTTCATGTCAGTAAACGCAAAGTGATTAATCACATTCGCGTTCATAAACCGCGTGTCGCCAGTCAGCTGAGTGACTGCGGGGGGGCTGGGACCGGCTGCGGTTGGTGTGTGCCATTCCTGAAAAAGTGTTTTGAGGCGGCAATAAATGATGAGGACGTGGAGATCATGCTGACTGCCGAAGAATACGAAGCCCAGCGTGCCGACTACAGAGAAACGGGCAACAGGTAAGGTGGATGGCCGCATGAAGATCACGTGGGACGGCCCGGTTTTGAACAAGTGGACACAATGAACCGGATTTCGGATGTTCTAAAACTGGGAAGTCGCGTCACCGTAATGCCGGTTGTTCATGGCAGCGGGGATTTCGCTGTCGAGGTGCGTCGATTGATGTTGTCGCACAGTTTCGACTGCGTGGCGGTCCCGCTTCCGCCGTCATTTCGCATAGAAGTCGAGACGGCTGTTCAATGGTTACCGAATGTCTCTGTGGTGTTGCAGCGCGACCCTCAGACAGAATTCAGTGGAACAGGCGAATACTCCCCGGACAACGAGGGTGATCCCGACGAAGCTGATTTCGGCGAGGGCGACGAAGGCCGTGCCAGTTATGTTCCCATAGACCCGTGTCAACCTGTGATCGCAGCGCTTCGTATAGCGCTACAGGAGCACATTCCGCGGGAATTCATCGACATCGAAGATGAGCAATACCTGCCCGTCAGCGCCGTCCTGCCTGATCCGTATGCTGTTAAGCGAGTATCCACGGAACGCTTTGCGGCCGCAACGTTGCCGTCGATGGTTCCTCCCATTGATCCGGCGCATATTCGCCGCGTGAACTGGATGGCCAACGAACTGCACCGACTGGCAAAAACGAAAAAGTCAATTCTGTTCGTGTGCAGCGTCGTGGATTGGCCGTGGATTCGTGATGCCTATCAGACTGTTGTTGACTGTCCCGCAACTCCGCCGGCTCCGACCAATCCGGCCCGGATCTTTTCTGTCGAACCCCGAACTCTGACGTTCATGCTGGGCGAACTTCCTTTTATTACCGGGCTGTACGAGCAGGCTCGAGCGACGCTGGACGACGATGAAAATCTGTCGGTCGACGGCATTAAAGCACTGCTGCTGGCTTCTCGTGACCGGTATCGGGATGAGTTCAAACGTCGTTGTCGACCGATTACGCCTCAATTACTGAAGGTTCTGCTGAAGTACATTCGCAACCTGTCTTTGATGGAACGTCGCTTTACTCCGGACCTTTACACTCTTGTCACTGCGTCCCAACAGATCGCAGGTGACCAGTTCGCCATTCATCTGGCAGAGACTGCCCGAGACTATCCGTACTTTGATGAAGAAGAATATCCTCAACTGCGTTTCGGAGTGAACCGTGCTGTGTTGCCGGATTTCACTCAGCTGAAGCTTGCCAGTCGATTGCCGGGCCATCCCGTCGTCTGGAGAAACTGTCGGCTGCAGGCTCGGCCGGAACGCAAACAGCGTGAGCAGTGGCGCAAAACGTGGAATCCGTTCGGTCAGTGCAGCTGGCCTCCGGAAGACGTCGCCATTGAACGTTTTCGTACACATATCAAGGACGCGGCTCTGGACCTGCTGGGCAACGACATGGCCAGGACCGAGAAGTTCAGTGCCAGCATGAAGGACGGCCTGGACATTCGTGAAACCCTGCGAAACTGGCACACCGGCGACCTGTTTGTGAAGGTCTTTCCGCCCGCGCGCGGCGACCTTGATTGTGTTGTGATGCTGTTTGATTCACCCGCTGATCCCCGTGACTATCCGTGGCGAATCACATGGCATGCGGAAAATCACGATGAGTCAACACTGTCGTTATTTGCCACAGACTTTACGCAGGACGTACTCGGTCCGGGAATCGCGCTGGCCCGCTATGGCGGTTGCATGTTCCTGTTTCCGCCACGAAATATTCCGGATGTCTTTCGCGATCCGAGATTTGATTTTGCAGACACGCTGGAAGAACGGCTGCTGGCGGCGGCGTTGTACCACAGCCGGGAAAATCATATTGCGCTGCTGAGTCATTCCCCACCGGGAGCGGGCTGGCGACGCCTGGCACGGAAGCACAAGAAAAAGATTGTCCACATCCCGATGTCACGCTTTGGGGCCTCAACGGTCGAGAAACTGCGAATGTTTCATGTGCTGAACGGCCAGCAGGTGAGAAGCTATGCGTCTGAGTTCATCAGGAAGCCCTAGTTGGGATGCGCCAGTTGTTCCTAATAATGGCTGGATGCGAGCGAATAACCTGTCACGACCAAAGCTGTTAGCGTTTCAATCCTGTATCTGCCGGTGTTTGTGGGAAACGAAGCGCCATCCATGGATGACGGACTTGTGTGGTGCCAGAGGAAAAATCAACCAGATATTCCGAATCCCCGACTTTGAATTATGTTGTCATCAACGATGCTTTCTGCGACATGGCGGATTGCGGATCGTGCGTGGTTACCGTCCTGGCGAATTTCAATCGTACCGTTCCTTTAGGTGAGGGTTTGTAGTGGTCATGGCTGATTCGGTGATTGAAGTTCAAGATCTTCGAAAAACTTATCGCAGCGGATTGTTTAGGCGTCGCACCGTGAACGCTCTGGAAGGCGTTTCGCTGGAGGTACCCCGAGGACAGATCTATGGGCTGTTGGGTCCCAATGGTGCTGGCAAGACAACGCTGATCAAAGTGCTGCTGGGCATCGTGCGGAAGTCGTCGGGAGATGCCCAGGTTCTGGGACACGCGGCCGGCGATATTGCAGCACGGCGGAGAGTCGGTTATCTGCCTGAAAACCACCGCATTCCCCGTCATTTGACGGGCTCAACCGCGTTGGAATACTACGGATGTCTGAGCGGGCTGTCCGTAGCGGAAGTGAAGCGACGTGCACCTGAACTGCTGGATCACGTGGGTTTGCTGGGCCGTGAGCGGGACCGTGTCAGCGGCTACTCCAAGGGTATGCAGCAGCGACTGGGGCTGGCTCAGGCCATGCTGCACCGGCCGGACCTGATCATTCTGGACGAGCCGACAGACGGCGTCGATCCCGTCGGGCGCAAGCAGATCCGCGAAGTGCTGCGGAGCCTGGCTGATAACGGGGCCAGCATCTTTCTGAACAGTCACCTGCTGCAGGAAATCGAATTGATCTGCGACCGAGTTGCCATTTTGTCAAAGGGCATCGTTCGGAGGACCGGAAGTGTGGAAGAGCTGACGGCAGCAATCGCTGAATCGCCAATGGTGTTTCGCGTTGCGACCGACAGGACGACAGCGGAAGGTTGCTTCGACCTCAGCACCGTTTCGAAAGTTGAAGACGTCACCGACGGCGTGCTCGATATTCATGCCAGTCTGCCCGAGCAATCCCAGGTCGACAGCATTGTTGATGCCCTGCGTAGTAATGGTGTGAGTCTGTTGAGTATGAAACGCAGAGATCTGACGCTGGAAGAGGCTTTCCTGCAGATCGTACGGGAGAGCGAATAATGAGAGCATACCTGGCCATTCTGAAAGATTCGTTTCGCGAAGCAATCGCCTCACGCGTGCTGCTGATTGCTCTGGCGGGGATTGTCATCATCCTGCTGTTGCTGGCTCCGTTTGGCTTAGGCACTGACAAATCGACCGAACTGCGTCGCAGTGAACTGCGACAGCCTGAGCGTTTGCTGACGAAGCTGGTCAACGGAGCAGATGAGAAAAAGACACCGCAGGCCCATCTGTGGACACTGTTGAACGATGCTCAGCAGGAGAAGGTAAAAAATCTGCTGAATCCGAAACCCGATGAACAACCACGGCGACGCGGTGGCTCTGGCGGAAGCCGACTGACACGGCAAGTTGTCGATCAGATTAATGAGCTGCTGCAGCACGAAGACTTCTATGACGCGGAAAGCTGGCAGGACATACAGCTTGCGGACGAAGCCAATGAACTGCTGCAGCAATCGGGTCTGGGCGAAAGCGACCTGCAGCGGCGTAACCTGTTGCTGCTGGCCGCCGCGTTTACACGAGAAATCGACGTCACTGAAAGCAACGCGATTTCACTGGGATATGCCAACGCAACCGTGATTGGACCGATCCCGCTGACGCCGTCGCAGTTTGAACCGATCTTTGAGCAGATCGTGCTCGCTGTGGTCGGCGTATTTCTCGGTTTCTTCGGCGTGTTTGGCTCACTGCTGGTCACTGCCGGCGTGATCCCCAGAACATTTGAACCTGGAGAAATCTCTCTGTTGCTCAGCAAGCCCGTTCGTCGCAGCTGGCTGTTCGTCACGAAGTTTCTGGGTGGCTGCATTTTTACGTCGCTGTACGCCACCGTTCTGGTGACGGGGATCTGGCTGCTACTGGGCTTTCGCATGGGAACGTGGCAACACCAATTGCTGTGGTGCATTCCCGTTTATGTCTTCCTGTTCATGGTGTACTACTCCATTTCGGCCGTCGCGGGAGCAGTCTGGCGAAATACGATTGTAGCCCTTGTGCTGGTGTTACTGTTCTGGACAGGACTGCAGGTCGTGGGTGTGACGGAAAACGCCCTGAAGCAACGACTTGTCAAAGAACGTGGCATTAAGGAAATCGCGATTGTCGGCACGGGCATGCTTACAGTCGACGGGGAACAGAATACGCACGTTTGGGATGCGGATTCATCAAGCTGGGAGAAAGTCTTCGAAGAATCATCAGACAATATGTCCGGCTTCGCTCGAAGATTCCTTGCATCCACGACTCGCTTTGCTCCCGTTTATGACTCGGCCAGCGAACGGATCCTTGCTCTGCAGTTAGCGCAGTCTCGCTTCGGTGGCTTTGGTGCACCGCAGCTTGTCGCAGGATACGCGGACGATGACTGGGAACGAGTCCCACTGGGTCGTTTACCGGAGGTCGTCACGACAATTCTGATTGGTCACGATGGCCGTGTCATTCTGCCATCGTCCCGTCGGATCTATCGCTACATCGGACAGACGGATCAGGAACAACGTCGAGACGACTTTCTGGGGAGTATCACAGGTGGATTGCTGAGCGGAGCAGGAAAAGCGTTTCAGGAAGTACAACCGAAAGATATGCCGGACCTGGGTGAAAATTTTGCTGCGGCCATCAACACGTCCAGCAATGGATTGCTGCTGTTTGGCGAAGGTCAGTTGCATCGACTGACAGCGGAGGAGGATGGCATGTATACCCTGAGTCAGTCGAGGGACTTCGACACGGACAGTACGGCGGTCCTGGCCGTTGCCGGCCGTCGCGCCGTGTTGGCTCTGGCCAGCGGGAAAATTCTTGTGCTTGACGCGGGCACACTGGAAACCCTCCACGAACAGCAACTTTCAAATGGCGTTCTGCCTCGGATCTGTACTGCGGCCGCTGATGGTTCCAGTCTTGCTATATTGACACATGCGGAGAACGTTCTGCTGTTTGATGGGAAATCAGGGCAGCCACTCGCATGGCAACCGCCGGAGAACGAAAGTTGTTCCGCCGTTGCGTATTCGCCGGATGGTGACTTGCTCGTTTCGGATGGGCGTTTGGCCGTGCGGAGATACGACGTGGCAACCGGACAGCGTCTGGATGAATGGTCCGAGCCGACGACATGGGTCTACCAGTTTTATGACTACGTGGTTTGTCCACTGTGGACGATTCTGCCAAAGCCGTCTCAACTGGATCAATTCGTCAGCTACATCATGAGCGGTGAGAAGTCAGTCATGGCCAACGATGTTCCGCCATGGATGGCTAATCGCGACAATCTGCAACAGGAACGAAATACCTTCGAGCCGATCCCCGTCCTCCGCGACAACCTGCTTTTTCTGATCGTTATGTTGAGTCTTGGTTGTCTTCACGTCTCCCGACGAGATTACTGACGGTCCGGCTGGTTTTCAGCCGTTGCTTCAGGGACTTTACCTGCAGCATCAGGCTGAATAAGGGCCGCTGTGAGTTTCGGCGTGTGCAGCGTTCGACTGATGCGAAACACGCCCGCCGGACCGTTGGCATGGCCGGCGTAGATGAAGATGTGCTGTACGCCCCGTTTAAGGTCGACCACAGCACCCGCTGGATGAAAGCCGTCGGCGGTCGAATAGAATCTGCCCTCGCACGCCAGCAGACGGCATTCGCGGCGCCATTTCCCCGTCTTCCAATCCGCAGGATCCATGCTCCACAGCCAGAGCTCCATGCGATGTCGTTCAGAACGAACGATCTCAAAACGCCTGGTGACAGGGTTAAAGCAAAAGTCGACGGTATCCACCAGTCGAGGGTCCTGGAGATTCGTGTCGATGACAACCGGCTGTTCACCCGGCAACCAACTGATCTGTTTGTGACTGCGGACCTTTGTCTGGTCGCGAGTGACAAACAGATAGCGGCCTTCGTGAAACAGTGTTGCTGGTTCGTACTGAGGAAACCCGGCGTCATGTTCCTCGACAGTCCATGTCGCCCCGTTATCAGGTGAACTCAAAGCAACCAAACGGCTACTCAGCTTGTGATACGAATTCGCCTCACCGAACCAGTTGCCGAAGACCATCAGCCCATGTTGCGGATGATTCAGAATACGCGGCCCCAGGTTGACGATTTCGTGCGGGAAGTTGTCGTCCCTGAGCGCGGTTGAGAAATGCTTCCATGTTCGGCCGGCATCCTGGGAGCGAAACACGCCGTGGTTGTTGATCGCCACGACCTCACCGTCTGACGAAGTCCCGATGGAGTGCAGATGAACCTTGTACCCCGCGGTGGACGGGTTGTCCTTGTCAAATTTCGCCCGATGCGACAGGGGCACGAGGCCTCCACGATGACGATCCTGTGGCCGCATACAGTCACGCAGATCATACGGTTGCGACCATGTCCTGCCACCGTCTGTGCTGCGAAGCACAATGCCGTAGGACATTGCGGGCTCGGGTTTACCTGCGCCTCTGGCGTTGTGTCCGGGAATCCGTCGGTGCATCACGACAATGGTGTCGCCCGTCATCGTGGCAATCGGCCAGCCGAAGTGATTACAGTCGGCCACGGATTCCGGCGGCAAATGCACCGCCTCGATCTCCAACAGGCGGAGCGAGCTTGCCGTCTCTAATTGACTCGCGGCGGCAGACGTAAGTGCCAGAAGTTGCGTGGACCGCTTTTTCGTCGCGTCCGCCGCCTGCGACGCGGCTTCACTCAACAGCAGCAGAATTGCTGCTGTCTTCAGGATGTTGTGGTGTGTCCTCATTTAAGAAGCGTTTCCAATCTCCCATTGGTATTCGTTGCCTGCGTTTACAGATATCAGAACGATTGTGATCTGATTGAGAACGGTGCCGACTTCAGGGGATCCGATTCAGCTCAATCGAATGAACGTCGATCACTTGTGTGCCGACGATATCGAGAGCGCGGAGCCGGAGTTCGCCGTTTCCTTTGCGAAGTTTCAACGTACCGAGTTTCAGCGGTATGAAGTCCTTCACGAAGTAATGTGATTTGGCGACTCGTTCTTTGGACTTGTCGTACAACGGTGGGTTAAATACCTGCGTAACTTTTTTCTGGACGTCATCTGCCCCTTTCGCCACCAGTTGAATTGTCGCGCCTTCGTTCCCGGCGGCGCAGGTGTAGTAGACGGTTGCTGCGTAGTTACCGGTTTCGGCGACATCGACCTGCCAGCTGATGTAGTCTTCTGTGCTGGTCCAGTTGGTGAAGAATGAGTTGTTCGGAGGTTTGGCGCTGCGTTTGATGGTTCCGTGCTCTACGCCGTCCCGGGCGGGTAGCGTTGTCGCAGGGCCGTAGCCGACATGAAATGGTCGGGCGGCATTGGCGTCAAAGCAGACTTTCATTTCTGCCCCATGCTGTTGTGCCTGTTGGCGTAGTTTTGACGCCAGGTCCGAATGGCGATCGGCAATGTTGGTTCGTTGACCTGGGTCTTTGGCGATGTCGAACAACTGCCCCGCCGCATCAAGGCGAAATTGCTGAGTCCGCACGCTGACCAGATTCTTTCTGATTGAAAACAAGGAGCGTGGTTTCCACTTCACGTCCTGCTGCAGCAATAGCGGGATGAGACTTCGGCCGTCCAGAGGTTTGCTGTTCTGACGTTCGATGCCAGCCAGATCGACCAACGTGGGCAGCAGATCGATGGCCCCGGCGATCTGCGGAATGGCGGCACCGGCGGGGACGTGTCCCGGCCAGCGAATGAAAAACGGAACACGCAGTCCGCCTTCGTCGATGGATCCCTTTCGCCCTTTCATACCGCCGTTCCAGCGATATGAATTCGGACCATTGTCAGAAAAGTAGACCACGATCGTGTCATTACTCAGTCTCAGGTTTTCCAGTGTCGTCAGGACACGCCCGACATTCCAGTCGATGTTTTCGCACAGCGCCAGCGCGGCGCGAGTCATCATCAGGTCTTCCCGATCGGGGTCTCTGTGCTGCATCGCGGGATCTTTGTCTTTAAAGTTCTCGTAGAAACGATCCGGCACCATCATCGGAGAATGCGGCGTGTTCAGCGGGATGTAACAAAAAAACGGTCGATTCTGGTTTGCTGTGATGAACGAGATCGCGTGATCCGTCAAGTCATCCACGATGAAGCCGTTTCCGCGCACCCGCTCTCGGTTGTGGTCCAGCGGCGGACTGAAGTAGTGACCCCAGTGTCCTGAGGTAAAACCATAGTATTCGTCAAAGCCGCGATCATTCGGGTGCAGCGGTGGTTGTGTGCCGTTGTGCCATTTCCCGAAAGCGCCAGTGGTGTATCCAGCGGTTTTGAAGTGGTCGGCAATCGTCGTTTCATCCGCGTTCAGCCGACCTTCGCCGCGACTGACTCCACTGACTCCGGTGCGAGGGTAATAACGTCCCGTCAGGAATTCTGCTCGAGTGGGTGCGCAAACCTGGCAGACGTAGAAGTGCTGCACAGCAGTGCCGTCGCGGGCAAGAGTGTCAATGTTGGGTGTTGTCAGATTTGTATTGCCACTGACTCCAAGATCGCCCCAGCCCTGGTCGTCCGTGAGAATGACTACCACGTTTGGCTGGCGAGCTGTCACCGGTTGCGAATGCGGGAATACGTGAATCACGCATGCCAGCGCGATGATTTTGGCTGCTGCTTTCATGGTTGTGGCTTCTATTGGGGGGAGACAACGGGTTTGCGTCTGTTAAACTGAAATGGAACGGTCAGGTCGTCAGTGACCGTTACCTGCAACGGCGGGGCGATGCCGCCCTGGTCGACCTGGACACGCAGGATATTCATGGCCGCAAACGGGTGGTCGTGGATCCAACGGTGTCCATCGCCGTGCAGGTACAGGATCGGTTTGCTGAATTCCTGTGCATCTTTGGTAAAAGGATCAAAGAAGTCATTGTGCCTCGGGGCCGGTTTCGCATGACCGAAGACGACCATGCTGCTGACATCGGCACCAAATTGACGCAGGTTGTGGCGTACCCACTGCAGGTCGTCCGCGTGTCGTTGCTCCCATTCTGCCGGGTCGTGAATCAACCCACCGACGATGTTCAGCCCCACAAACAAGACTCTGCCCTTCACAAATGAAAAATTCTCCTCACGTTCCAACTGTCGAAACACGGGCAGACGATGCTGCCAGTGCTGATCGAAGCGAGTGAAGTGTTTGTCCCAGAGCTCCCATGCCTCCGCCGGATTTGTGCAGTCGTTCCATTCGTTGTCGCCGGGAATGATAAAGACAGGAGCGGTTGCCTGTCGCAGCATACCCGCCACCTTAACATAGACCGCCTCGTCGCAAGGGGTCGCGCCGTCCTTGATGTCGCCTACGTGGACCACAAATTCTGCGTCGTGTGGCAGTTCCGCCACCTGTTGTGGCAGCAGCGCATCTTCCTCGGGCGCGTACGGCACGTCCCCCATCGCATAGAAAATAACGGGGGCGTGGATCAATGGACTGGAAGCTGGTTGGCCCTGTGCCACTGGCGACAACGCCATCATCAGTGCCATGGACGTTCCGACCTGCAGACTGTTTTTTATCATAAATCAAGAATCCTGTGAGACCGCAGCGGTGCCGACGATGTGGGTGCTATCCGCCGCAGCAATTGTTTCGGCCGTCGATCGTGGCGACGCCCTGTTAAGAAAATATTTACTGTTTGTGTCAAGTTCAGCGATCAACAGGAACGTTTTTTCGTTCTGAGCATCAGCCCGCATGTGCCGAGGCACCGGCTCTGTTGGATTCTGAGAAGCCGTTATCGGTGTCCAGGGTGTTCTGGTCAAGTCGGTTGATCCTGCAGGATGCCGTTTTTTTCACAGTTGAACAGCGGACAAAGAATCAATAGTTGTGGTCGGAATTCTTTCTCCGTCAGAGCCAGACGCACACCACACGCGGGCGTGCGCAGTAGATTCCCGCCGCTCGGCATCGCTTCCAGCTATGACCGAAAGACTTCAAGGCGGCTGGCAGCGTTGTCCACCATCCCGATTCCAATGGCGCGATCAGAAAGCTCATGCAGCGCAGCCTTCCCGGAATCGCCCAGATCCAGAGTCCAGTCGTTGACGTACAGATCGACGTGCTTCATCAGCACTTCGTCATCAAATTCCTGAGCGTACTTCCGCATGGTGGGTAACGCTGAGTTTCGATCGGCCAGCGCGAAGTGCAGTGAGTCCTGAATGACGGCCTGGACTTTATCAGTGATTTCCTCCGGCAGCGTGCGCTGAGCCACAATGCCTCCGAGCGGGAGCGGGCACTTCGTTTCCTGTTCCCAACGAGTCCCGAGATCTTCCACCAACCCCAGTCCTTCGTCTTGCCAGGTAAAACGGCCCTCGTGGATGCACACGCCGAAATCGGCCTGTCGGTGTTTCAGCATGGGCATGATTTCGGAAAACACGACGTGCTTGATTCGCGTCGTGTCTGCGTAGAACAGACGAAACAGCAGGGCCGCCGTGGTGTGTTCGCCGGGGCAAAGCGTTAGCTGTTCGCTGGTGTCTGGCGTAGCAGTCCGTTCAGCCGACAGCAGCAGTGGTCCAACGCCAAATCCCAACGCCGATCCACACGGCAGGACGACGGTTGCGTCCGCCAGCAGCAGGGCGGCGTGAAAGCTGGCTTTCGCAACGTCGAAGTCACCGACAAACAATCGGTCATTCAATTGCTGGATGTCGAGCAATTCAACGCTAAATTCCAGGCCACGCCAGTCAACCAGCCGATTCAATAGAGCGTGGAACGTAAATGTATCGTTGGGGCACGTCGAAATGCCCAGGCGGATGATGTCCGTCATGATAGACTCTCAATGATCAGCTCAGCCGCTGCGGTCAGGGCTTCCCGGATTTTCCAGTTTTCTTTGTTGCGATCTCCGGCGCTGTTGGAAATTCCGCGAACAATTTCGACCGGAATACCGCAGAGTCTGCCCGCCAACGCAGTCGAAAAGCCTTCCATGTCTTCGGCGACAGCCGCGGGGAATTTTGCCAACCGCAGATCAACGTCCGGCTGATGTGCCGACGCGGCGCAGGCAGTCAGTAACGTTCCGGCGTTGGGCTCGCGCGGATTGTTTCCTGTTACCAGATCAATTACGTCACCGATGTGATCTTCTTCGCCCTGTGCGTCCCAATGCGGCCAATTCATTTCGCCTGCGGTAAGAAACTGCTCGCCGGATCCTGCGCCAATTCCAAAGGCTGCGACGTTTGCAAACCAATAGGCCTGACCGATCCGCAGACGGTCATTAATCGAGCCGGCGATTCCGGTCAGGATGACTCGATCCGGACGCCCGCCCGACATCAATTGTGCGGCACGGGCGGCGGAGGCGATGGCTCCGAAGCCACAACATTCCAGCGTAACTGACGACAAGTCGATGTTGGATTCGAGCACAGGGCGAAGAATCGTCAGTTCGAACGGGGTTGGCACAAGAATTAGTGTGGATGGCATGGAAGGCTGTGAGGTGTTGATCTGCCCCAACGACACGGGGTGGGGATTGTTGAGTCAGGATGTTCGAGTGAAGAATGCTGCTTCCCACATCCGGATTGCGGTCAGAGACCAGCACCTGGACCTGGTGGTTTTGGGATCGTTATTGTGAGTTCAGAAACGAATGATTGCGAAGTTGGAGAGTGTGGCCGGGGTTTGAGCGAGGTGTGAGTGAACTCCCGGGGCCGGCAGTGCCGGCTTGATTCTCCTTCGGACGCTCAGTCCATCCCCGGCCACCCACCAGCCCGAAGTCATGATCCGTTACTGCAACCGTCATTGTCGTCGAATCATAACAATGTCGGTCTTAAATGCGTGTTAAGGCGTCCAGATGGTTGTCGATTCTGGAGCGTCGTTCGTGCGCGGGCGACGACGGGCTTTTATTCGGATGTACGGTGGGACAAAGCGGCCTCGGTAGCCGTAATGCGTCACGGCGGCTTCGTAATCAGCTCGGACAGGTTCGCGGACGTCTTCAATAATCAGACCGCTGCGGCATGCGCCGCCCAACAGATCCTGTAGGCGATGCAGGTATTCCGTGGCTCCGTCTTCACGATACGACTGGTCGATTTGACGTGGCAATGGGCCCTGGTGGTAATATTCGACACCGATGACAAACTGATGACGTTCGTTGCGATGGCTGATTTGCAGACTGGTGGGTTGTTTGTGCTGACTGATGTAAATCCCGTCGTCCCGCAGCACTCGAGCGATTTCGGCATACATGGGGCACAGGTCCGGGATATAACAACTGCTGACGGGCTGGTGAACGATGTCGAAGGCAGCATCCTCAAACATTCGCAGATCGTCCATGGAACCCTGAGTCGTTTGAATGTTCAGACCCCGACGCGCGGATTCGCGTTCGTCCAGTTGAAGCATGGAGTCGCTGACATCGACGACGGTGACATTGGCACCCGCGACGGCGTACAGCACGGACTGCCAGCCACCTCCTGACGCCAGGCACAGCACATCGAGTCCGGCGACGCTTTGTGGCAGCCAGCCACGGCCATCCAGGACTTTCAGAGGATTCCGGCATTCTTCGTCAGTAGCAACTTTGGCAAACAGGCTGCCCTTGTCGGCCAGGCTGTTCCAAACCCTGCGATTGGTCGTTTGATAATCGGCAGACACGTTTGTCATTTAGTCTTGAGAGGAGCGTTGACGGCAACAGCGGTTAAGGGCAAACCCAATCGATCGGCGTGCGAGCAGAGGCGGAACGCAGACGTTATATCCTGGGTAGACGGGGCAATCCTCGTTCCAGGTACGAATTACCGGAACATTCGGCACAACGGGAACTGCGAGATACGTAGAAACGAGCCGAATTCATGTGTCGACGTGAATTTGTGAGCTAGTGCTTCGTCAGTCTTTGGAATTGGGGTTCTACAAATTGGCGTGATGAGCGAATCTTCTCTTAACTCAAGGAGGAAGTTTCGATGAAAAAGAAGTATATCGTGCGGTTGTCCAAGAAGGAGCGTGAGACGTTGCCTGGTGTGAGCAAGCGGCTGACAGGCTCTTCGCAAAAAGTCAGGCGCGCTCAGATTCTGTTGAAGGCGGATGTTCGCGGACAAAACTGGACGGATGCTCGGATCGCCGATGCGTTTTCCTGTCGCGTGCAGACGGTGGAGAATCTGCGTAAGCGGCTCGTGATGGAGGGGTTTGAAATTGCTCTGAATGGCAAGACTCGTGAGTCGCCTCCCAGAGAAAAACGTCTCGATGGTAAACAGGAGGCTAAGGTCATCGCCATGAGACTGGGGAAGCCTCCTAAAGG
>JBDONA010001142.1:0-3108 GCA_039831575.1 Fuerstiella sp. | reverse complement strand
GGCACAGGTTCCAGACAGCGTGGCACAGGTTCCAGACAGCGTGGCACAGGTTACGCACCTGTCGACTATCCCCGACATCGGCAAATCATTCCTGCAATCCGTCACCGAGCTGAAGCCTGATCTGCTTTGGAAACCCGCATGTTCTCAAACCAGTACAAACCGGATTTTCCGGGACAGACCACGTCGATGTCACCATCGCCGTCCATGTCACGTGCATCCATCTGCAGACCTGTGCCCGCACTGCCTTGTGCAAAATCTTTCAACGCCCATCGGTCTTTGGCAGCCTTCGGCGCAAACTTCGCCGGCTGACCTTCAAAGATGACCTGTCGGGCCCAGCGTTTCTGGCTACGATCATACCGGAAGCTGTAAACGCACGGCGATTCGGTGGCCCCAGGTTCTGTCTCGTGCGCGTAGACTCGTTTTCCCGTGATAATTTCCGGCTGCGAGTCGCCGTCGAGATCAGCAAGGTGCAGAGTATGAACCTGCGAGAAGGTCATGTCGATATCTTCCCGTGTCCAGGTTCGCAGGCCATCGCTGTTGGTCGACTGCCTGAGCCAGTGGAGTCCATAGCCATGCCCCATTCCCCACATCACATCGGTGTCGCCATCTCCATCGAAATCGCGACCGATGATCAGAATGCCGGCGGCACCCAGCTGAAACTCCGCATGGAATGGCCACGCGTCGGAACCGGCTTCGGTGGGCTGCTCGTACCAGCCTTTCGGAGTGATGATATCTGTCTTCCCGTCACGGTTAACATCGCCAGACCCCACACCGTGACCTGCTCCCTCATTGCCAAGGTCATGCTTCTTCCAGACGACTTCCGGTTCTGTGGCTGTGATTTCATACCATGCCACGACGCCACCGATATTCGGCAGAAAATCGGATTTGCCGTCTCCGTTCAGATCGACCAACTGACCTGTCTCCATGGAACCTGGCAGATCGATGGTATGTTCAATCCACGGCTTCGTCGGATCGCCCGGATGTTCGATCCAGGCAATGCGTCGACTAAAGTATGCACACGTGACGATGTCGACGTGGCCATCACCGTTAACATCCAGTGGCAAATCGGCGAAGTCCTCGTAGTAGTGCGGATTTGTGCCGGGCAGGACTTCACGAACTTTGTGTCTTGTCCACAGTGGCGCTTCGTACCAGGAGTCCCCGCTGAAGACATCAAGCCTTCCGTCGCCGTTAAAATCTGCTACGCCGGCAGCCTCAAACGGAGACTGGTCGTTGATCGTGTGTTTCCGCCAGCGAACGTTTTCCTGTTTGTCATCGGACAAACCGACCGAGTATGCCACACAGCAGATCAAGCTGGCCTGCAGGGCGATATTGCTGTATCGAAGTGGCAAGAGCTGTCTCCGTCTTGATGAGTCAGAAAATGATCTGTGGAACGATCGAATGCGCCAGCACCATAACTGCTCAGTCCGCCATTTGCGAATGCTCTGCCAGTACATCTGGCAGAGTATTCGCCGCAATCTGAAGCGGCCGCCGTGCTGATGTCCTCGCCAGAGATTCGATTCGAATTGCGGACGCAGACTTGGTACCCTAAGGGGACGTTGAAATGAATGCGCAGTCATCCTGGCCGCGCCCTATGAAACAACGCATGTCGGAACTGCTATCCGCACAACAAAGCGACCAACGGGAATGAACCAGTTGATTCCGATCGGCTACGGACATCGATTATGCAAGGTGCTCATGGCGGCAGTCGTGACGTTTTGCGTCGATGCACTGTTTGCAGACGAGCAACTTGCTGCCCCGGTTTTTGAAGAACACGTCCGCCCCATCTTCGCCACGCACTGTTTCACGTGCCATGGCGAAAAACAGAAGGCAGAACTCGACCTGCGATCGGGGCAGTCAATCCTCAAGGGAAGCGAATCAGGCTTCGTCATTTCCACAAAGGCGCCTCAGGAAAGCCTGCTGTACGAAGTTGTTCACGAACGCCACATGCCCCCGGAAGGACGGGAACCATTGTCCGCGACTGAAGTCGATACGATTCGGCGCTGGATCATTTCAGGAGCGAAGTTTCAAGACTCAGCAGCCGTCGCCACAGACCGCGTCAATCAGCACGTGATCCTGCCGATTCTGCAGCTCCGCTGTGCCACCTGCCACGGTCCTCAGACGCAACAGGCCGGATTGGACATACGCACCCGAGCCTCCCTTCTGAAAGGCGGAAAGTCGGGGCCCGCGATGGTGCCCGGCCAACCTGACAAAAGCCTGATGCTGAAACGAATTCACGCTGCCGAAATGCCGCCGCGTGACAAACTGGCCGCTGTCAGTGTGAAGCCGATGACCGACACCGAAGTCGACCTGCTGTCAGAATGGATCTCGGCCGGTGCGCTGGAGCAGAACGTTGCTCCGGACGTAGCCGGCACACAGCCCGACCCACTGGTCAGCGACAGGGACCGAGAATTCTGGTCCTTTCAGGCTCCGCGATCCGTGCCGCCGCCCGCTATCGCTGCCGAAAAACTCACTCGTAATCCCGTGGACGTATTCGTGCTACAGAAGCTTCGCAAGACCCGCATGAGTTTCAGCCCCGAGGCGGACAAGAGAACACTGATTCGTCGAGCCACCTTTGATCTGACGGGACTGCCGCCATCACCGGCTCAGATCGACGATTTTCTTGACGACACGTCACCTCACGCCTACGAGCGGATTATTGACCGGCTGCTGGATTCACCTCGTTACGGAGAACGGTGGGGCCGCTACTGGCTGGATCTTGCCGGCTATTCCGATTCCGAAGGTGGTCAGCATGCCGATCGAATTCGGCCCGAGGCGTATCGTTATCGAGATTACGTGATCCGTTCGCTGAACGAAGACAAACCCTACGACCGATTTCTTGTCGAGCAGATCGCGGGCGACGAACTGATCGATTACCACAGCGCCAAGGCAATCACCACCGAAATCTACGACAACCTGGTCGCCACCGGTTTTCTGCGAATGGCACCGGACGGCACGTATGCGGGGATCACTGCGTTCGTACCCGATCGGCTGGAAATCATCGACGACGAACTGGAAGTACTGACATCGGGGGTCATGGGTCTGACCCTGCGCTGCGCACGCTGTCACTCGCACAAGTTCGACCCAATTCCGCAGCGGGATTATTACCGT
>JBDONA010000660.1:0-13932 GCA_039831575.1 Fuerstiella sp. | reverse complement strand
GCTAATGTGTCGCACTAATTTGCGGCGCGCTCGCCTGTTTGATTTGGCTTGTGACAACGGCATGATGTTCCTCCAGGATTTCCGTGATGATTGGAATGCTCCGCAGCACTGGCCGGTGCTGAACCTCGTACTCCAAGGCATCAGTAACGACTGCAATCTGATCCTCTGAAACGTGCGACTGAGTCCCCGCCCACTCGATCCAACGAGCCATGTATTCACCGCGTGGAATCCCGATCGGCGACGGCTCCGCGTCGTCATCGACAACCAGGTTGGCAGCAGCTGCTTCCGCAACGGCGAGCCGTTTTTCTATTGCGTGTATGGTCATTCGATCGCTGCCAGAACTGCACGGCTGACTCCGTCTTGATTCGGGAGCGTTTTCATTGGTGGGGTTTTAAGTGTTGCATATGTGATACTAATAATCACGTGACGTGTCGTCAAATTGAGTAATTACAGTGGCGATCACTGTGAGCCTCACCAAGTTCGTCGGGCGTCGATCCCACAGCATCAGTCGCCGTTTCGCGGACGGCACGGAACTTCGTCCATGTCGCTAATCTGAAGGCCGGTTTCCCGCAGCGCGTCGTCGATCAGCATCAGCTGCGCCTCGGTCAAACCGGCAGCCGTCAGCAGATCAAAAAATGCGGCGATCTGATCAGAATCAGGCTCAATGTTGCCACCTGTGTTGCCACTTTTCGGGAGTGTGGTGGAAAGCCTTTGTTTTTCCGTGTTTGCCTGCTCCTTCACGGAGCAGGTTTTTTTTTGCGCAGGTTCATGGTCAGCTTCGGCACACGGTCATTATTCTGTTGTGCGATGCAACGCAGGTACGTCAGCCCCTGCCAGTTTCTGTTATGCACACCTTGTGTCGTGCCTCTGAGACCACAGTGTCGTTCCACGGCTCCGGTGCCACACTCTGCAGGATGAGAGTGTTGGCGATAGCTCCAGGCGAAACACAATCGGTGTTAATGGTGGATTGAGTGTGGCGGCAGTATTCAAACGGATCCCGTCGTCAGACATGGCTTGAACAGTCTCCGCCACAGGACCATGTCGTTGCCGACACTTTTTCATTTGACGGCGGTGGAAGCTGTCGGCTAACCTAATGACTGTCGGCTGCGTGCTGATGTCCCTCCGGTCGATTCCCTCCCTATAACCTGTGCCGTCCCCTGGTCTGCTTGCTGCGGGCTGGAGGTGTCAGTTCCTACCAGAAGCTGCTATGGCTGTGCGTCTTTTTACCACTGTGTTGTCGTTGTTTCCAGCGTCATTGCTGGCGATCGATGATGCTCAGTCGCTGACATTTGAGAAAGATGTTCGTCCCATCTTTCGGGCTCACTGTTATGACTGTCACGGCGCGACGGAGGATGTGAAGGGTGGTCTGGATCTGCGACTCGTTCGCTTCATGCAGAAGGGCGGCGAAAGTGGCGCTGTGATCGTTCCCGGTACTCCAGGTGACAGCTATTTGCTGGACCGTCTCCGAAACGGAGAAATGCCACCCGGCGAACATGCAGTTCCGGAAACTGAAATTCAGATCATCGAACGCTGGATTGCAGCAGGTGCAAAGACCGCTCGGCCGGAACCGGAATCGATTTCGCCGGGGTTGGGACTGACTCCGGAAGAACGCAGCTTCTGGTCGTTTCAGCCAATCCAACGTCCGGAGGTGCCCGACATCGCCACCTTCCCGACGGACTCGCGCGTGCGGACACCGATCGATGCGTTGGTTCTGAAATCCATGCCGCAGGACAGCCGTTTTTCTGCCGACGTCGGCCGCAGAGCGTTGATCAAACGAGCGTACTTTGATCTGGTGGGGCTACCACCGGCACCGGAAGAATTGCAGACATGGGCCGAAGACACGGCTGACGATTGGTATGACCGACTGCTGACTGAGTTGCTGGATTCACCACACTACGGCGAACGCTGGGGCCGACATTGGCTGGATATCGCGGGGTATGCCGATTCCGAAGGATACACCAACAGTGATGCCGAACGTCCGTGGGCATGGAAGTACCGTGACTGGGTGATCCGCGCTTTGAACGAAGATAAGCCGTTCGACCGCTTTATCACCGAACAGCTGGCAGGTGACGAACTTGCCGGACCGCAAAACGGAGAGTTCACCAGCGAGCAGATCGCGTTGCTGACGGCGACCGGATTTCTGCGGATGGCGGCTGACGGAACGGGCAGTGGAGCAAACGATGCGGTGGCGCGCAACAAGGTTATGGCGGATACGCTCAAGATCGTCGGCACGTCGCTGCTGGGGCTCAGCATTCAATGCGCACAATGTCACGATCACCGCTACGACCCGATTCCCCATACTGACTACTATGCATTGCGGGCTGTTTTTGAACCCGCGCTGGACTGGCAGGCATGGAAGGTCCCGAATGCTCGCCGAGTTTCTCTGTACACGAAGGACGACCGAGAGAACGCCGCAGCGATCGAGGCGGAAACGAAAGTTGTTGCCGACGAACGGGCGAAGAAACTTGCCGTGTACATGCAGCAAGCACTGGACGCGGAGCTGATGAAATTCCCGGAACCATTACGCGGGCAGTTGCACCAAGCCTACAAAACGGAAGGGGCGAAGCGGACCGCAGAACAGAAGAAGCTGCTGGCACAGAATCCCAGCGTGAACATCAGTCCTGGCAACCTGTATCAATACATCGCGGAATCGAAGCCGGAGCTGGCAAAATTCGACGCCCGGATCAGCAAAATTCGCGCGAAAAAACCGGTTGAAGAATTCCTGCGAGTTCTTACAGAACCGCCGAATCACGTGCCGGACACGAAGTTGTTCTTTCGAGGTGACCACCAGCAACCGAAACAGGCGGTGCTGCCCGCATCACTTTCGGTGACGGTTCCGGAAGGAGAGCGGCCCGAGTTTGCGACGAACAGCGAATCGCTGCCATCAACCGGACGGCGACTGGCTTTTGCACAATGGCTGACCAGCGGTCGGCATCCGTTGGTCGCTCGTGTGATTGTCAATCGTGCATGGCTGCACCATTTCGGCAAAGGACTTGTCGAAACTCCGGCCGACTTCGGCAAGCTTGGCGTCAGTCCATCACATCCGGAGTTACTGGACTGGCTGGCCGACGAGTTTATGCGTCAGGGATGGAGTCTGAAGAAGCTGCATCGCCAAATCATGACGTCCACGGTCTGGCGCCAAAGTGCAGAATATTCCACACTGCCTGGTCGGCATTCTGCTGTCGTGCCGTTCGCGCGAAGATCACTGATGCGGCTGGATGCGGAAACAATCCGTGACCGCATGCTGGCCGCGTCGGGGCAATTGGACCGCACTCCATTTGGCGCTCCCATTGGGATTAAGGAAGACGATACAGGGCAGGTGATTGTTGATGGCAGTCAGACACGTCGCAGTCTGTACATCAAGGCTCGCCGAAGTCGACCGGTTGCCATGATGCAGGCGTTTGATGCACCCGTGATGCAGACCAACTGCGAAATGCGACAGAACTCGACCGTCGCGACGCAATCATTGATACTGATGAACGGAGAGTTCACGCTGGAACAGGCCGCAAAACTGGCAGAGCGTGCGGCGAAAGAAGCAACTCCGCTGAATGCTGCGGCGCTGGTTTCGCTGCCGAAGATCACGTTTCCGGCGGGCGATTGGCAATACGGCTTCGGCGACTTCGACAAAACCGCTGGTCGCGTCATTGGTTTTACTGTGCTGACTCACTGGACAGGTTCCCAGTGGCAGGCCGGGCCGGCATTGCCCGATCCTCAGCTGGGGTACGTTCTGCTGCACGCAAACGGCGGACATCCGGACATTCCCGGCCGCGCCGTCATTCGTCGCTGGACTGCGCCGACGCACGGGACGGTGTCGATTTCCGGAAAGCTGAATCACGGTTCTGCCAACGGAAACGGCGTCCGCAGCCGTGTGATTTCCAGCAGGTCTGGAAGTGTGGGCGAGTGGATCGCGTTCAACGGATCTGCGGAAACGAACGTAACGGGCATCGTGGTGCAGCCGGGGGACACAATTAATTTTGTCACGGATGGCAACGGCAGCCACACGTCTGATTCGTTCAACTGGCCGGTGACGATCGCTGTTGTGGCCGACGGCCAGGCACAGCAAACCATCGCGTCAGTCGACGCCTTCGGTGGGCCCGGCGAATCACCAGACGTGATTGCCGCGCAGATCATTCGGGCATGGGAACTGGCTCTCTGTCGGACTCCAACGGACGATGAACTGCGACTGGCGATTCGATTTGCGGCTGCACAAATGACCACCCTCCGGCACAATTCTGTCACCCTGCCAACGGGACGGACACCTGCTCGACAGGCGATTGTGAGTCTGTGTCAGGCACTTTTCAGTTCCAACGAGTTTCTGTACGTTGAATAATGAGAAACATGACGCCACCTGCATTCGATGACCAGCACAACCGCCGGGCGTTTTTGCGACAGAGTTCGCTGGGCATTGGTACTGTCGCTGCTGCCTGGTTGCTGAATCACGAAAGTGCTCAGGCAAAGCCACCCGGTGTTGCAGCTGCAGAACAGACGTTTGACCTGTTGCCGAAAAAGGCGCATTTTGAGCCTCGTGCCCGGGCCATGATTTCGCTGTTTCAACATGGTGGTCCTGCGCACATGGATCTGACGGATCCCAAGCCAGAACTCACGAAGTTTGATGGAACGGAATACAACGGGGATGTTGCCTACAGTTTCATCAACGCGGCCAGCAAGAAACTGTTGGGCACCAGGTGGAAGTTTCGCAAACATGGGCAGTGCGGCATGGAGTTGTCGGAACTGTTGCCTCACACTGCGGAAATCGCTGACGACATGTGCCTGATTCGCAGCATGCACACCGGAGCGAATGGGCACGAAGTGTCAATCCGTTATTTTCACGGTGGCATTCCCGGTGTACTGGGGCGTCCACACTACGCGTCATGGCTGTTGTACGGTCTTGGCTCAGAGACGCAGGATTTGCCTTCATATATGGTGTTGACAGATCCCGGAGGTCATCCGGTGGACAGCACGCACAACTGGTCCAGCGGCTTTATGCCACCGCTGTATCAGGGCACGGTACTGCGACCCCAAGAACCGCGAATTCTGAACCTTGATGCTCCGACTTACCTGAAGGGGGAACCGCAGCGGCAGAACCTCGAATTTCTGCAGGTGTTAAATCGCCGTCATGCCGATCGGTTTCGCGGCGAACCGGATCTGAATGCCCGGATCGCCAGCTACGAACTGGCAGCACGTATGCAGACGGCAGCCACGGAAGCACTTGACGTCACGAGGGAAACCAAAGCCACACACTCGCTTTATGGTCTGGATAATGACGCCACCCGCGAATACGGCACACGCTGCCTGATCGCTCGGCGTTTGGTGGAACGAGGCGTGCGTTTTGTGCAGCTGTTTCTGGCAGGTCAGCCGTGGGACAATCACAGTAGCATCGCAACCTCTTTGCCGGCCGTCTGCCGACGTACAGATCAGCCAGCGGCCGCCCTGGTGAAAGACCTGAAACAGCGTGGCATGCTGAACGAAACGATTGTTCATTGGGGCGGTGAGATTGGACGGTTGCCAGTGACGCAGGATCAGGGTGATGCCCGCAAACACGGTCGAGATCACAACGGCCAGGGTTTCAGTATCTGGTTTGCTGGCGGAGGCTTTAAGCCCGGCACTGTGTACGGGGCAACGGACGAATTTGGCCATCGTGCGGTCGAAAACGTGGTGACGCCGAATGACTACCAGGCGACTCTGTTTAAGCTCTTCGGTCTGGACTGGAACAAGCTGATCTATCACCACAGCGGCCAGCCACAACTCGTGACTGCAGGACGCACGGCTGCAGTGGTCGAAGACATTCTGGCCTGACACCTGTTGTTGACGCGTGGCTTCCAGCGATGTTTCTGAATTCGCAACTTCGCGGGCTGGAAACTTCTCGGCGAGTACCTGTTGCTGGCGAGTGATGCTCAACGACCAGCCGGTAAAGGGGGCTCATTTTCGGGCGTCAGTCTCAGCGCTGCCGAAACGACTGGACCGCCCGCTTCACTACCCGCCTGAAGAAAACCCGACCGCGAGAATTGGTGCTGAAACTACCGTGTGACCTGGTCTTAATCCCCATTTTGACGCTCGTCAGAACCAAACGCTGTGTCCGTACAATCGTCAACGACTACCTACGTCGCAGCACTGGACGCAATCTGCAGGTACTTCGGAACTTAGGGCATACGCCGACATCGGGACACTATTTTCGTGCCGACCTTGAGAACGGACTTCTGTAAATCCACCGATCACAAACAGACACATACACACACAGTACGAAAGGATCCAGATGCGAAATCACGCCACATGGATGCTGGCGCTGACGCTGGTCGCGTCGCCGAGCCTGAGCTTCGGAGCAAACCCCGCAGCTTCAACATCCGCCCCCACCAAATTGCAACTGCAAAACGTCCAGCTGACTTCTGCTGGAAGTCTGCAGGGACAGCTTGTTACGAACACAGGTCAAGCTGTGCCAAACGCGAAAATCATCGTGCGGTCTCCGTCTGACAAGCAGGGCGTAAGCCAGCAGCTCACGACGGACAAAGACGGTCGATTTCAGGCAACAGGCCTGAAGACTGGCACGCTGGTTCTGCAGGCGGGCGAAGAAACGTATGCCGTGCGAGTCTGGAAAGCCGGCACTGCGCCACCAAAGTCAATTTCTACCGTGGCATTGGTACAGGCTAATGGCCAGGAAGTTGTACGCGGAAACCGATTCACAGATCGCGTCAATGGTCTGACCCCAAAGCAGAAAATCGGTCTCGGACTGCTGGTCGCCGGGGCAATCATCATTCCAATCGCAGTGGACGATGACGGAAGCTAACGCGGCAGCCGTTGTGTGTTGTTCTGACTGACCGAATGTCAGCCTGGACGACCCAATATCGGCACATTTGTCCGGGAAAAACTCCGGGACGATGACCGGTGCGGTTCACGACCGTAGACAATACAAAAACCTGCCACGGATAATCTCTGTGGCAGGTTTTTTTATGTACGGAACATCATGATTCGAAGCACGCCTGCTCTTGATGCATCGAAGCACTGAATCGACACGACATCAAAGCCGTGATTTGGCCTCGTCATCGGCGCCGGCAGGACTCTCTGCCACCGATTGCTGCCACACATCCAATTGCTGATTCAACGAATCGATCGCTGAGGCAAAGAGAAGCGGCACGGTCTTTTCAAGAGACCAGGACTCTCTGCCGTGTCGCCCCACGTCGCCGCTACGCCGAGTCTTACTCTGCCAACTTCTAATTCAAGTCCCGCCCAGTAGTGCTGAGAGCCGACTTCTCGTAGTCTGCAGCCTTGTCGATCCTTGCGCGGATCAGGATTCGAGCGAGGCTTGTGCCGCAGACCGTGCGAGCCAACGCTCAGAGCTGACTGACTACGTTTGTTGGTTGCTGAGCCTGGTGTGTCTGCGATATGTGTTCATCAGGAAACCAGCGAAATCAACCGAGGGCCACCGCTGTGACTCAGCCGAAAATGTTTTTCCAGCTTGTTTACATTGCCACTGCGTTGTGCATTTCTTCGGTCTGCTCGGCCACCGACGCCAGGCTGGACATCGTGATCAAAGGCGGACGTGTCGTCGATGGTAGCGGTGCACCATGGTATTTGGCAGACGTGGGTATTGACGACGGCCGGATTGTGCGGATCGGCCGTATCGATACTGACGCGGCTGCAGTAGTGATCGATGCAGGTGGCCTGGTTGTGGCCCCGGGTTTTATCGACATGATGGGACAAACCGCGTCGCCGATGGTGGATGATCCGAAGACCGCGATCAACCTGTTGACTCAGGGTATCACTACCATCAACGCCGGAGAGGGTGGCTCTGCTGCTCCGCTAAGCGACGAGGATGGTCGCCGCAAGGGATGGACGACGATGGCCGAGTACTTCACCCTGGTCGAATCAAAAGGGCTTCCCGTCAACATTGTGCAGACGATCGGGCATACTCAGGTGCGACGAATCGTTCTGGGTGACGCGGAACGCAGACCGACAGCAGAAGAACTCCAACGGATGCAGAGCCTGGTGCGCGAAGCGATGGAGGCAGGTGCCATCGGCGTATCAACAGCTCTGATTTATCCTCCCGCCGTGTATGCGGAAACCGAAGAGATCGCTGCTCTGGCGGCGGTCGCCGGTCAGTATGGCGGTCGGTACTACACGCACATGCGGAATGAAGGTGACAGGTTGCTGGAGGCCATTGACGAGGCTCTTGAAATCGGTCGTGAAGGCAAAACGCCCGTCCATATTTTTCATCTGAAAGCAGCCGGGCGGCAGAACTGGGGCAAGATGCAACTGGCGATCGCAAAGATCAAGGCCGCTCGAGCGGCGGGAGAACAGGTGACGGCTGACATCTATCCGTATGTCAACAACGGACTGGGCATCGCGGCTTTGATTCATCCGCGGCACTTTACGGAAGGATACGACAAGCTTCGTGCTCGATTGGACAATGCGGAATTACGAGCTGAAATTCGGCGGGAAATGGAAACGACCGACGGCTGGGAGAATTGGTTTCGTCACGCGAGCAAGGATTGGAACCGCGTCATTGTCGGGCGCAGCAACAACCCGCAGTACGCGGAACTTGACGGGCAGTCGGTGGCTGCGATCGCCACTGCCAAAGGCGAAGATCCGTGGGACACGTTTTTCAATCTCGTCCGGTCCTCGGCGTTCGCTCTGCCGGAAACGATGACTGACGCGAACAAGATTCTGGCGATGCAGCAGGACTTTGTTTCGTTCTGCACAGATGTGGGGCCGGCTGGCGGAAGTCGGTCGGCGTCTCATCCTCGAGCGTTCGGTTCATTTCCCCGGATGCTGTCGCGCTATGTACGAGATCTGGGAGCGATCACACTGGAGCGAGCAGTCTCTCAGGCCAGTGCCGCCGCGGCAAACGATGTGTTGGCCTATGATCGTGGCCGCATCGCAGTGGGCATGGCCGCGGACGTCATCGTCTTTGACTATGAGAACCTGACGGACCATGCAGGCTTTGCCAATCCTCACGCACTGTCCGAAGGAATGAAGCATGTCATTGTCAACGGGCAGCATGTTTTGAAAGACAGCAAGTTTACGGGAGCGAGGCCTGGTCGGGTTCTGCGTGGACCCGGATATCGGGAAGAGACCGCCTCGTACAACGTGTCTTCCGGTGAGAAGGATGGACGCTTTGCCGGCTACGACCGACTGATGCACGAGTTCATGAAGGAACACAGAATTCCCGGTGCGTCGGTCGCAGTCACTCATCGTGGGCGGACTGTGTTTGCTCGCGGCTACGGATACGCGGACGTGGCCGTATACGAACAGGTGCAGCCCACCAGCCTGTTCCGCATCGCCAGTCTGTCAAAGCCAATTACGGCCGTGGCCATTCTACAGTTGATGGAAAAAGAAAAGCTGGGTCTTGGTGCCAAAGTCTTTGACGTGCTGGACCACGAAGACGACATTAAGGCGGCGAGCGATGAATTCGACGAACGTCTGCGCGACATCACGATTCGGCATCTGCTGGAACACCGCGGTGGCTGGGATCGTGACAAGTCATTTGATGCGATGTTTCAGTCTGTGCGATTTGCAAAACAGGTTGGAGTTGTTTCACCGGCCAATCAGGGTGCCATCATCAAGGCGATGTTTTCGCAGAAACTCGACTTTGAACCCGGCGAGCGTTACGCCTATTCCAACTTTGGCTATTGCCTGCTGGGACGAGTTATCGAAAAACTGACAGGTCAGACGTACGACGACTACGTGAAAGAGAATGTGCTGGCCCCGATCGGGATTACGACAATGAAGATCGGGGCCAGTCGACTTGATGGCCGTTCAGAAAATGAAGTCCGGTACTACCGCCCGGGCACGGGGAAATCCGTTTTTCAGGTCGATCTGGATCAGGAAGTTCCATGGCCGTACGGTGGTTGGAATCTGGAATCCATGGATTCACACGGTGCATGGATCGCGTCTGCCGTTGATCTTGCCAGGTTTGCGGCCGCCTTCGACGATCCCGATGATTGTCCGCTGTTAAGTCGTGAGAGCATCGAACTGATGCATCGGCGACCGCCGGGTCTGGCAGGTCACGAAGAAGATGGCACAGAGAAAGAAGTGTTCTATTCTCTCGGCTGGATCAATCGAGTCGTTGAGGGCGGTAAAATCAATCACTGGCACACCGGTTCTCTGTCCGGGACTGCAGCGATCATGATTCGTCGGAACGATGGCAGGAACTTCGTGGCGCTGATGAACTCACGTGTGAGTCCATCAGCGTCGCATCTGGGCAAAGCCATCGATCATCTACTGCGTCAGGCGGCGAACGAGGTGACGGATTGGCCGTAAGGCCGTCTGAAGAAACAACGGTCCGGGCGACTTGTGACAACGGATCGTGAGTTTCCTGCTGCGCCCCTCATCACGATCACGTAGCGACGATGGCTCAATGTGACGACCAGAGAAGCAGGGACGAATGATGAAGGTCATTTTCTGTTCGAGCTTCATTGTCGTTTTCAGCGTTTGGGTGGATACGCGTCGGCATGCTGACATATTCGATAATTCGCCGCATTTGCAGGTGTTAGTCCGACAGATGGCCGTTTATTTTGCAATGACCGGTGATATCATGTTTCTCTTACCGGTCAGGCGGGTCTGTGTTTCCACAGCCGGACGTGGTGTCGACAACATCTCGTTCTCATGTGTCGCCTGTCTCCCGCCCCACCGACTGTCCGCACCAACCTGGTCCCATCCACGGAGTACCTCATGTTTCGCTATGCCACCTGTGCATTCCTTCCTGTCCTGACCCTCGCATCTGCCATTGCCGACGGGCCGCAATCTGCTCCCGCCGAGTCCGGCATGACCAGCATCTTTAACGGCAAAGATCTGTCGGGGTGGGACGGCGACACCAGCCTTTGGAGTGTCAAGGATGGCGTCATTCACGGCGAAACGACCAAAGAAGTTCCGGCCAAAGGCAATACGTTTCTGATCTGGGAAGGTGGAAAAACGAAGGACTTTGAGTTGCGTCTGTCGTTCCGATGTTCCGCCACGAACAACTCGGGAATTCAGTACCGTTCAATGCGAATTACCGGCGACAAGGTCAGGAATAAGTGGATCGTGCGCGGATACCAGCACGAGATTCGCAATGAAGTTACGCTGCCAAGCGTTTCCGGATTCATCTACGACGAAGGCGGCACAACCGGAGGACGAGGACGCATCATTCTGGTCGGCCAGAAGGGTGTGTGGGAAGGCAAAGCGTTGAAGAAGTCCGCTGACGCATTGATCACCGCCGACGAATTTAAAAAGCTGTTTAAGCTTGACGACTGGAACGACGTCGTCATCATCGCCAAAGGCAATCATATCCAGCATTACATGAACGGCCGCCTGACCATGGACTTTACCGACAGTGATGATCGTGTTCTGAGAGAAGGCATTCTGGCCCTGCAGTTGCATGCGGGCAGACCAATGTTTGCAGAATTCAAGGATATTCGTATTAAGCATTTCGAGTAATGCCTCTTCGAGGCCTGGTATCTTTACCCTCCCGTCTTTACGGGAGGGGCGGACGCGGTAGCGGCTCTTGAACCGGAGACATGGGTAGCGACACGGTCGAATGTAGGCTGGCATCCAGGAGCCACAGCGACGCAGCTTCGGGAACGAAATGGACACAGACGCAATGTGGATTTCGACAGCATCTGCCAGCGCAGCCATGCTCCAATGACCGCATTTTCCATGTGTCGAGCATGGGGTTGTTGCCGGCCGACCGGAATCGAAACGCCTTCGTTTTGTCCTGACCACGGAATTTCACGGATCTATACGGATAGAAAACCTGTGTTGAAGCCATCCGTGACAATCCGTGTTCATCCGTGGCGCTTTTCTGAATTGTTCGACCGTAAACCACCAGCTCTGCCGGTTGTCCGGGTATTCGTGAACCGCGCTGGCTCGTGGGCATGCCGTTGTCTCAGGCTGTGGCGCGTCTTCCACGATCACGATTCAGCATATCCACTGCTGGATTAACAGCGTCGCCGATGCGGTAATCCAATCAGCACAGAACGGCGGGCGGTGCGTCAGGGCTGTCGGGTGGTCGGTAGTCGCACGATCACAGTGATGCCGATGGTTGCGAGCAGAACCACCGTCAACCTTGTGGCGAGTGACGGAGGGGTGAAATAGATAGTGGCGGTTACTGCCAGGACGACAAACACCACGGCTTTGACTTTCACGTCCTTGCGGATCCCGCCGTGCTCCTGCCAGTCGGTCAGGATGGGACCAAAGAGTCGCGAACGCAGCAGCGCCGCGTTCACGCGTGGTGAAGCTCGGGCCAGCAGGAAACTTGTCAGCAACAGAAAAGGCGTCGTTGGCAGTCCAGGCAGAAATGCTCCCAACACCCCCAACACGAAGAATACTCCCGCCAGGCTCAGATAAAGTAGTTTCTTCCAGCCAGTGACGACGGGACGATCGGACGACGGCGAGTTCATGCGGGGTAGCGGTGCTTGATCGGTGGCGGAAAGTTTATTCGTGGTCGGGAATCGGTTGGACAGTTATTGTGTCCGTTCGGTTCGTCGACCAGGACGTCCCGTTCATGGATCGAGTTGTGACCAGTTGCAACGTCCGCACGACGGCCAACCGGACTGACGCAGAGAACGGTTCTGCAACTCACGGAGAGGCGAGCTGCTCTGGATTCACAACGCACCGAAATCCCGTGTGGAAGGCTCCGGTGTCTTCTTCACCTTTCATGCGGGCGCTGATTCGGTAGCCGATGCAGTACTGGTCGCTGCACATGAAGCTGCCCCCTCGCTGGACTCGCTTAATGATGCCCGGTTCCTGGGGATCGAAGCTGCTGTCCGGCCCAGCAGGATTGTGAACCGGGCTGACCGCGTAGTATTCAGGCTGGTAGTAATCGGAGCACCATTCCCAGACGTTGCCACTCATATCAAACAGGCCGTAGTCGTTGGCCTGGAACGAGCCGACGGGAGCCGTGCGGGTAAATCCGTCTTCGGCGGTGTCTTCAATCGGAAAGGTTCCCTGCCAGATATTGTGAAGCCACTTACCGTCAGGATTTCGATTGTTGCCCCACGGATAAAACTGACCGTCACGTCCGCCACGAATGGCGTATTCCCACTGAGCTTCGGTCGGCAAAGTCTTGCTCGCCCAGTCGCAGTAGGCTTTGGCGTCCAGCCAGCTGACGTGAACGACCGGGTGGTCCATGCGGTCGTCAATACTGCTGTCCGGACCTTCGGGATGTTTCCAGTCGGCCCCCAGAGTGTATTGCCACCAACTGTAGGCTCCTTTTCCTGGATCAATGTCGTCGCGGCTGGCCAGTTGCAGGCTGCAGATGGAACCCGGCTGGTTGAATTCCTCCAGAATTGCGATGTCAGCCAGACCGGAACCTTCCTGAATGCTGCGCAGTTCGGGCTTACGTTCCGGAAGAGTAATGTAGCCGGTGGCGTCGACGAACGCCTGAAATTGGCGGTTCGTGACTTCGGTCACGTCCATCCAGAATCCGTCAATGGCTATTGGGTGCGGTGGCATTTCATCGGGTGGCCCGGCATCGTTGCCCATCACGGCAACTCCACCTGGTACCCAGACCATTCCCTTTCGTTCGTTGGAAACTTCATTGGATTCAGCAGGCGCGTTCTTCTGTAGTTTCGTGAGGACCGCTGCGGGCACTTTTGTCTTGATCGCTTTCACAACCGCTGGGTTGTGCAGGTCGGATTTGTCACTGACCATGGGGATGGGCAGTCCGAGCGCGTTGCAGGACGTTGTTGGTTCGGCTGGCGTCTCGGGATTATCCGGAACTTTACCGGGATCCGTGCTGGGCGTGTCGATTGTGTCCGCCGCCGCGACGGGCGGGGCAGGGCCGTCGTTGGCAGGCTCAGACATCAGAACGGCGCCGACAAGGCCGGCGGCGATGGCAAGAACGATCAGGGCGGGGAAATAATTCTTCATGTCGACATCAAATTGAAGGCTGTGGGCACATTCGCGGCAACGGTCGTTCGAAAATTCTGCGGCTGCGACCATCGTCCGCAGAAGCGTTCG
>JBDONA010000254.1:0-3113 GCA_039831575.1 Fuerstiella sp. | reverse complement strand
GAAGGCGGATTTTCCGGTCGATGCTCGGCTGAAATCTCGATCGTTTTGTGTTTCCAAAACCTCATTGTCAAAGAGCTTCGCGTTCGGTTCAGTTTTTTGACCCTACGGGGTTCACGGGCGCAGCGATATATTCCTGCATAAGTTCAATTGCGCGCTGTAACTGATCGTGCGTGAGTTCAGGCATTTGGCTCATCCCTCTTTGTTGTTGTTCTTGTTGCCGACTTCACCCGAAAGCTGTTTGGGATTCGGAATTGATACACCGTCTGACCTGCCTGTCTTCTGCAATCGATCAGGAAGGTGTGACCGAACGAACTCGCCAATGTGCTCGATCGCCTCCCGGGATTCCGGCAGCCCCCGAATCTGGAAGACATGGACCATGCCCGGCCAGATTTCAAGCTTCACGGGGATCCCGTCGGATCGAGCCTTTTTCGTCACTCGGATGCTGTCATCACGAAGCATTTCGTGCTCGCCAGCCTGAATCAGCAGCGGTGGAATGCCTCGGTAATCGCCAAAGACGGGCGAAGCCAGCGGGTTGCGGGGGTCTGTCTTTTCGAGATACCGCCTCCGAAACTCGGGCATGGTTCGCGCACTGATGATGGGATCATGGACAGACTTCAGGGACTCGCTCAACAGCGTAAAATCTGTGGCCGCCGAGATGGCGATTCCTCCCGCCGGGAGCGTTCGTTTGCGGTCTCGCAGCGCCAGCAGCGTCGCCAGAGTCAGGTTTCCGCCCGCCGAATCTCCCGCGATGAACGTGGCCCTGGCAGGTCCCGGACCGGCAGGACCATTCGCGACCAGCCAGTCGTGAGCGGCAACACAATCGTCGAGCCCGGCGGGAAACGGGTGCTCCGGTGCCAGACGGTAGTCGGGCAGAAGCACGGCACACTTCGCCGCCAGCGAGATGTCGGCTGCCAACGGGAGATAGTTTCCTCCTGATCCCGAGACCCAACCGCCACCGTGCAGATACAGCAGCCGGACATCAGGATCTGCGCCGGGTGACAGGACCCATTCACAGGGAACGTTTCCGACTTTTACTTTCTGGAGCTTGACGCCGGGAACCGTCGGTTCATGTCGCGTGCCCATGCCCGCTCGCAATCCGGCCAGGTTGAAGTTGTTCGTTCCGAATGGAGTTCCTCGGCGAAGTCTCTCCAGGTATGCGGCGCCCTCCTGCGATACCTCGCGCTGCCAGACATCTCGGGCGGCTGTCCGGCGCGTTGGTTCGAGCAGTTCGACCAGCGGAATCTTCTCAAAGACCAGATGCGATTGACTGCCTTCGTAGACGATTCCGACGTGATCGTTATCGACCTGAGTCAGGCTCGGATAACCCGCTCCGCGGCCTTCGTCCAGCAACAGATGATGCGAGTCCGGCCAGGTATTGCCGTCATCGAAGCTCACTTGAATCGTGTGGTGCGTACGGCCCTTTTGCGTGTGTGGATTCGCGAACAGCAGCACGTGTTTCTTCTCGCCCGCTTGTTCGTAATCGACCCGCAGAAGACTGCCGTTGCAGTTCGGTTCGATCAGCGTGTTGCGGCTGCTGACGTGGAGATTCCATGTCTGTCCGAGATCGTTCGTGACGACCACCGCCCGGAATCGTTCGTGATCATTGCGAATATTCAGCATGATCGACCCGTCGCCCAGCAGGGCCGCCTGGCATTCGTTGCCGCCGCTGTAGCCAGGCCTGCCGACGGTCCACGTCTCACCGTGATCGCGGCTGATCATGATCGTTGCGAATGTCTCCAACCGCTCTCTGCCCGTGCGTCCCTCCACCGGCATCACCAGAGTCCCGTCCGGCAGAGTAAACCCCGACTGCGGCGACGGGGCCAGCAGCCACCACGACTGTTCTTTTAATTTGTGAGTCAGGTTTTCAGGTTTGGACCACGACAGGCCGTCGTCCGTGGAACGCACCATCATGAACTGGGCACTTTTGCCGATCTCGAATCCGGGTTCGGAACCGTCATCTACCCACTGATGCTTGCCGGGCTTGCCATTCATCCAGAGTGCGAAGCAGAAGATCTCGCCCGTCTGTCGGTCAACGATAATGCCCGGGTCGCTGCAGCCATTTTGCTCCTGCGGCAGCCCGCCGTATTCGCCCATGTCCATAATCACGCGCACCGATTCCCAGGTCCGGCCGCCATCGGGACTGCGACTGAAGCCGATGTCGATGTCTTCCTGAAGATCGCGTCCCATCCGGTGCCGCATGTCATATACGGCGAGCAGCGTTCCCCTGGGCGTCGATGTCAATGCAGGAATGCGATAGGTATGCACGCCATCGTCGTTGTGCTTTCGCAGAGCGACTCCGATGCGATGCCGGACGGTCGACGAGTCATCACGGGGAATGATTTTTCCGGCCGTTGTTGCAATCGACGGACAGGCGGCGGCAATCCCATGGTGCAGATCGGCTGTGTCCTTCAACCGGCACGATAGCCAGAACACATTTTTTCCCGCGCGAAGCGGTTGATCGAATAGAAACGTGATTTCTGCCGCGGGCATCACCGGTTCGCCCAATGGAGTGGTCGCAGAAAACGCTTGCTTGACGCCGGTGTCGAAGAGTGTCAGCGATTCGAGATCGTCCAGATCGTCAGTGCCGTCGAGCGTGAAGATCAGCGAGCTCATCCC
This sequence comes from Fuerstiella sp., assembly GCA_039831575.1. Taxonomy (GTDB): domain Bacteria; phylum Planctomycetota; class Planctomycetia; order Planctomycetales; family Planctomycetaceae; genus Fuerstiella. Next base: position 497 of record JBDONA010000254.1, on the reverse strand, counting down.
CGCATCAACGCCCTTCTCAACCTCGACGACAACACGCATCAGCGGGCCGTGTTCGTTGCGAATCAGGACGGGATGCACCGGGCGGGTGACAGTGGCCTTCAGCCCCTCAACTGCTTCCTGGCCGCATACAGTGTTCGCACAAATCAGAGGTGCAAGCGCAAGGCACGCCATCCGAAAACGCGACTTGTTCCTCGGCCTCCGCGCGGAGGCGTGACACGTGTTGAGACTGTCGGAGACTGTTCTTACAGCTGTCATCATGAGGTTACACTCCCTGGTGCCATGGGTTGATACCCTTGCCGTCTTTGCTTACGCCTGCCATCTGCCATCACTCCCAAGCCCATCAAGAACAAAAAGCGGGAAGCCACTCCGTCGAGTTATCCCGGTGTGCTGGGTTGTCGTCGCTGTATTCTTTGTAATGCCAGGCCAGACCGCGTCTGACGAGTTCACGATTCAGAAACAAATCCGGCAGCTCAACCAGCGGATCGTCAACTGCCAGG
>JBDONA010000700.1:0-13950 GCA_039831575.1 Fuerstiella sp. | reverse complement strand
GGGCCGGAAACAGATAGGCTGAACCTAAACCACCGCGCCACCTCCCTACTCTACCCGCCGAACTACCACCGACGCGCCGCTTGATTCTGATCTGCACCAATCGTGGTCATTCTGCGGTGAAGGTGCGCGCTCAGTGCGAGCAGACACCGATTTATTCGCCTGTGGTCCAATCGTCTCAACCACGTTCGGCCGAAATCGTGACTCGATTCGCTTGCTAACACCTGATTGGCAAACAGCTTTTCTGGCGCACAGTTTTTTGACCCTACGGCGAGCCAGAGCCAGCGATGCCCTTTTAGTCCACATCGTGCAGTTGAATCAATGAAAACTGTCGCAACGCGGCCGATCCATGCAACCGTTGGCTCAACGGCACGCTTCAACGCGGCAACTCTTCAGCAGCGAAGCCGACAGCGTCGCATTGGTCGTCTTCCGCAGTTCCGACTTCAAGGTAGCGTCATCAGTTCGACACCGGCACCAGTCGAACGTAGTCGATGCCAACCATGTAGCTTTTGGCGGCTCTGGGATGGGCCCCTGTGATTTCAAGACGGAGCTGATGATCGCCCTTTAATAGTGCGACACCGGGATACGACAGCACTCCCGTCGTAATCACGTCCGGTTCATTGAAGAGATCCAACGCCGGGTCAATGACACGGTCGCCAATCGACAACTTCACGATTCCATAGTCCCGTGCTTTCGAGAAAACCAGTTCGACCGCATACGTGCCACTCGCTGAAACCGGAAATTCAAGGGCCAGGCGATCACCAGGTTTAGCGCCGGTCCACCACAAATGATCGGCGCCGCTCCAGCGATCAGCCTTGAATCCTCCCATCGGCTGACTCTGCACTTTGCCCGCTGTCTTCTCCACAATTTTCAGGCTCTCGCCTTCCAGTGCTTCCGGCACTTTGCCGGTCGCTGCATCAATCGGAGACGGAGGACCCGAAGGGGCAACCTGCCGTGGGCTGGCGAGGTACGCGATCAGATCCCGCGCGTCTTCCTTCGCCAGAGCGTCCAGCTGACGCTCCGGCATCATTGATACAGAACTGAGGGTTCGTTCTTCGATCTGACTCTTCGCCACGACAACTTTGTCATTGATGGTCTGAATCGTCAATGCGCTGTCGGTCTCCAGTTTCAGCAAGCCGCTGACGACCTGACCGTTTAGCAGAGCCACCACGGTCATCTGATAAGTTCTTCCGACAACCGCACTTGGGTCCAGAATGTTGTCCAGGATATAATCAAGATTAGCTCGATTGGAGCCCGTGATATCCGGGCCGATGTCGCCTCCGGTGCCGAGCAGGCGGTGACAGTTCTGACAGGTTTTCATGTAGACACGCCGACCGTTGCCCAGATGGGCCTGGGCCAGAAACTTCGGGTTGAGAGTCTTCTTCCACTGAGCGATCTGAACTTTTCGATCGGCTGAGGATTCGCGGATCTCTCCCCAATGTTTCTTGAGCAGATCGTTGATGGCCGGATTCCTGAAGGCCAGGATCTGGCGCACGTGATACGCGTGCAGATCACCGGACGGTACGCGATGTTCGCCGATCGATGTGAGCAACTGTGTCGTCCAGGTTGGCCGCGACACCAATGTGCCGATCACATCGGCACGCGTCGTCCCGGAGAACGAGTCGTATCGCGACAGCAGAATGCCTGGTACAGAATCGTTGCCAAGTGCTCCCAGCGCCCTGATGGCTGCGCCCTGCAATGCTGCGTTGCCAAGCACGGAATCCTTCAGTAACACGCCGACCGCCGCCGAATCCTGTGCTCGAACAAGGACATCCAGAGCCTGCTGCCGTCGTTTGATGTCCTGTTTCGGATTGCCCAGTAATTTTCGCATCGGAGCCAGCACGCGCTGATCGCCGAAGATGATCGCCAGTTGATCGGCCTTGTCGCGGAGAGTTTGATCGCCGGTACTGGAAAGTTTCGTGTAGGCGGTTTGCCATGCCCGGGGCATCGGAATGTCGACTCGCCCTTCGAACGCCGCCAGCATTTCATCCAGAATCAGTTGTTGAATGTCGGCATCTCCCACACGGTCCAGCGTCGCGATCACCGGTGCAATTGTGTCCGGTTGTGCGGACGCGCGCCGAAAGATGTAACGTTGCAAGAGGGGAAACTCTGTTTGTAGAGCCAGCTCGGTCGCTCGTTTGGCGTCCGTGGACACAAGCGGTTCAATCCCGTACCACAACAGTAACGGAATATTGTGATCATCCACGTCCTCGGCACGACCTGCCAAAGCCGTTGCCAACGGCCACCGCCGCTGTAGTGGAAGGCGCTGCAGGGACGACGCCAGGTACATGCGCACGACTGCAGAAGTGTCCACAGTGGCAAGCGATGTCATGGTTTTCTGCAGATTCGACGAGGCCTCTCGGTCTTCGAGTGTCAACTGAATAGTCCACGCTCGGACGTACTCTTCGCGGTCGGCCAGTAGTTTAAGGGCCCGAGTTTCGTTCAAACCGTCCAACGCATGCAGTGTCCAGAGATAGCGTAGGCGTCGATCGACCTGGCGGCTCGTATCTGCGGCAGCTGTCCAGAGTCTGTCAACAATCTGCGTGGTGGGGCCGATTTCCATCAGTCGTTTGCGAGCCATACGGACGTGCCAGTCGTTCCGGTGTTCGTGGGCAGCCAGAAGCTGATCGGTCGTCCATTGGGCTGTATCAATGGCACGTTTAGGAGTCGGGGTTCCATACGAGATTCTATAAATGCGTCCATTGCTGCGATCCCAGATTTCGGGGTCCCGGCGGTGGCAGGCATTCTTGTCGTACCAGTCAATCAGGTACACACTGCCGTCAGGGCCGCAGCGAAGATTGATGCCTCGGTAATAGTGGTCGTTGGCGAACAGAAAGTCGTCGCCATGATGACCGACGAAGCCCGAACGGCCATCGATTCGCTGCAACAGGTCGTTGTTGATGCGATTGCCGTGGATATTGCTGAAGAAGATCTGGTTGCGGTACTTGTCCGGCCAGTTGTCGCCCAGATAAATCATGGCACCCGCATGAGCGTGTCCACCGCCTGCCTCCGCGGTCCCGCCAGCGACCTTTGGTTCGTGTCCCCACCACGCGTGGTCACGAATGTTTCCGACGTAGTGCGCATGATCGGCAATAGTCATGATGTCGTCGTAGGTATGTGCATTGAAGTGCTGACCGCCCTGTCGATGATAACGGCCCCCCTGAACCATGTGCCACAAATGTGGAATCACACAGGCCGTGATGAACGCCTGGCCGTCGTCGTTGAAGTCAACTCCCCACGGATTGCTGGTTCCGTGGGCGAACACTTCAAAAATGTCTTTCGTCGGGTGATATCGCCAAACGCCCGCATTCAGGCCCTGCCGTTGCTGATCGGTGGCCCCCGGTTTGCCAACCTTTGAATGTGTGAAGACTCCGTGGCAGCCGTACAGCCAGCCATCTGGTCCCCAGACAAAGGCGTTCAGCGTCTCGTGGGTGTCATGCCAGCCGAAGCCGTCACGCAGAACGGTTGCCCCGGCCGGGACGTCTTTTGGAAACGAAAGTTCATTTATCTTGTGCGATACCGAGGCATTCCCGTCCGGCACGTCGTCGCCATTTCGATCCGGAATGAACATCAGATACGGAGCAGCGCCGACGTAAACACCGCCGAACCCAACCTCCAGGCCACTCACCAGATTCAGGCCTTCGATGAACGTCTTCGTGGAATCGAACACCCCATCGTGATCTTCGTCTTCAAAGATCACAATGCGATCCTTTCCATGACCATCAGGAGCGCGTACCGGATAGGTGTGTGCTTCCGCCACCCACAGCCGTCCCTTGTGGTCGAAACACATGGCAATCGGCTGGTAGACCATCGGTTCGCCAGCTGCAAGTTGCACCTTGAAGCCCGGCGGCACGGTCATCTGTGCTGCCGCAGCCTCCGGTTCCAGCCCCTCGGCCATCGCGATGCGTTTGCGTGGCTGAATCCGTTCGAACTCCTCGTGACTGACCTGTTGACGAACATGAGTCAGCACGTGAGCACCTTTCATTCCGCCGGTGACAATATCCGGCAGGGTGTCATTGTTGATGTCCCCGACAAACAGCCCGCGGCCAATACCGGATTCACCGTCAGCCTTGTGCGGAATCCAGTCAACGTTCACTGTTCCGTGTTCAGTGGATTCAGCAGCTTCTGCTCCGGTGACCGCTGTGCGGTGCAGTTCAAACCAATAGACCACGGCTCCGGCATCCCACATCGGGCTCTGCGCATGGTGAGACCAGTACGTTTTTCCGGTGACGATATCCAGCAGCCCATCGCCGTTGATATCGACCAGCTTGACGGCATGAGGTTCCGTAAACAGCACGCCGTAGGCATTGTCATCTGCTTTGTTCCCCATGATCAGATGTTGTTCGAAACGGATGCTGCCATCCGTCTGCGGCATGTTCTCATACCACGCCAGACCATAGTCATGAGCACTCAGACTGGTGATCACATCGTTGTCGCCATCACCGTCCACATCGTAGGCAAACATGTCCGCCCCACCAGGCGCAAAGGCGGCCTTGTGAAACCGCCAGTGATCGTTGGGTTCGTACACCCGTGGCTGTTCGAACCAACCATCACGGGCAATAATGTCATTACGTCCGTCGCCATTCACGTCGCCTACACCGAGTCCGTGGCCAAATGGCTTGGGAGCAACGTCGGCCGATATCTCATTGAACGTCCATGATTCGAAGGGACGCCCGTCAATCGGCGTGGCGAAGCCGTAGTGCCCGTGCCGAGTGCAGACCAGTTCCGGCTTACCGTCGCCGGTCACGTCGGTAAATTGAGGCGACTCGTTGGCGACGGAATCGACAACGTCAGACTTCTCCCATAACTGGTCAAGGTTCTGCGGGCCGGGATTGCGATAAAGGGAACCCGGCCTGCCAGGAAAACCGACGGTCAGTATGTCGTTGTTGCCGTCCCCATCGAAGTCGTGGACCCAGCTGAAGAAGTTATCCGCATATCGATTCCGATCCTGTGGCACGGCCGAATAGATCTCGTGCTTCGTCTCGAAGTCGGGACCGTCAAACCAATACGGGCCGTACACGACGTCCGCAACCTTGTCGCCATTGATATCACCGGCGGACGCGCCCTCAGAGAAATACACGTCCGTCAATTGAGTCCGCGTAAACGAATGCACGACGTGTTTATTCTCTGCCAACGACTGCTGTACGACGGCGGGCGTCAGCGACGCGAAACCCATCGCTGCCTGGAACAGGTATGCAGCCCGGACAGAACATAATCGCTTCATGGTCGCCTCGCGGTCGTCTTTATTTTGGTGGGGACAGGGGGATGAGCTGCAGGCAGTTGTAGTGATTCTTCGAGCCGTGATGGTTTGACGGATCATCCGACGGGCAGACTGGCCTGCGTCAAGGGTCTGACATGTTGACAGATTTGCGCGTCAGTGGCCACAAACGAGGAATTTGTTGGCATTGATCACGCCTCACATGACCGCCAAATAACCCGGGAAGGATTGTGCAAACGTACACTACGGAAAAACCCTGCCTTTTTGCGATCACCACATTTCACCCGCAGCACTGAGCTATTGTTCCGAAAGCGGAGACTCAACGTTTGCGCCATCTCCGTCCTACTCTTCGTAATCCATGTGCCCGCCAAATACGGCCGAATGCAGATTCTTCCCCGGACAATCAAACCGACGCCAGGCTCACAGGTCGCGACCGATCCGGTTGTGACCAGCGGCAGTTCGGCGAACGTCACTGCGCACAAAGACGATCTGCAACACCCATTCGACTGGAACGGTGCAACGGCGGTCGCCATGGTGATCGTCATCGGCAACCTTGTGACATGGGCAACCCTGCGGTGGTTTCAGGTGGAGATGTTTGGCAACATCGATCCTGTCGTATGGATCGCCGTTAGTCTGCTGATGCCGTCTGTTCTCATATGCGTTTCCCCCCGTCAGGAGAACCAGCCTTCAGCCACGCACGTCGAACCGCTTGAACGTCTCGGTCCGTATGTGCTGAAGAGTAAGCTGGGAGGCGGAGGCATGGGCGAAGTTTTCCTGGCTGAACATCAGCTCATGAAACGCCAGTGTGCGGTGAAGCTGATTCATCCACAACAGGCCAGAGATCGCCACATGCGAGAGAGTTTCGAACGCGAGGCTCAGGCGACAGCTCAACTCACGCATTGGAATACCGTTGAAATGTATGACTACGGAACGACCGACGACGGCCGTTTCTATTATGTCATGGAATACCTGAAGGGCATGAATCTGTCACAATACGTCCAGCGGTACGGACCGATGGAACCGGGGCGGGTTGTCTACATCCTGAAGCAGATGTGCAATGCACTCTATGAAGCAGACTGCGCAGGTCTGGTCCATCGCGACATCAAGCCCAGCAATATCTTTTTGACCGAACGCGGCAAGTCCTTCGACGTTGTCAAGCTGTTGGATTTCGGACTGGTACAGGCGACCACAAAAGAACCGGTTGGCCTTCACAACGTTGACACAAAACTTCACGGCTCGCCTGCGTTCATGTGCCCCGAACAGGCGGTTGGAATGACACCGGACGGTCGCGGCGATTTGTACTCGTTGGGTGCAGTGGCCTATTTCCTGTTGACCGGCCATCCCCCATTTGTGGACGACAACCCGATCATGCTGATCGTCGCCCATGCGACGACAGCTGTGCCAACATTTGAAGAAATCGGCGTCGATGTCCCGCGGGATCTGTCGGACACAATTCTGAAATGTCTGGCACGCGAAGCAGACAGCCGCTTCGCATCCGGCCGAGAACTGCTGCAGGCGCTGGAACAATGTTCCGCCAACACGGAATGGACGTGGAGTGCGGCCGAACAGTGGTGGCTTGAAAATGATCCCACCGCAGAAACAGCCGACCAACAGTTGGAATCAGCACGAACGTCCACTCTACACCTGGACCGGAACACCGAGCCGGACCTGCCGGCGTGCGAGTCGATCGACTTCGAAGAACCCACTGCAATCTACGAAAAGCCGAAAGAGCTGGCTGAGTAATCGGCTGCACTGCAGCCCACAGCAATCCCGTAGCGCCTGATGTCCGAAGGATTCGTTGCGGCCGCTCCTGTTGGACACTGCCCGACGACAAATCAGCAGGAACCTATTTTCGCCAGGTTAAGCTGACCGGCCAACGGGAGTGGGGTTTCAATCGGGTACACCAGCTCGCATGGAGTGAACCGCCCCGAATCGCTAGAGTGCGTCTGGTGCCGAACAGGTGAATTCCTGCTCGTCAGTGAATGGACAGCACACTACATCAGCAGGATGCAATGCCAACCGAGCGGCCTGACAATCAGACCATCAGAATCAGGTTCCTGATCGCTGCGGCCCGTGTATGCTCGCTGGCCGTATGCGTCGGTATTGTGGTACGAATAACAGTGCAGGATCGCTATCCGGCCTTTGCGGCTGTTTTCTACATGCTTTCTCCGGCATCGATCGTCGGCAGTGCCGGACTTGCGGCCCTGCTGTTTCGCGTCGGCCGAAACCGCACCAGTGCCAGGCGAATGGCGTGCGTTGCCCTGGGTTGTCATGTCCATGTTTCACTTCCATCCACAATTAAACATAACCCCGAAAACGGTACGTATTCTGTTTTGGAACGTCTATCGCGGCCCATTCGGATGGGATTCGATTCTGCATTCCATCCATGAGGAAAACGCGGACGTGGTTGTCCTGGCAGAATTCGGAAAAAAGCGATTGCCACCCGACTTCTGGCGTAACAACTTCCCTGACCATCCATACCAAAGAGTACTTCCACGAGAAGTGGCTGTCGTTCCGAAGCACCCTATTCACGAAAGTAAAACGATCCACCACAGCGACAGGGGCCTGTACCATCGCCTGACACTGTCGATCGCCGAACAGGATGTTGCATTGATGGTGTGCGATCTCCCAAGCCGCCCGTACCATCACCGATCAGAATCCATTCGACGGGTGACGGAAATGGCGGCACAGATGAAGGGTCAACCCTCGCTGATCGTGGGGGACATGAATACGCCGATTGACTCCGTTCACTTCAATGAACTTCGACACACATACCGAAACGCATTTGCCGTGGGCGGTCAGGGTTACCACGCGACATGGCCGATGCCGCTGCCCGTGGTGGCCATCGATCACTGCTGGATCAGCCGTCACATCGATGTCGTCGCCTGCCGGATCAAGTGGACAGTCAGTTCCGATCACCGGCCGATCGTCGCTGACCTGATCATCAATACGGCCAATGGTCAGGCAGCACAGTAACGGCACGGGCGACATTCCGAAACATGGCTCATCGGGCCGCAGCACGACCGCTGGCGAGGAAAAGTCGCAACGATCAATTCACCGGATGCATGCAATCCGTTAAGCTGCGTGCCCCTGCGGAAGCGGCTTGCATGAAACACAGAACAACACAGAATGCAACTCCTGACGCAACCCGTTTTGCAATTTCCGCACCGCCACAAAGGATCAAGATGAAAATGATTCGTTTCTTCGCTGCTGCACTGGCCGTGCTGTTACTTTCGAATGACTCATTCGGCGGAGACTGGCCCCAGATTCTCGGGCCCCATCGTGACGGCATCGCGACGGGTGAGCAACTGCTCAGTTCGTGGCCGGCGAATGGTCCCCAGGAAATCTGGAAAACAGACGTGGGTCAGGGATTCGCTGGAGTTGCCGTCCGCAACAACACTCTGGTGCTGTTTCATCGACTTGGAAATCAGGAAGTCGTTGAAGCCCGCAGCGCCGTCACAGGTGCTGAAATCTGGAGATCTGAATTCCTCTGTCGTTACCAGTCAGGAATGTCCTCCGATGCGGGACCACGGTGTGTTCCCATAATCACCCGGAAAAATATTTTCGTCTACGGCGTCAACGGTATGCTGAGATGTCTGGACGTGAAATCGGGCGATGAAGTGTGGCACGTGGACACGTGGAAACAGTTTTCGGCTCCCGAAGGCTACTTTGGTGCCGGCAGCTCGCCCGTGCTGGTCCAGGATCGGCTGATTGTCAACGTCGGCGGTCGTGACAATTCGGCGGTCGTGGCATTTTCCGTCAAAGACGGCAGCACCATCTGGCAGGCATTCAGCGACACGGCCAGCTATTCATCGCCCATTGTCGCCAAAATAGATGGGCAACAGCACGCCATCGTCGTCACAAGGATGAATACGATTTCGTTTGATCCGTTAGATGGCCGAATTCGTTTCCAGTTTCCGTTTGGGATGCGAGGTCCAACGGTCAATGGCGCCACGCCGGTCATCGTCGGCGACCATCTGTTCGTTTCGTCCAGCTATCGCGTCGGCAGCGTTTGGGCAAAGATCGAAAAGGACAGCAGTCAGCCGACCCGCAGCGGCGAAGACCTGCTGGCCACACAATACGCAACGCCCGTCAGACACAACGGATTGCTGTTCGCCGTGGACGGTCGGCAGGACATCGGTTCCGCGACGCTGAAGTGCATTGACCCTTCAAGCCAGAAGGTATTGTGGCAGGAAGGTGGTTTCGACTACGGCAGTCTGATCTGCGTCAATGACGAAATGCTGTTCCTGACTTTCGCTGGAGACCTGATGCGTTTCAAGGCCAACGCCACTCGATTTCAGCGAGGGCAGGTCAGCAGCGTTCTGGACAACACGCCGCGAGGCTATCGCCTGCCGGCACTCAGCAACGGTCGGCTGTTCGTACGCGACGACAAAACGTTGAAGTGCCTGCTGGTCGGCGCGAATGGCCAGCAGTAACAAACGGAATTGATCGAAACCGTGGTTCGTTGCCGTCGATTCACGTCATTCCCGGTGGTGCCATGCCTCGATGGCTTCAATGGCGGCATCGCGTTCTTCGCGAGTGCAAAACAAGGACTCATCGGCCTCGACACGCACTTCGTAGCGGCCTTCCACCATACAATCCTCACCTCCACAGAAGTGAGGGACGTCGGAGACCCAGACGATGCGAGATAAGGGAACATGTTTATCGTCGATCAGCACGAAAGCCCCGGTCAATGTGTAGCTCCACCTTTGTACATCTGCTGCGAATCCTGTCCTGTTGATTATATCGGCTGGCCGGGGAAGACAGTACAGTAAACGAGCCACTGGCAGTCGAGACCGCCAGGGATTCAGGGGAAAACGGAAGACCTCGCAGCGAATGCTGCTGACCGAGTATCCGCTCCCTCTGTTTGTGCCTCCTGACTCGATGTCACCGTTCTTTTTAACAATCGCAACTCATGAACTTGCCGAACCCCCTCGCTGAAACTCCGCCGCCCCCATACTACGCTGTCATCTTCACGTCTCAGAAATCTGCGGACGAAGCCTCGGACTATCAGGAAATGGCGAACCGGATGACGGAACTTGCCGCGCAGCAGGATGGTTTTCTGGGTGTCGAGAGTGTCCGCGATGAGTATGGCACGGGCATGACCGTATCCTATTGGCGTGACCGGGAATCCATTCAGCACTGGCGAGAAGTGACGGAGCACATGGTCGCTCAGAAAAAGGGGCGCTCACAATGGTATCAACGGTATCACGTGCGCATCTGTCTGGTCGAACATCAGTACGGTTTTGAAACCGGTTGATCAATGCAATTAATTATTCTCGTGAATCGTTCTGGCTCATGTGCATCCCGGTTTCTCGGGCTGGAAGGCGTCCTTCGCCGCCACAAATCAGAGTTATACGCTACCGTCAACCGAGTGTGTTAAAGATCCGGTCGCCGGCGTCACCCAGGCCAGGCACGATAAACTTCTGATCGTTCAGGTGGCGGTCAATGACGCACGTGTAGATGGGAACATCAGGGAAGTTTGTTGTCAGGCGTTCTATTCCCTCGGGAGCGGAAATAATTGACACCATGCAGATTTTCGGCACACCCCATTTTTTCAGAATCTCGATCGCCACTGATGCGGAACCACCGGTCGCCAGCATTGGGTCCAGCACCAGCGCCACACGGGTGGGGTTGTCGGGCGGCAGCTTGTCGTAGTATCGAACCGGTTCCGCCGTTTCTTCGTCGCGGTACAGGCCAAGGTGCCAGACTTCGATATCGGGAATCAGATCGGTCAGCGGAGCAACCATTCCCAGACCCGCCCGCAGGATCGGCACTGCGGCAATTCGTCCGACCAGCTGTTGACCGGTAATCGTTTCCAGAGGAGTCGTAACGCTGCACGGTTCTGTATTCAATTCCCGTGTCACTTCAGCAATCAGCAAAGTTGACAACGTCTGGACGTGTCGCCGAAATTCCGCCGGCGTCGTGTCCACAGATCTCAGCCGACTGAGGTGATGATCGGCGAGCGAATGCCTGAGTTCATGGACGTTCGAGGTATCGGACGGCATCGTTCACTTTCGTTGAACAGCGTTGGTTTTCCGGATGAATCAGACCAGGAAGCGAGATTCATTACATTTTTCGAAAATGGTGCAGGCACGCGGCCCGACGAGAATACTGCATTTGCCGGCGAAATACGCGCGATGCGCCCACATCTGATCACGATCCACCGTAGAATTTCCGCCGGTGCGTCCTGCGACAGCGGACACTCTGTCGGTCTGGGCGTAGATCGTCAACCAAACACGCAGTAATCTGTGCTTCTTCCCGCGGATCATGGCGGATATTTTGATCGATGCGTTTTGCAATCATTGGCCAATCTGCTGAAGCCGTCGTTCTGGCAGACTCGATTCGCGCGACCTCTGCCCACCAGCTTGGGCCGTGCTGCGTGGCAGGCTCACTGGCGGCGGCCATGACCGCCCGCGGTATCGCGTTTTCTCTGGTCGCCTCGCCGGAAGAGGCGATCATAGAGCCAGGTGTGGACGTCGTCGTCGTCGCTGAAGCAGACGTTGACACGTCCATATTTCTGGCTCGCCATGCGTCACAGGCCGATCGACACGTTTTGGTGATTCCCCCGGACGAAGTGTCAACAGCCTATAGCTTCGAATTGCACCTGCTGCTGGATGAAAGCAACTTCGGCATCGTGCCATTGACCGGTCGCTGGTACGTTGAGTTTGACCAGACGTCTGCCGCAAAAATACAGGAAAACGTTCAGCAACTGTCGCTGGACCTGCCGCTGACCGACAACTCAGCGGACCTGCGGCGCCGGCAGTTGCGCGGGGTCGATGCACTGTGCGGCTGTGGATATGAGTACACTCGTGTCACGGCCCTGGATGTACCCGGTGCGGACGGCCAGCTGCTGTCCCGATCGGTAACGCTGTCCGCCTCTGACGCATCCGACGCGCAGGTTCCCCCTGGAATTCTGACCTTCAGACTGGAACCATCCCTGAAAGTCTTCACGGCTCAGAATTCCGAAAGTGATCAACGCCCGCAGGATGTGACAACGTTGGTCGTCACCAGGACGGACGGTACAGAACACCACATCAATACTGCTCTGCAATGTCCGCCAGGCAGTGGATTCCGGCCGGAAGACGGAGCCTTCGTGACACGTTTGGTGGCTCATTTGACCGACAGAGACAAGTGTCAGAACCACATGGACCAGTTCTCAAACACCCTGGAAATGACGGCTGGGCTGGAGAAGTCACTCCGCCGCAGACGCACAATCGATGTCTATTTTGATGGCATTTCGGAACGCAGCGCCTTTAAAACACAAATGACGGCGATTGGTTGTGGCGTTCTGACGTACGTCATCTTTGGGATGGTGGCCTTCCTCATCATGGCACAATTGACCAGTCTTCCGCCGATGTTCCTGCAAATTGCAAGAATCGTCTGGATCGCGCCGGTCGTGCTGTTCCTGTTTGCACAGTTCCTGTTGCCGTTGGCTCGTGAACGCCGCAAAAGCGATTGACTTGAAATCGAAAGTTCAAGGGCGACTGCAACAACGGAAAAATCCGACAGTCCCGTACCCGCACCAACACGACCATAACATTGTCATTGCCCATTTGAGGTGTTGTCGTATGCCGAATCAACCAGTCAAATCACGCATCATGGTGATTGCCGCCAGCATGTGCATGTCCGCCTGCGTGACGGGAGCCTCATCTGCCCAGGATCTTCCCGCGTCATTTCGAGCCTTTAAGTCGACCACAGAAACCCCGGTTTTTACGTCGTCACAAGGGAACTGGGACGCGTTGATTCGAGAACGTGGCTGGATTTTGATGGACGGTGAAGAATATCGCCTGTGGTATACAGGATATAACCAGGACCGGCAGCCACTAACAATGAAACTAGGCTATGCAACGTCGCCGGACGGCATCACCTGGAAGCGTCATCCTCGGAATCCAATATTCGACGATGTCTGGGTGGAAGACATGATGATCGTGAAACATGGCGGAACGTTGTACATGTTTGCCGAGGGGATGAAAGACCAGCCTCAGTTATTGAAATCAACGGACGGCATCGCCTGGCAGCGGGTCGGGACGCTCGACGTTCGCCACACAAACGGGACGAAGATTGCCGCCGGACCGTACGGGACTCCGACAGCGTTTTTTGAGGACGGGACGTGGTATCTTTTCTATGAGCGTCGAGATCAGGGAATATGGCTGGCGACATCGAACAACATGGATGTCTGGACCAACGTCAGCGACGAGCCACTGATCATTCCTGGCCCGGATGATTATGACAAATTGATGATTGCCATGAATCAGGTTATCAAATACGAAGGACGATATTACGCCGTCCTCCACGGCACAGGATCGTCCGAAAAGCCACGCGACTGGTGTACTTACATGGCCGTTTCGGATGACCTGCGGGTGTGGAAGAAGTGTTCAGAAGGCCCGCTGCTGCCGGTGCACGACAACAAATCCAGTGGACAACTGGTGCATGACGGTCGTCAGTTTCGGCTGTACACGATGCACGCCAGGGTCGATCTGCATCTGCCGTCCACGGCGACGGTCCCCTAATCTCAGGAAACTTGAGATTTCTGCCAGGGTTTTGCGGGGCCGTGCGAAGACCTCGCAGCCTGCCCCCCCCTAAATCCCGGAGCAAATCATGTCAGAGCCAGCCCATGTTCCCCAGAAGAGTGACAAAGTGGATGGGGTGGAAATTTTTTGGCCGTGTTTTCGACGACTGAATTTGATAACTCCAGTGTTTGAAATCCAAAACGCGATGTAGTGACGACCTTT
>JBDONA010000792.1:0-13975 GCA_039831575.1 Fuerstiella sp. | reverse complement strand
CGCCGGTGTAGTCGTTTTCTGAAGGAACCTCTTCTGACACGTTGGGGCTTTCTGAGCGTATTGAGCGCCGCGCACGGCGATAACAAACTAACGAGGCCAGTGCCTCAGACACGCGAGCTAACACTCAGAACGGACAACATGTTCCCGTTGGTCACCAGGACTGACTCAACAGCAACATGTTCTCGTGAATAAGCGTAGCTAACGAGTTTTGATAAATTTTAAGGACTTGATTGGTGGTTCCGGATGCCGCTGCTGCATTGTTGTGAGCAATTCGTGCTGCAGGTAGCTCCGGAGTTCTTCAAGAATGGTTCCGTTGGAAACGCCGATTTCAAGAATGCCGCCGCGAAGACGTCGAACATGACTTCTGGCGGCCACACGTTCACCGGCCGCCGCTTTCCAGATTTGGTTGAGCTCCTGACCGGACGACTGCTCGGCCAGCCCTTTCGACCGCACGATTCGTTGCAGTAGATGTCCCAGTCGTGATGGTTGTTCGTAGTAGCTCATCATCCGCCCAGGCCGGTTTACCGGGAGCGACTGCTCCGTGTCTGAAACTCAACGATTTCGGCGATCCGCGCCGGTATTGCCCAAAAGACGCCTCCCTGTCCTGCAGCACATGAGCTGAGACAAACTAACGGTTCTGTGACAACGGCATGATCACATAGGTATAGGAATCATCGACTCGAAACACGGCCGCGTGCTCAGCGCTGGTGAGTTGCAGCTCAACCAGTGTTTCCGGTGGCAACACTTTCAGGAAATCAGCGACGTAACGCGGGTCGAAGGTAATACGAATCTCTTCGTGGTCGAATTCGATCGGCAGTTCAACTTTCGATTCACCGACATCCTGAGCACGACTGGACAGTGTCATCAGGGCATTGGCAAATACAAAGTCAACTCCGCGGCTTTCTTCGTCCGTAACGATCTGAGCCTGACGAACAGCCGCATGGAAGGGGCTGGCGGTCAGGGGAATGCTGACACTGCCCGAATCCGGAATGACGTCTCGGTACTTGGGAAAACGCCCTTCCACCAGTCGACTGTAAATGATGCAACGTCCGGTCCGCATCAGCACTTCATTTTCATGAACGGCGACGTCCACGAATTCAGCGTCGGCATCAATCGATCGTTCCAGCAATGCCATCGCTCGGGTCGGCACAACGGTCGTCTTCTCGGGAGCCTTAGGACTACCTTCGCATTCGCAGGCCGCTGTGGCGACTGCCAGACGGCGACTGTCGGTCGCGGCCACAGTCACTTTGCCGTCCTCGAATTCCAGCAGCAAACCGCCAAGTGCGTAACGTGTGCTTTCGACGTCCGTGGCAAATGACGTTCGACGAATGATCTGGCGAAAGACGGACGCCGGAATCCGGAAGTAATCGCTGTCGTTAAACTCCGGCACGGGCGGAAAGTCCCGTGGATCTTCGGAGGACAGGCGGAACTGTGAACCGGCGGCTTTCAGGGTCAGCGACTGTTCTTCCACATGGATGTCAAACTGATCGTCCTGCAGCTCACGCAGAATTGACGATACACGAGCGGTGGGCAGCAACGCCTCGCCGGTTGATGTTGTGGTCACACCATCGACGCTGAAACGAATCGCAACTTCCTGATCCGTACCGACCAGTTCTACGCCGCTGGAACTGACGTGCATGTAGACATTGCGAAGGACGTCCTTAGGGGTGCGAACTGGAACGGCCGAGGCCGCTGTCTGAAAGGCCGCGGAAAACAGGGCCCGATCACAGGTTAACTGCATTATCTGTTACTTCCGATGACGTCGCCAATAATGCGACGGAACGTGGCATGGGCTTCATGTCTGGTGATCGACCGATCGCGCCCGGACCGCCTGAGGTGTCTCAGGGTGACGATGTGAAGTGGTCGATTCTTCGAAGTTGCCAGTGTAACAGAAAACAGCCCGCCGTGATACCGCTCCGGAGGGCCGGATAAGCTGGAAAAACACTATTCGGGCCGCGTTTCGTGCGGTGTGATTGGCGGCAGGGCCGGCAGGCCGCTGGCAGCACCCGACGGAGACATTCCGAGACCGGAATCCGACCGTTGCAGCGACCCGAATCAGGCAGCCACGCGTTCCGTTACGGGTTCCAGAACAGGCGCCTGTTGCGACCGACGCTTGCGCCGCGAACCGATGGCCAGAAATGCCGGAAGCAGGATCAAATCGCCTACCAGCGCCGCGATCAGCAGACAGAACATCAGGACACCAAATCGCATGGTTGGTCGAAATGGCGACAAACCCAGTGCCAGTAATCCTGTCCCTGAGATCACCGCCGACGAAATGATCGGCAGGCCCGTCTGCAACAGAGCTGTGCGGACCGCTCGATAGCGACATCCCAGCAGGGTGCGAGCGTCGCGATAGCTGAATAGAAAGTGAAACGTGCCGTCCACAGCCAACCCCAGTGCGATACTGGCGGTCATCATGATCCCGATGTCGATCGGGTAGTCGCACCAGCCCAGTAGGCCAAAAACCAGCAGAATCGGTGTCAGGTTGGGAATCATTGCGACGAGGCCCGCCGTCAACGACCTCAGGGCGAGTACCATCACCACGGTAATCAGAACAAATGCCGATGCAAAGCTCTTCCAGAACCCTGCGAAGATCTGCACCTGGGCGTTCTCAAGCAGCGGACCAATCCCGGTAAACGTGACTGGCATTTCCGCGCAGCGAGACTTCAGTAGCGAAACGGTCTGCTTGAGTGATGAGGGCGAATCGTCGTGAAGACGCAGCGAGATTCGCCACAATCGACTGCCGTCCGCCATCAGCCCGCCGACGGCTGAACTGCCCGAAGACGACGCAAGGTTTGACAGTGATAAGGTGTTTTCGGAAAGTTCCTCGGGGAAAAAATCGGCCAGAGACAACGCATGGCACACATTCGGAACGTCAGTCACGATCGCTTCGATACCACGGATTTCACGAAGACGATGCACAAAAGACGTGTCTGCATGACCAAAGTCCACAACGGCCTCAATCGACGTTGGACTCGTCAGCGTCCGAGCCACCAGCCGGGTGTCCTGGACCACGCGATCGTCTTCCGGCAGGAACTCAAGCGGATCAATCAGTGACCTGAGATTCTGCAGACCGAGGGCACAAATGGCTGTCACGATCAGTCCCGGCACCATGACTCGCCACGGCCGATTGACAATCGACATGGCCAGCTTCTGCAGAGAACGCTCCTGCGTCAGAGTTGCGGAAGATGGCTTATATTTCAGGGCTACCAACACCGCCGGCGTGAGAAAAACTCCGATGATGAAGCTGAAAAAAGTCCCCATCGCCGCAACGACTCCGAACGCGGGAATGGGCCCCACGTCAGAAACGGCAAGGCAGACAAGACCAATAATCGTGGTCAAGGCCGCAAAACTGCTGGGCCGAATCACACCGGACAGAGCACGGCCGACGGCATCCTCGTGAGGGTATTCGTGTCGGTAGTGACCGATAAAGTGAATCGCAGCGGCCGTCGTGAACACCATCACCATCACTGGCAGTGACGACATCAGAAAATTCATTTCGTAGCCGGTTGCCCAGATGGACGTGAGCGTCATTTCGATGCAGAACACGTTGGTCAGCATTAACACTGCGGATGTCTTCCAGCACCCGATGTTCACACGCAGCAATACCAGACAAATCAACAGCGTCAGCGAAAACAGAAATTTAGCACGCTCGCGACTGCCCAGGTGATCGAGCTGTGTCGCGACAATGGGGCCTCCGGCCAGGATCGCGTTGTCCATGCCGCAATATGCCAGCTGACCACGAATCGCGGCAACGGTCTGGCCACGGTGGACGATACCGTGTTCGTTGATCGAAACCAGCATTGTCTCAAGATCGTCGTCGGGAGTCGTCAACAGGTTCACCAGACGATCGTTGGCGATGTTCGGCTGAACATGGTTGGACAACATCGACTCCACAACCCGGCGGCGGGTCCAGCAGACCGACACACCGGGCAGGCCCGTCAACCGATCAGAAGCCGCCTGCAATCTGGCTGCCTCGGGGAAGGGCTTTTCAAAAGCAATCAGAATCGTCTCGTCACGACCAAAGGTATCGCAGAAGTCGTCGTAGTTGTCTCGGATTTCGCAGTTGCGAGGCAGCCACGTTTCGATGTCGTTGTTTGAGGAAACCTGTTCGCCAAGGAAGGTCAGGATGGGCAGCACGATAAGACAACAAAGCAGCAACGGAAGGGATTGCCGTTTGTAGAAATCTGAAACCATGCGCACACGCCGAGAGAAGGGAGATCTTGTTTCTTTTCCCTATTCGTATCGAATCAACGGCAATCTTTGCGTGATCACGATCGCGATGCGAGTTGTGTTCCGCTGAATGTTTGTTCAGCTCCACAGAATCCTCGGCAGATCCCCTGGTTCAAGTTTGAACACTTATATCGCTACTGATTCCTTGATCGTCAAGGTTTGCGGCAAGGCCCTTGCCGGGAAATCCTCAGTGCATGGAACGACTGACACAATCGGAAAATCCTGCTGATTGCTCTATTGATCGTCTCCGGAAAGGAATCGTCCACCGCTCATGAACATGCCATTATCGCAGGGATGGCACCACTCGATGAGAACCTTGTATTCAAACTCCCGAGTCTCACTGGCCATCCGCACGGACGCTTCACCGGGGGAAACAGACCCGCGATGCAGCATCCCAATGCCTGTTCGGCTGATTTCCCGGGTCATGGCAGAAATCGTATTTCCGCGCTGCGTCGTGATTTCTGCCGGCACAGACAGCTCAAGCCGCTCATTCGTGCGCAGATTCGTGACGTCCGGCTTGCCAATGCTTTCCAGCACATCCTTCAAGTCTGCGAGGGTCGGACGACTCCATGGATCCTGTGTCATGACTAACTCCACAATGATTTAATACGGCCCGCAGGCAGGCGACCGCAGATCAGGTCGCTTCGTTCACTGTGGAGTCTAGAATCCGTTCTGCCGGGGCGCGCAGTTCGATCACGTGAAGTGGGGTAAGTACGACGTCGTCAACCACCGGAATTACGCTTTGGGACGATTCTGACGGGCCGGCGCGAACAGCAGGTAGGCCACCACCGCGAATCCGACCAGAAAGATCCATGTCCGCATCGGCCAGCCATTGGTCGCCGTTACGCTGGAGCCGGTTCTGACTTCTGGAGACGCGGCAGCCATTGTTGCGCCAAACGCATCCGCAAAGTCCGCATCCGCAGGATCTGAGACTGCGAAGGGGGTCTCCGTCCATGACGCTGGTTCGGCTGTTGTTGCTGCGTACTGCTCGAAACCATCGTAGGGCACGGGCTGAGGCGCAGACGAAGTCGGTATCGTCAGTCCCGCACTCAGGTCGGTCGACAATTGAGCTCCACCAGTCATTCTTGCTGGCCGATCAGACGACGACACGTGCTGAAAGACCGGCACGGGAGGTGATATCTCAGAGTTGCCGGTCACGTTTTCGACGACAGGAAACGTCTCTGGCTGAGGTGTCCGGGTCTGATGACCCCAGAAAAATTCATCGTCCCCAACAGCATTTTTGACTTCAACATCGCTTTTGGTCTGTGCGCCGTCACCATCCTGTTTATTGAACGCGGCCCAGGGATCATCCTGCAAAACTTCACTAAACCCGTGTTTCCGAGCGGCCAGCTGGAACGGGTCGACGGCTGAGTCCTGTGTTTCAGACTCCCGCGACGCTGCCTGTATGCGAATCGGTTCAACTGCCGGAGGTCCAACATCGCTGTCGGTGATCAGGACATCGAGTTCCGGAAACAATTCCGATGTGAATGCGTCATTGAATCGGGTTTCGGTCGTCGGTGCATCCGCAGCAGCGGACGCCGCTCCGAATAGTCGGTCAAATTCGCTTAGTTTGTCTGCCCTTTTTATTGCGGTAATCACTGGTTCTGCAGCAGCTGCCGCAGCGAATGGGTTTGACTGTTTGGCTTCCGGTATCGCCGCTGACAGCCCCGACTGATCTTCAGTTGCCGCAGACCTGGCACCTGGGTTGTTATGTTGTGCGATGAAATCGGCGAAGGACTGCTGACCCGATGCCAAAGTTCCTGAGGCTGGCGTGATTTCCGGCAACTTGACTCGCTCGTCGATGGCTGCCTCCACTTCCGCTGCACTCAGCGTATCGAACAGGCCTTCAGCCTGATCTTCGATATTCGTCATCGTGGCGGAGTATTTTTCCGTTGCCCTGGCAACTGCTGCCTCTGTCGTTGGTGCTCCCTCATCGATGTCATCACTGACATCTGTCGAGACCACTTTTCCCGTTTCCAGGTCGTCGACCTCGACAAATGGGTCAGGGCCCAATTCCGAATCGTCTGACGAACGTCTAAGTAAAGCGGCGAAGCTGAACCAGGATTTCTTCTTTTCCTCAGTCGCTTTCGCGTCGTCCTCAGACGACTCCTGTTCGCTGGACACCAGTTGTTCGCTGGATTTGGATTCCTCTGACTCGGCAATGGCCGCCTCAGCAGCAGCATCCTGAGCTTCCAGTTCTTCCAGACTCACGTAGTCCGATCGCGTGATCAGACTTCTCAGGCGAGTACCAGAACATCCGGAAGCACCAAGCAGGGTACCGGCGATCAGGATCGTCATCAGTTTGTTCGGAATCATCTGACCGAACCTTCCATGAAATGCGTTTGGAGAATCCACCAACACGTACCAGGTCGAGCATCGCTCATTTCCTTGATTCGACTTTTCTGATGATTCCAGAGAATCTCATTGGCGCAAATACGTTGGTATTACTGACAGTAATGCCCCAGGAGTTCCAGTCCGGCAATTGAGGGGGTTTAGGAAACTGAAGCAGGAAGTCGCAGCGCAGCACGACTGACCTTCAGATTTCGGCGCATTCGAATATTCTTCCTTATGCAGGACGCCCCACTGGCCGATGCGGGCGACCGTTCGTGAGCAAATGGCACATGACCACGCTGATCGTGACACGGATGCAGCCAGGACGCATCAGTGTCGTCACAGAAGACGCAATGGACGGCTGCACATGGAAAACGAACGCTGAAATCAGCCGTCAAGGATCTGAGATCCTCGATTCAAATACGCATACAGCATTCACACTGCCAAAAAAAGGAAGCAACGTGAATCACGTTGCTTCCTGTGGAATGCTTCGATTGTGGCATGTGCTGCATTCTTCTGCAGCAAACGCCATGAGAACTAGTTCTGATAGTCCACGACGATGCGGCCCTTCTTGATGCGAACATCAACGGCGTACTTGCCATAATCATACCGCAATCGATCTCCATCACGTCGGCATCTTACTTCTTCGCATCCGCATGGTGGCACACAGATCAGAATGTAAACGCACTGGGGTGGGGCGCAGCAATTGCACGGATCATCAACGGCGCACGGATCATTGACACGAATGATTTTAGGCACGGCACAGGGGTGCATTTCCCGCTTGTCGACGTACCTGACGCACGTAAACAGAGGCTCGGGCGCTACATCAACATAGACAGCACTGTCAAGAATCTGTCCTGTGACTGACGGACCGAACACGGCACCGGGCACTGCCGGGATGGGAGTCAGGTCGATTGCGTGTGCAGGTCCTGCGATACACACGGCGAGGCAAATGCCCGCCAATTGAGTGAGTCTTTTCATTGTTCTTTCTTTCGTCTCGTGAGATTGGCGCTTTAAATGGGCGGCGAAAAAGGGTGAGACACACGTCCTACCTGTTTAGATGCCATCTGAATTCCATTAGTCAATCTGGTTGTGAGGTTTGTCGCCTGTTTTGGCGACAGAAATTCCGGTTGGGCCAAAGCCGGACGCTGGACCAAGTAGGTTATTCCGGCAAAGCAGCCAGACTCAACCGAAAACGGCAACAATTCCAACAATCTGGGAAAGGTACTTTGTTTTGGTTATTCCCTGAGCCTGTGGGTTCTGGGCGACATTGCCTGGACAGTTGGTGTGGTCCACAAGGACGGGAAGTTGTGTCCATGGCAGTCGTTCGCATGTGAAGCCGTTGTTCGCCATCAGCCGGTGGTTCTGACCGTGGCGTCTATTTTCCGACAGTCAGTTCACCTTGGCTGATCTCAGCGTTTGCCCTAGCATCCCAGTGAAGTTCGACGGAATATGATCACCTCAACTGGGCGAGGAACGCTTGTCGATGGATTTCAACATCCGTCCAATCTCAAAAGTCTGCGCCGCAACCGGAGAATCGCTGGTGGCTGGCAGCGAATGCTGGTCGGTGCTGGTTGAAGAAAACGGCAGAATTGTACGACACGACTATTCTTCAGAAGCCTGGACAGGGCCTCCGGAAGCAGCCGTCGGATACTGGAAGTGTCAGGCTCCAGCTGAGTCCTCGACGCAGCCGCAGCTCATCGATCCGGATTCTCTGTTTGAATATTTCGTACAGTTGTGTGAGTCTCCGAATACGGTGGAACAGGACTATCAGTATGTGCTGGCGCTGCTGCTGCTGCGGAAGCGCCGGTTGATTCTGGAACAAACGATTGAAATTGATGACCGACCCGCCATGCGTCTGAACGGAAGCGGTGGCGAAGGACCGTTCGATGTCGAAGAGCGTGAATTGACCGAAGAACAGATTCTGCAATTACAGGACCAGCTGTTTGGCGGAACAGCCGAAGCCGCCGCGTGATAACATCGTTGGCCAGGGACAGAGCCGCACAGGATCATGGAATGATCGACCACTTACTTCGAATCTTGCCAACAGTCGTCGTGCTGATGATCAGCGCCGGCTGCCAGCTGCCGTGGCACAAGGAAAAACCCCGGTACGTCGATCCAGCCCTGCCGATGACGCTCAACCGCGACGAACTGGTCGATTACCTGAATCGTCAGAATCAGGGGCTTGAAAGCTGGCGGTGCACCACAACCCGCATGGTGGTCCGATTCCCCAACACCCTGCCAGTGCGTCTGAAGGGGAACATTGCCTGCAAGGCGCCACGGCACTTCCGACTGACAGCCGATAATGTGATTGCACGAGCTGACCTGGGTTCCAACAACAAACGCTGCTGGTTTTATTCCAGACCCGGGGAAGCTGCCGTCATGACGTGGAAACACGAAGATACGGCACTGATCCAGCAGGTGCCAAGCGGCGTTCCCTACATTGACCCAAACTGGTTGATGCTGGTGCTGGGGGTTAAGCCACTTGATGCCAACGACTACGAAGTCAGCCGCGGTCTTACCGGGGGACGAGAACTGTGGCTGAGTGCCATCGAAGACAGTCCGTCCGGACGACCGCTTCGCCGAGTCATCAAGGTAGACACAATTCGAGGCGTCATCCGTGAACACGCCGTCTACGACAGTGAAGCAAATCCATTGGTCCGCGCAAGACTGAGTGGGCATAAATCCTGCAACGGTCACTTGATTCCCGAAATGGTCAAGCTGCAGTTTCCTCAAATGGATTCAGAGATAACACTGACGTTTGAGGACATCGAAACGAACCCACGCCTGTCCGAAGAACTATGGAGACTGCCGGACAGGAACGTACAGGTGGTCGACGTCGGCAACGTGATTCGGCAACGCCTTGACGCTGAATACGGAAAACGCCGTTCGGCACCCTCCCAACCACCTGCACGTCGCGCTTATCTGGAGCCGCCCGTCTTTCGACAAAACGACAAGACCGCCTTGTTGCCAACTGAACCAAAGTTCGACGGTGTGGCAGCAGGTTCGACATCGATTGCGGCACCGGACTGGGACACACCCATCTCCTTCAGCAAACCGGCCCCATCAAACGTTTCGTTCGGAACGCAGAACGCCACCCCGCGGTCGTCAAAACCGAAAAGCAAATGGAAGTGGAAATGGTGGTAACCAGGCCAGTGCCTCAGACCGTCCGAACTGACGGTCAAAGGCAAGTGCCGACTGCCATCGGTCGCTGAATAGCGCTTCACCGAAGTGTAGCGACTGCCGCCGTCGTGCAGCTGCAAAATGGCTCGCCGGTCCCGCCACACGTCCGTGCGACACGCACTAACCGGCAGCTGCCACAGCGGCCTTCATCTTTGCCAGGCCGATTCTGGCCACTTCCAATGCATCCTGTTTCCAGTAGTCTCTGTTGAACAGTTCCAGCGACAGCACGACCGAACGCCCATTGCCGCCAATCATGTTAAGAATCTCGGTAAGCGGCGCGATGCCGTCCCCAGGATAAACGCGGTGCGAATCATTCATCTCCGCGCGACTGGGCGAAGCCGGGTAGTCATTCATGTGAAAAGCGTGAATCGCAGCATCGTCCAGCAGAGCCAGCCCACCAAACTCTGATCCGCCTTTGAAGATGTGATACACATCAGGCAGCAGGCACGCCTTCGGATGGCTGGCTTCGACACAAGCCATGACGGATTCTCCCAGCCGTGACAGGTTGACACTATGGCCCCAGACTTCAAGCTGCGGCACTACTCCGGTTTCGTCACCGATCTCCAGCAGAGCCCGGTAGCGTGCGGCCACGACAAACAGATCCAGCTTCGGCCCCTTTGTCGCCCCCGTCGGCGGGGCCGCAATCCGATGTCCACCGATCTGAGCCAGAATATCCATGTCCCGCTTCGCATCCTCCAGCCCTTTTTTGCGGCGCTCGGGGTCGTCCACAATCCACTGAGCGAAGCCGATCGCACTCTCCACCGTTAGTCCGGCATCGCTGATTATTTTTCTCAAATCGGACAGGCTTCCGCCCGCTTCGACATACTGCGTCAGATGCCGCATCCACGGTTCGATGCCATCGTAGCCAGCGTCAGCAGCAATCCGAATCTGCTGTCTGATGTCCTGCGTCTGTTCACGAATCGTGCTGGCGTTCAGACAGAACATGAACGGACCGGCAGCTGCATTCGTGGGCGGCGTACCGGCGATTGCCGACGACGCGACGGGAAGAACTGCGGCTGCTGTGGCCGAGGAAAGAAAATTGCGGCGGGTGGTTGTCATAGGAATTCAGTGGCTGGGGCAGGGCGAACAGACAGAAGTGGCAGGGAATGTGAAACCCGAGCGGCATTCTGGCGGCAGAAGAGACGAGATGGAAGCCTGCCGCCGCCCCAGGCACCCGGGCCTAAGCGGCGTGTTTCGGACGCCCTCCGAAAAAACTCACTGGTACCGTCACACAAAGAAAGCTGCTGAGGCTCAAAACCGAAGGGTCACGGCAGACGCCGTCGGCAGGGCGTCTGATTGAGAAAGTGGTCCACGTGTAACACACCACGGTGCCGACAGCGGGGGAAATCCAGTGCCACCCAAAAAAAGAAACCCCAGTGTTTGCTGGGGTTCGCAACGCCCTGCATCGTCTTGCAGGAGATTCTGGTAAGTGGGGCCAGAGGGACTTTAACATCGCGGAAAAACGCTGCTAAAACAGGCAAACCCATCGAGAGTGGTGCAGTCGAGTGAGTTGGGTGCATGTTGGGAGCAAATTCGGCAACTGATCACCGACTGCCCAAACCTGACCGAACATGTACGGCAAAAACTTATTTTGCTGGGCGATGTCTCGCTGCAGGATGGGAACTGACGACGCCGACGTGAAACCGTTCCTCATCTGGTGCTCAGACCTGCCCCATAAATAAATGCCACGCATCAGTGGCATGTGGATTCGAGATACCAACATGGCAAAGAAACCAAGAAGCAGCCTGAAACGGTCCAGGCAAAGGGATCGCAGCAAATCACATCGAGAAAATCGTAAGGCTAACGCCGCCAGCGGCCAGGTAATTTGGTTTGGGCAGCACAAAGGCACGCTGTGGCTGGAAATGCCTGATGAATACATCACATGGTTGTGCAGCAGCCTGAATGATGGACCTGAAAGGGAGGCAGCAATGGCAGAACGCTGTCGACGCCAGGATCTGTCATTGAAGGACGGCGACAGAGAAGATCAGCCCCAACCAAAGCCCATCCAGTTCTTTGCCCCTGAAACCACTAAGAAAAGAAAATCGACTGAAGGATCGGCTCGTGGCCAAAAACAATCACACAAAGATTGGGCAGAAACACACTACACCTGGACGGGACCAACTGGAATTGTTGACTGGATTCCAAAATCAATCGACATGGACAATCGGGACGGGGAGACACCGCCGTTCTGACCACCAGCTTTCAGCAAAGGATGTCGCCCGGCACCTTTATTCATTTCGACGCAACAAAAAGGATTTCATCATGGGAAGTATTGGTAGTGGTAACTTCACTGACAGACCCAGCAAGAAGACGCCTGTCGAGGAATCTCTGTCCGTCGATGTCAGAGAATCTGCCAGGGATGGACTTCTGAAAGTTGGCATCCGTGGTACTTTTTCCTGGGGACATTCGATCACTGGAAGGGAGCTGGCATCTGTGAATTTCGCCACATCTCTTAGTGCCGAAGGGGATCGCATCTTTTCACTGTCGTTCCACAGAAACGGTTCTGAGGAAATCGTGACGCCGATAGCACTTCAGATTACGCATCCTCATTTTGGAGGTTCACGATGGTGGTTCACGTGCCCGTTGATCGTCGATGGCACAGCCTGCAACCAACGAGTCGCCAAGGTCTATTTACCTCCTGGGGAGCGATACTTTGGCTGTCGCAGGTGCCATGATCTGACGTATCAAAGTCGCCAGGAAAAGCATCGCCACGAAGGGGTGCTGGAAAGGGCTGATCGTAAGATCGCTCAGTATGCCAAAAGGCTCGATACTCTGATGAAGCAGAGTGGGATTGCCTGACTCAGCAAGAGTAGACGCTGAATCGATTTCGATAGCCGAACCGTCTTGGGTTGGTGTGGCTGAAGTCGAGTCATTGAGATTCCCGATCTCCTCGCAGTGTCGGTAGGTGAAGCCAGAACGTTGACTGACGAGCAGGGGCGGGATGGATTCTGAGTCACCCGATGAGTTTGGTCAGCGGCGGGTTACTGCTAATGATCTCACCTGTATCCGATACCTTCAAATAATAGGACGACCGAATCTGGACAGCCATTGAAAAAGTGGAGTCCCCCATCTGCTCCAACTGCTCCCAAATGTTGACCCGGTAGTTGCCGTCGTGGTGCCGACACACCTCCACACGATGCAGACGGGGAGGCTTGCCGACTTTCTCCAACACCTGCGACTTGATCTTTTCTGTGTGGTTCGATACCGCCACGGGTTCATCTTTTTTCGGGGCGGCCTGATCGTCTTTTGCCATTATTTCCTCGGTCACTAGAAGGTAATGAGATGCTGAACTGTATTGTAACCGAGTCCAGTTCGATACGGGTACGGAGTGGAGACCCGATTGGTTACGATCTGTTCCCACGAGAACGCAGGAAGAGATCGAAGCAGCACAGACGCCGGACATGAGCGTTGGCTCTTGCATCTGTGTAATTAGATTAGCTATTAACGCCGAGCCGTCGTCTGACCTCTCGTACGATCTGGTCGATTTGGAACGGCTGCAAACTGGTCGGTTCCTGTTCCAACTTCACACGCCATGCAATCAAGACCTTGCTCGCTGCCATTTGATCGTGACTGCAATCATCAACGATCTCTTGGATCGTCGCTTCCCAATCCTTAAGACGCATCGGTTATTCCTTTTTGATTTCGGTGTCGCCCGCTGGTACACCGATCTGTGATTTGTGCTTCGCCATCGGAATATCGACTTGTCGGCCACTTCCAAAGACGGCAAAGCCGCACGTCATTCGACGGCCTATTACCATTCTTGAAGATCATCATAGCTTCGCCGTTCCCTTTCCGGTTTCCTCGTACCACTCGTCGGGCTGCGGGCGATTCAATGCCAGCCACTCCACTGCTGATGCCGCTTTGGCAACCCCAGTCGCAGGGATGTATACACAGGGAATCATTGAGATTCCCGATCTCCTTGCCGTCGCGGTCGGTGAAGCGAAATTGTTGATTGACGAGCAGGAGGAAGTCGTAAATTGGGGTCGGGACGGATTCTGAGTCACCAGATTCGAAGGACATTGTGACAATGCCAAAAAAGGAAGCCGGGAACAATTCCCGGCTTCTTTCGTTTTCAATGCTAAACCAACACTGCATCCTGAACCTACTCTTTTCTGGCAGCCACTGCCTGCTTCCGAAGCTTCTCAAGCATCCATCGTGGCGTTTGGCCCCACCGTCCGTAAAGTGGCAGAGACCGTGCTGCAACGGTGGAGGTAATTCGGCAGAAATG
>JBDONA010000202.1:0-13983 GCA_039831575.1 Fuerstiella sp. | reverse complement strand
CGCACCATCACGCCGAGCGTGGGGGCTGCTATTTTTCGCTCTCCTGAGTTATGCCATTAGCCCTTGAGGCGGTGTGCATTTTTCCGGCGCTTGGTCGTTTCGATGCAGCTGACGATTCTGATCTGCTGCACGCGCAAAACGAGGTTCTCGGTCGGTGAGAATCGAGGCTGTGGACAGGCACTTTCACCTGCAGCCGACAAAACCTCGGACATTACACTTGCTTCCATACGCTTACCTTACTAAGCTTTGTGTTTGCGGTAAAGGAGCAACTCTCAATGACAGCACAACAAACGCCCACTCAGCGCGAGCTGGACATCCTTAAAATCCTCTGGGAGAAGGGCGAATGCACGGTTCGCGAAGTCTACGAGTCGATTCGGGACTACGTCCCGATCGTTCAAAATACGGTTCAGGCAATGCTCCGCACGATGGAGGAAAAGGGCTTGGTCCAGCATCACACGATCGGACGGGCTTTCGTCTATCGACCCACGGCCAGGAAAGATCGCACGATCAAACAGATGGTTGGCAAGCTGCTCGATTCGGCCTTTGACGGGTCGGTGGACCAGCTGGTTCAAAGTCTGTTCGCGCTGCGTGCGCCAAACCCCGACGAGTTGGATCGACTGCAAAAGTTGATCAAGTTGCAACAGAAATCTAACAAATCATCCTCAAAGTAAGGTGAAGGTTCGATGAATATGTTTGTTACGAATCAACTTGGTTCCGCATTGAATCTGATGATCGGTACAGCCGTATTGTTAGGCCTGGGAGCGTTGGTAGTTTTCTTAGCCAAGCGTCCAGCATTCAAACAACGTGCCGCCGAAGTGACCGTTTCAATCGCAGCGATCTGGATTCTGCTGGCGTTCATTCCACTGCCGCGGCTTAGCCACGCTTCGTTCACCGAGTCGAAGACTCTGCTCGCCGTGATCGCCCCGCAGCGCCTGGACATCTCGTACGTCAACACAGGGAATGTCGGCAGCGAGAGCCTACCTGTCGCGATCGACACGGCTTCAGTTCAATTGGGCGAGCAACCGACGGCAATGCAAAATTCTGAGCCGAACTTGGCCGTGAAAGTCGAAGAACCGGTGGTTACATCCGCTGCGCCAACAAAGTCACTGTCATTGCGAGCAATGGCGCAGTACGGATACCTCTTGGTCAGCGGTTGCTTACTCGCCTGGATAGTCCTTGCTCGAATCGCCATGACGGTTGCCTGCCAGCGCTGGCAGACTGCACCTGAATGTGTTCAGGAAGTCTACGAAGCAATCAACAAACGCCGTCGCGCCCAAGTCATGGTTTCTCGACGGAATGTGCGTCCAATGTCGTTTGGAGTTTTGCGACCCATCATCGTGTTGCCGAAGGGGCTATGTGAAGAATCCGAGTCGCGGACGCTGCGGCATGTTTTGTTGCACGAGCAAGCGCACATTGATCGACGCGATGCGGTGGGCAATTCGCTGATGATCTTATCTTTGCCACTGCTGTGGTGTCAGCCTCTGTATTGGTATTTGAGGTTCGTCGCGAACTATTCGCGCGAGCTGATCGCCGACGACGTCGCGGTCGGCCAGACCGACAAGCTAAACTATGTGGATGACTTGATCGATCTGCTACGCCGTTCGAGTACTGGATCTTGGGCAGTCGCTGGCGCGATCGGCGTGCTGGGATTTCGCCATCCTTTCACTCGCAGAATGTCTGATCTGATAGAGCGACGTGAGCGACTGCCGGTACGGGTTGAATTGCGAAAGTCAGTATTAATGTACGTCACGGCCGCCGGAATACTAATCCTCGCCACGGCAAGCTTCGGGGCAACATTAGGGGCCGGACAGGAACTTGATAATCCGCCCGCCGTGAGAGTCACGCCTTCAGATGAGGCACAAGAAACAAGCGACGAGAAGCCGGCAGCAACAGCGTCTCTTTCTGAAGTCATTGGAATGGACCAGGGGATTATGAGATCTGCGGTTGACATGTTTGCGACTGCTTCAGATGACGGATGGATCGTAAAGCTACATGTGGAGCCGGGACAGGCTGTAAAAAAGGGTGAATTGCTCGTTTCGATGGAATGCCCAGAGCTTGAGCAGGCCCTGGCCGAGGCAACGGAAAATACCAAGATTCTGGAGCAATCGATCGAGAGTGACTTCAAGGAGCGAGAGGCGAAGTCGTCCTTTGCAATGGCCAATGCAGAGCTACAAAGGGTACGTGCAACGAAGGATCGTGTTACGCCGATCAGCCCTTCAGAATTACAGAAATGTGAGTTGGAAGTGTCTCATGCCGCGCTGAGGATTGAAGTCGCCATCGCCGAGAAGACCAAGCAAGCGATGGAGCTAAAGCGTGACAACGTGGTATTGCTAAAGCTTCGAGATCGGATGGTGCGACTGCAAGTTCAAGCACCTGCTCACGGCGTTATTGAATCCGTTAACGTGAGTCCTGGCCAATCCGTCCGGCGCGGCGAACGGCTCTGCCGAGTTGTTGCGTTGGACCAAATGCGGGTCGAGTTTCAGGTTCCGATCAGCAAGATATTCCCGCCAAACTTGATGGGCCAAACGGTGACAGCAGAAATACGGTCTACTCATGGCCCGCCAGTCACACTAACAGGCAAAGTGGCTTTCGTTTCATCCGAAGTGAACTTAGTGAACCTAAAGGAATGCTCGCTGGCGTGGGCAGACTGCGACAATGTGCGGCGCAATGGCCATTGGGCTGTCCGAACAGGCATGAACGCTCGAGTTAAAGTTGGTGTCCCAGTTAAATCCGCCGATCACACCGATCAAACTGTGACAGAGATTCGCAAGAAGTTCGAGGGCGATGAGAGGCGATGGAACGACTTGGACGACCTGGAGAAGCGGGATGTCACGCTCATGCACCAAGAGGACTTGTTCACCGTCCAGGAAAGGGCGCACCTGGCGCAATTGATGCTCTCTCAACAATCATTTGTTGTATCGGCCAAGTCCCGCCTCGAATCGGGACGTGGGACGACTCAGCAAGTCGCGTCAGCAGAACGCGATCTTTGGCGGACCAAAGCCGAATACGCGATCTTTCGTGGGCACCACGACACGGTGGCTTCCGCGTATCAAAAAGCGATCGAGTTTGCCGACGATGCCGAGGACGGTTTCAAGCAAGAAATGCGAAGCGGAAACGGGTCGCTGTCTGAGCTATCGAATGCCAATCGAATTAAGACTCAGATCAAACTGGATTTCCTTCGTTATCAAAGAACACGAGCACAGCAACGAGGGGGTAGATGAATCCAAACGCCCCAACGTGCCGCCGTATAGATCGCAATTCGCTATTCGTTGCAATCAAACCGTTCAAAAGATCGATTCCATTTCACGACCTGCTCCAACGGGCCTCTTTTTGTGTCGTTCACATACCTCATTCCGTTCGCGTTTTTCTTCATTTCGTTCGCGTTTTTCGCGCGGCGGAACGCTTTGGGCTCAAACTGCAATTCGACTTTACCACGATTTCAATCACCTCTGGCAAAGACTAACCGCCAGTGTTGGGAGGGCGGTGCGATCTGCAAGCTGCGTGGTTGCGATTGCGAAAGCCAGGGAACCATGATTGCAATGGACGCTGTTGTATGGCCGGCCACGAAAAGGAAAATTCTGTTGCTTGCCGCCGTCGTTGGCGTTCCCGGGATCATTCTTTTGGCAACCATTCTAGCGCCTGTTCACACCATCGGGTAACAATGCGATGAAAAGGGGGAGGGTGTCCGTGTTTGAGCGATCGCACGCCACTGCCGGTCTACGATTGCTTCGCGGGGTGGCGGGATGAGAACACCAAGGATCTGACTCGAAAGTACTGTCCCCAGACCCTGCACTATGGACTGATTAATCACCGAGACGTCAAAAACCTTCGACGTCTGATCAACGAACTTCCCAGACTAAGATTGAAACTCCAGACTTCGTCCGCAGACACCAGATCACGGATCGGGAACGCTGGTCTGTTGCACCGCGCGCTAAAGACACCTTTAAATTTGGCCTCACGTTGAATGACGTACAACGCACGCTTAGCATTGTAGCCACTGCTGGCTGCAAGGAAGTCCAGGCGGGGCTGCCCGGGGAACTGTCTGCTAAACTGTCCAAACCTTTGTTCAAGTCTAAGTACTGGTGATCGGCCGATGGCCTATTGCCGATTTCCCAACGCGAGGGTCACGACGGCGGATAGTCATCTGATGTACGCGGAGGACCGGTGGATTGTTTTCACGAATCTATGCATACACCTCCTGTGCCTCCATAGATCGCAATTCGTATTGTTTCTTACCGACTGAATTGGAGACTATTATGATGACACGCGGAGCTTTCTCCTTGATTGTTGCTTTGATTGCATGTTGGTCGGCATCCGCCGACGAGGCGAGCACGTCACCACGGACGATTGTAGACGCCGAAGCAAAGAGCTACCCAGTACTCTCAGGTGTCGGCATCGCATTGAAGAAGCATCAAAACGACCTGTTTGCTACGATGGTCGTTGCCGATTCCCCCGCCGACAAATGCGGACGCATCCATAAAGGGGATCGTCTTGTGGCGGTTAGGATCGGCTACACGAGAACCTTGTTGAGCGGAAAGACCGTTGGAGAGGCCGCCAGTATCATTCGTGGGCCCACTGGAACTGGTTTGATTCTAACACTCGTACCGGGCAATGCTGGTGCAGAGATTGACGTACGGCTGACGCGACAACCTCTTGCTTTGGAAGGGGTTTCGGAACCGTCGTATCGATCGTTCGTCGGTAAACCCGCACCGGACATGCTGCTTTCAACGCTGGATGGCAAATCAACGACGAAGCTTTCTGATCAACGAGGAAAGGTGGTTGTCCTCGATTTCTGGGCGTCCTGGTGTGCTACATGCTTTGCCCCGGTGACGAAAATGCAGGACATTCTAGAGCGTAACAATGATTGGGACGGGAGAGTTGAGATGATTTCTGTATCGATCGATTCTGATCTCATGCGAGCCGCAAAGGCCGTTGCGAAGCAAGGCTGGACCCGCACACGCAATTTGGCGGTCGATGTTGACGAGCTAAATGCTCTTGGTGTGTCTGTTGTCCCAGTGACGATTGTGATCGCACCAGACGGAACGATTGTTACGATGGGCGGTTCGCACGCTATTGACGTTGAGAAGGAAGTGAATGCGTTGCTTGCGACTCAATCTTCGCACACGAAACCGGGCGAACGATGACATGCAGGACATACTCGAAGCCCTTGTACGTCACCTCGACCGATCAGGCCAATCCGCTGCTGCCTCACACGACAAAGTTCAACAACGAAAAGATTCAACTCCTCAAAGAAATTGGTTGTTTGGATCGCACTGAGCGGCATCTTCACATTTACCGCTTGGTTCTTCTTCGGCCCACATCTTCGTTGGGCATCCAGCGACATCATTGGCGAGACGTTCTACTGCGCGCCCCAATACGTTGCCCTTCGCGAATATCAATTTGGTGTCGAGAAGTCAGCCAGCCAGGAGATTCGCTGTGTTTACGTCGCATCAATCCTTTAAAGTCTTCAACTGTGGCATTTCGTTCGACCCGAATACTTTCGTCTTCTCCTTTGTTGACAATCTATGCGTTGGGAGGAATACACGACGAGATTGGCTCAATGAAGAAGTCCGAACGCCTGCGGTAGAACCCAGACCCGGATGAAGGGAAATATTCATCGGAACGAAACCGTGATGTGAACCTTTATCATGGTGACTTCACCCAATAAGTAATTAATTTCGCCAGTCACGTTGCCCCACGAAGGATCATGCCATGCATCATTACCGCTCTCGCTTTACTATTCTCGTCGTCCTGTTTGCTGTCTTGTCGTACTCACTCACGAACAACTTTCAGTCCGATGCTCAAGAGCGAGGCATCCCGTCTGGATTCCCTATTCCAAGTGGATTCAACGGCGTAAACGAGAATGTCGCCGCAGGTTTTTCTATTGCAGCCGATTCCGATGGGCAAGTGTCTACTGTCTTCAGCAGTGTAACCTACGTCCACGAAAACAATCGACTCGTTTTCACCTGCGTACGCCTCGCCAAAGCCCGCGGAAACCAACCGGAATTACCTAACGTCGTTACGATTCAACTGCTGGACAAGAACGACAACAATCGGCTCGTCGATACTTATCGCGTGAACGGAATACTGCGCGACGGCGTTCCTCTTTTTTTCTTCAATATCCCGACGGATGCTCGACGAATTGAGGGCCTTCAGTTGATGGTCAAGTCTTGATCGCCATGACCTGAGGGTGGTTTTCCATGAGCCGTGTTAGATTCTTCCGAAAGACTGCGCATAGTACCCGTTGTTCTTGAAATGCTGCGGCATCGTCACGGTAGGCGAGCGATGCCAGCACGGCAGGATTGCCGAATACCTCGCCCTTCAGTTTGAACGTGCAAACGATGCGAGGTCAGCGACGGCAGTGCGCTATTGGAGCAAACGATCCGGGCGCCGTTTGCCCAGTGTTGGGTATCCTGCACAGGAGAGAAAACGACTCGCGAAAGTGGCGAATCCCATCACGGTGACTCCAGGCAGGACGCCTGCTTCACTCAGAAGATGGATCCTCGATGTGACTGAAACGCTTCAGCAGCGATTCCAACTTGCCTTCGTACTCACCGAACGCCATGCTTGGTCCGATGATGTTCAGCAAATAGCCCGTGGTTCCATTGATCCAAACGTACTCCCGTGTTTTGATCAATCCACGTTTCCCGTTCTTCTTGCGACGCTGGAATGCATGAAGATGGCCTCTAACGTTGCCGACTTCGAACACTTTGTCTTCGATCAACTTGAAACCATCAGCGATTGCGAACTGTGTGCGGCGTGCGCCAAGTACGACAGTCGGTCCAATGTTGCCCGGAATTGGAAAGGCAATCAGATGAACGTGGACGTATTCGTTGGGAAGTTCAAAGCGAATCGTAGGCACAGGGCCCCCCTGAGTCTTGTCCACAATTTTCCAGGCCGGGTCGGGCGAAGAGATCTGAAATCCAAAGTTGGCATTCGTGTAGACGTTGCCAGCGATTCCCGTGGTCCACTTGCTGGTGGTGTTTGAAGCAGACTGTTTGAAATCGACAACTTCGATGTTCAGGCTCCCCGCCAGAGCGTGTCGAGCTGATTGTGTGCCGTCGACCGTGTCGCTGTGGACCAACTTGATCAATGAGAATGAGTCACCCACTTCGTTGGCGGTCGAATCAACGGTCACCCACTCCCCCACGAATGCTTCGTTCCACATATGGCCAACCCATTGCGCTCCGGAAAGTCGTTCGCCCAATACGATGCGTGTGGGAATTCCGGCTGATCGAGCGAGCGAAGCAAATAAGGTTGAATACTCAGTACACTTTCCGTGCTTCGCCTGCAGGACTTCTGGTCCAGCGAGTGTTTCCGCAATGAGTGTCCCGCCCTTGAGAAGGCCAGAAACTCCATCGCACAGTTTTTGCACGGCCTCCAGCGAGCTCTCACTTCCGTCAATCCACCTGGCCGCCTGTTCACGAATGCTGATGTCGTTCGGCTTGATGTATCGTGTTTCAGCAAGTTGACCGGCGAATTCTTCTGCGAAATCTGGCGGCCGATTCTTCAATGAATTAGAAGGACTGATGTTGTGTGTTTTCTGAAGTTGCACCGTCACTTCGTGTTGGTCCCCATTCTGCTGCGAATCAGCAACACGCTGCCTACGGTCGGTCAGAATAAGTTGATCGCGTGAAACTTCGGACCATGACAGTTTCACTTGCAGGTCAGTCAGCTTGTCAGGATGGCCGATATCTTTGTCGACGGGGAACATCAGGACGTCTCGCCCCTTCAGAACTCGGTAAGTCAGTTCGCGTGCTTCGTCAGGTGTGCAGCAAACCATCGTCACGTCTGGAAATCGAAACCGGCTGGTCGCACAAATTCCGTCGGCATCAAATTCGACTGTGCCATGCGCAGGCGTGTCTTCGTACTGAATCGCCCAAACTCGTTTGACTCGAGTAGACGTTGCATGGGGCGAGATCTTTGCCGCTCGTATGTTCCAGTTCTCTGCGTCGAGCAGCCTCACAGTGCGAACGCTCCCCGGCGTCTGATCGCCAAGAAAGTCATTCAGGCACGTCGCAAGAATCGTCGATTCGCCAAGTTGTACTTGATCTTTCCACTTCAAGTTACCACGTGAGAAATCCAGTTCCAGCACTCCATCCTTTGAGACGCCATTGACGGTCAGGAGCCCCGACATTTCGCGACGTTCAAGATGAATAGAGAGGACGGAATAGTCAGGACTGACAACCGCATTCATCGATGAACGCACTTCCTGTTTCTGTGCCCCCAGCACATTGACCAGCGCCCGAGCATCTGTCTGGTATTCAAAGTTACCATCCTTTCGCCTTGAAACCGTCACGTGCTGGCTTGCATAGCGCACGTCGCCGTTAGTGTAGGCGTACCATGTTTCTCGTGACACAGGTTCCGCGGCGTTCGTTGCTTCGGCTGCAAAGGCGACGATCGCGGAACACAGGAACACAACTCTCATCTTGTTTCTCCCAAAAAAATGCAGCGATTGACGATACAGATTCGCCCTGGCCAAATTGGCATTAGGGAGAAATCCAAAAATCTGAGATGGCTGCCGAAAAGTGAGCGGTTTGCTGGCTCAGTGCGTTGTGTGATTGAGAATCCTTTGGGAGGGCATGTGCCTCGCCAATCGGCGCGATGCCACTACCCATGTCGATGCAGATTCAGTGCCAGTGGAGGAATGCAAAGCGCGGCGACGATCCCAACAACGACGTTGGCTGTCCCCAACACAATCTGAATCGTTGATAGCGGTACAGGCATAAACTCCATCGCGCGAAACACGATTCGCCCCAATCCTGTGATTGCCGTCAGGGACATCACCGAAACAAAGATGCCGTAGTTCAGGCCAATCGCCCGCCGCACAATGCACTGCCAGATTCCGAAAGCACACGCCCCCGCAGTAGTCACGCCCAGGCAGACTTGCACGCTTGTCCAAAACCAGTCGAGTTCCAGTTTTTGAATCAGGTCAAAGGTTCCAATGAGATACAGACACGCGAAGAGCCCGCTGAACGCAAAATAATAACGGTCTTTCACGAGTCCCATCACAAGGCCGATCGACAACATCGCAGCACTGGAAACGATAAACAGCGCCAGTAGCCCCGCCACAATATGGGTCAGTTTGTACCATTCCAGGTGACTGAATTGTTGCCCCAGTTCTTCCCCGATGTTCTGCCAGAACGCGAATTTCCCAGACCAGAATGTTTGCAGCGTGGCTGCGACCGCCGTCATCATCCAGCCGAGTCCGGAAAGTACTGCGGTCAACACCAGATTCGTGGCAACGGCTGTGTCATCACGGACCGGTTGCACAGCGTCAAAGACTGATAATTCTGTTATGCCGCGTCTGCGTTTTAAACCATGCAGTTGTTCAGCAGCGATCATCTGGTAGATCACCGGTGACAAAATCAATGTCCCCAGCCAAAACGCGGGAATACCCTTCGCTCGGGGGTAGAGCATCTGCCCGGACGTTTGAAGAACTGTCACCGCAATCGTCAGCACGGCGGCCACCATCAGAATGGCCTTGCCACCCTGACGCCAGTGACGCCATAACCGAGCTTTCCAGGGGGACACTCGCGATGCACTCACCATTTGAGAATTCAACGCGACGGTGCGGCCGGACAATGGCTGGTGCGCGATCGGTGGATCTGTCAACTGCCATCCAAACCGTAGTCGTTCGCCGTGCCGTTGAGCTTCGACCGCTCGCAGGCCAACGAATGTCATCACGACAGAAGCGATCACCAGTAGGAATATTTGATACGGCTCGACAGTGGTAAATTCGGGGCGACCCAGTGAAAACAGCAAAGGCTCATCGGTCATTCGTGAAGAGAGAACCACGACGATCGCACTAATGAACGATATACAAACAGCCACGCAACCGGTGATGCGTGCTGGCAAACTCGAAGACATCCATACGGCATTTGTCGCACAAACAACAAACACGCAAATGACGATCAGCGGCGACTGCAGATTGAGGTCGATTCCACTGATCCGCTCAAACAAAAGTGCCGGCAACAGAAAACACAGTGCTGAAGTGATCACAAAAAACGCCAAATGCACCAGCGCCAGTTGGCGGGTTGAAACAGGGCGCGTGTAACTCAGGTGAAAGTCCAGATTCGAAGCGTTTGCATCGAAACGAAACCATGAGGCGGAGAACAGGCCGCTGCAGCACAGAATTAACAACGCTACACTGGAAAAGAATGCCGGTGGTGCCTTTTCATTGGTCGACGTGAGTTGACCAGAAGCGATGGCCGCCATCAGACCTGCTCCGGCGATCGAGTAGCCAATCCGCATCAGCAGTTCCAGCCGACTGAGTCGCCAGAGTTCCCACAGGATCACTCGACCTACGCTGAACATGTCGCCTCCTCTTCCGTTGGCGGCATGGATGACGAAATCGAACGTCCAGCCCGCGCCACGAAGACTTCCTCCAGCGATGCCGGACGAACGTCGAGAATCTCTCCATCAGTAGACAGCAGTCTTTGCCGAATCTCGTTTCCGTCGCCTTCCGCGATCAGTTGCCAGTGTCGACCCCGCCCCTCAACAGACAGCACTCCGACAACGGATGGTGGAGTCGTGCATCCCTCGGGATAACAAATACTGATCGCCCGGTGCTGCTGACGAATTTCTTCCACGGTTCCCTGCAGGACAATGCGTCCGGAATCAATCATAAGCACCTGGTCCGACATGCGTTCCACTTCATCCAGCAGGTGAGACGAGAATATAGCGGTCCGCCCGTCGTCCGCGACAGCTCGAATGACAGCGTTCAGAATGTCTTTTCGCACAATTGCATCAAGTCCGGTGGACGGTTCATCCAGCAACAGCAAATCGGGATGATGAGACACGGCGGCAATCAGTCCAACTTGAGCTCGCATCCCTTTCGACAGGTCGCGAATGCGCTTCGTCGGATCCAGAGCAAACGTCTCCAGCAATTCCTGGCAATACTCCGGCTTCCAGTTCGGATAATGTGCCTGCGTGTACCACATCAGTTCGTGAATCCGCATCCACTCCGGCAGTTCACGATGTTCGCACAGGTGACCAATACGCTGCAGGACTTCTACCGAATCCACTGCCGGATCCTTGCCAAAGACGTGGACGGTTCCCTGTCGAGCTCGCAGAAGACCGAGAATGTGTTTCATGATCGTCGTCTTGCCGGCGCCGTTTGAACCGACGAGTCCGTAAACGACTCCCTGTTGCACTTCGAACGACACATTGTCGAGCGCCAGCTGCTGCCCGAATCTTCGCGAGACAGAATCAAATTCCACGATGTTAGCGGACATGACGTTTTCCTGACTTGGGTGGACTCGACGGCGACTTCGAATGCATCTTGTCGTGTTGTGTGGCTAGTAATCCCTGCAAATCTTCAAACGAGACATTCAGGCGACTTGCTTCTGCCAACAACACGTTGATTCGTTCGGACAGAACCCTTCGCTGCTCCTTCCGGGTTAGCGGCGACGGCACGTCCGACACATACGTTCCCGCACCTCGCCGTTTGAAGACCATCCCTTCAGATTCCAGCTCCCCGTAGGCTTTGACAATCGTGTTCGGGTTCACAACGAGTTGTTCGGCCAGCGTACGAATGGGCGGCAGTTCCTCTCCTGCAGTCAATTGACCCGACGCAATCAGAAACTTGATCTGGCTGACAATCTGCCGATAAATCGGCATTCCGTCCTGAAGTGAAATCCGAATTAACATCGAGTAACCGGGCGTGATATTGTTGCCGTGTACCCGTATTATAATACAATTCTGCGGGTGTCAAGTTGGGAATCACGATTGGAGGTACAATTCGCCATCTTTTCCAGAAGACAAGGAAGGAGAAATTCGCAAACAATTAGTCCTGTGGAACGAATCTTTGAAGCCGGTCTCGCGGTCGATACGGCGCCCCACTAAACGAGAGGACTAACCAACATGATCCGAAGGATTGGAGAGTTTGTGCGAACTGATGGACGAGCATGGTCCGTTTCTGAACAGCTATGTGCTTCGGGATGAAGTCCGAGAGTTGAAGGTTCCCGTCTATTTCGCGTAGGGCGAACACGATCTGAACACGCCGACTGATTTTGCTAAAGAATATTTCGAGTCACTGATCGCGCCCCGAGGAAAATACTGGCATCAATTCGATGGATGCGCGCACAGCAGGCACGAGATTGAGCCACGTACAATCAGCTTCAAAGGGACTCTCCAGGCATTAGAAGCCCCCCATTGATTGGTTTTCAAGGATATCGTGGCGCCTGTTTTTGTCGATCGCGGGCTGGGAGGGGACCGGTTTCGCGGCTCAACGGGGACCGGCGGGAGGGTTGCGGTGCGAGTTGGGCGAGGTTCGAATCTCTGACACGGAGCGGTACGGGACCGGCTTGCCGATTCGGTGGCAGAGGTCGATGGTGGCGTGATAGAGATCATGGCCGGTGATCATCGCCCACAGGTCGAGCTGATTGCCGTGACGACCACACGCAAAGCAGTGCCAGGCCTGCTTTTCAAGATGGACTCCGAATGTTCGCCGTGACCGAGACGAACATTCCGGCAGCGGGCATGTACCGCGCAGCTGCGGTCCGTTGATGCCGGATGGCTCCCAGGCCAGCAGAGTCAGAACTTCGTTCATCGGGATCAGCGAACGGGCCTTTGCGAAGTCGATCAGCTTTCCCGGCGCGTTGTGCATCGTTCAGTCGGTCGTGGGTTTTGGCCGCGGTGTTTTGCGCGATCGTTGGGCTCGGTAACTTCGGCCGGCGATCTTCAGCACGATGGCTCCGTCGACGATGCGGTCCAGAAACGCCATCGCGAGCGGCGGGTCGCCAAGGTAATCGGCCCAGGCGTCGAAGTCGATGTTGGTGGCCAGCGCTGTGGAGCATTTGCCGTTGCGGGCATCGATCACCTTAAACAGCAGGTTCGCGGCCTGAGGAGATTCCGATCGTTCGATGTGATCGAAGCCGAATTCGTCGATGACGAGCAGGTCGAATCGCGACCAGTACCGCAGACGTTTCGCCAGTGTCTGGTCGGCCAGACACGCTGTGAGATCGGTCAGCAGGTCGGCACTGGTTGTGTAACGTACGCGCAGCCCCTGAGCACAGAAGCGGCGGCCCATCGCCTGCAGGAGACAGCTTTTTCCCACGCCGCTTTGACCGACCATGACCAGGTTCTCGTGGCGACGGATGAATTCGCCGCTGGCCAGTTCTTCGATCTGAACGCGGTCGATCGCTTTGGCGTTGAACTTCCAGTCGAAGTCTTCGAGCATCTTTGTTTCCTGGAAGCGTGCATCGCGGATGCGACGTTCGATGCTTCGTTCGCGGCGTCCTCCGGCCTGTTCTCCGATCAGCAGACTGAGGAATTCGAGATGTGAGAGGGCTTCGTGTTCGGCTCGGTGCAGAGTGTGGTCGAGCTGTTCGGGCGAGACGGGGATACGCAGCGTTTCGAAGTCAGCCAGCAGCTGATCACGCCGGTTCGGGGCCTGATGGTTCGCTTTGTTCGTCGTCTGCTTTGCTGTCGTCGAGTTTGCCGCCGTTCGTTTCTTCTTCGCTGCGGGTTTCGTTGTGGCAGTCGTGCTTCCCATGCTCATCTTCGTTGCTGCTTTCCTCGCCGGCCGCTTTGTCGTCTTCTTCTTCGTTGCTTTGCGTTTCGCCATCGGAGTCAGGTTCCTCGAACAGGAGTTGCTGGTAAGCGGACATCGGCCGCACAGGCACGGCGGGCCGGGACAGTGACTCATCGAGATGTCGCCGACTGTCTTCAGCCAGTTGGTCGAGAGGCGTTTTCGGTTTTGCCTTCGCGGCCAGAATGCGTTCGATCGCATCGCGAGAATACGCGCCGAACGTAACGGCTCGCTGCAGTGCGGCGAGCAGATCGTCGCGGTGCCATGAACCCAGCAGTGCGAGGATGGTCTGCGCCTGGTGCCAGCCGTTGCGCTGCGTTTTGAGCAGACCTTCGAGGAATGTTGCGGCGATGTCGCCCAGTCCGCCGAATTGTTCGCGGAGCAGTTCGCGTCGACGTTGCTGGTCGCGCGGCGGGACATGGTTCTTCGGTTGACTGTGCTGGTGCGAG
>JBDONA010000488.1:0-13985 GCA_039831575.1 Fuerstiella sp. | reverse complement strand
TTGTTCGTCGTTCTCGATGGCAGCGATGCGCTTCGCAGTGCGGTGATCGAGTTTTTTCCTGATGCGGTCATTCAACGCTGCTTGATCCACAAGGAGCGGAACATCAAAGGTAAGCTCTCCAGGCGTCGCCGAGCGGCCAATGTCGTGGTGAGTTCGATGAGCTTCCCGCCACGCACGCGTGAAGAACTCTACCGAGCAGAAGAGGATCGCCAGCACTACCATACGCGCCGCAACGCACAGGCCAGTCAATCGCACAGGCTAGTCAATCGCACCGGAAGACAAGACGAAAACGACTGGCGGAACTCGGTATCGATCCCAAAAAAATTAAATCCGTACCGCCAAAACCACCGCCTTCATAGAATCAAACCGCCAAACATGGCGCTGTCCAGTTAGGCAAACTTCAGTTCGCCGGGCCTCCCTGAACAGCAAGCTTTCGCAGGATCTCTGCACCCTGCCGCAGTTGTTCATCGGCGGCAGCAAACGACAGTCGGAAGTGAGTGTCGGTGGGACTGAACACGTTTCCGGGAATGATCAGCAGGTTATTGCGAATCGCTTCGGTCACAAACTCGGTCCCTGTCCCCCACGGCGTCTTCAAAAACAGATAGAATGCGCCCTGCCCTCCCTGAATCTCAAAGTGCTCCTTGAGCTCCGAAACAATGAGATCGCGTTTGCGACCGTAGTCCGCGAAGTTTTCGGACAGATCCAGCTCCCAGGCAGCCAATGCCGCCCACTGAACGGGGTGAGGCGCACAGACAAACGTGAACTGCTGTAGCTTCATCATCTGCTGAATAACTGCCGATGGTCCGTGAACATAGCCGAGCCGCAGCCCCGTCATGGAGTGAGACTTGCTGAACCCGTCGATGACAATCGTGCTGTCATTCCATTCCGCCGGGCTGCGAAATTCACCGTCGTAGCAGAACGACTTGTAGATCTCGTCACTGATCAAAGCGATATCGTTGTCAGCGGCAATCTGCGCCAGAGCTTTCACTTCTTCTGCAGAAGCCACGGCTCCCGTCGGATTGCTGGGGCTGTTGAACAGAATCACTTTCGTACGGTCAGTAATGGCAGCCTGTACGGCTTCCGGCCGAATTCGAAAGTCCGGATAAGTTGACACCTGAACGACGTTGCCGCCGGCCAGCGTTACCAAATGCTTGTACATCACAAACCACGGATCAAAGACCAGCACTTCATCGCCGGGATTAACCAGCGTACACAACGCCAACATCAGCGCACCGCTGGTGCCCGAAGAAATGAAGACCTCACGGTCATCGTGTTGATACGCAGAATCGACATCGTGCTGCAGTCGTTCCCGCAGTGGCGCAATCCCCTGCGTCTGGC
This sequence comes from Fuerstiella sp., assembly GCA_039831575.1. Lineage (GTDB taxonomy): Bacteria > Planctomycetota > Planctomycetia > Planctomycetales > Planctomycetaceae > Fuerstiella. The sequence goes on along the minus strand of JBDONA010000488.1, from coordinate 12,647 downwards.
TGTAGGCGTTCTTGCCATCCTGAACCGCCTGGCACAACGCGTCTTTGACAGGTTGAGGCGTGTCAAAGTGAGGTTGACCGATGCTCAGATTGATCGGATTCTGCATCGTGGCAGCCAGATCAAAAACCTTTCGGATCCCCGATGCATCGATCTGATGCATGCGATCTGCAATCCAATTCTCACTCATATTCACATCGACTTTTTCTGGACGGAAGTACTTACAGGATAGTCACTTGCGTGGATCCTACTACTTGTACACGGCCTCCACAATCGACTGGTAATCACGATCACACGTGACCGAACATAAGCATTTCCGTGACTCAGGCATATGAGTAGTCAATGGTGAATACTCAGCGTAAGCTCCCGAATTCTTTCACTGAGACGGCAGCACACTGACACCGCAACTTCCAGGAGAATCTGCGTGAAAATGAGGAAAATCAAGATCACGTACGGCGACAAATCCCCCGTCTGCTTTGGCATCTGCTTCGCTCTGGTGAGTATCGTCGCTCTGAGTCATCTGTTCGGAGCCGACGATGCACCACAGATCGTCGCCATCGGTTCGCAGCGTGAATTGTTTGTCGATCGGCACATCGTCGGCGAGTTGCAGGGAACTTCGCTGAAACTTCACACGCCACAACTCATGCCGCCGGTTTCGCCGCCCCGACCTCACGGGCACTATGCCACGGTGCTCAGGTCAGACGACGGGTTTCAGTTCTACTACCGTGGCGACACACAGCCCGGCAACCACTGGAAGAAGGGCTGGGAACAATACCACGAAGGCGAAGTCACGCTGTATGCGGAGAGCAGCAACGGCATCAACTGGACGCTGCCGAAACTCAACATCTACGACGATCATCCCACATTTCCCGCAGGTAACGTAGTGCTGATGAATGAGTTCCTTGTGACTCACAACTTCACACCATTCATCGACACCAAACCAGGCGTGCCGACCGCCGAACGATACAAGGCGCTGGGGGGACTGGCGTACCAGCCGCACAAAGAACATCTTGAGGTGCGGAAACGCCGTGGACCTGGCGGCTTGAAAGCGTACACATCGCCGGACGGGATTCACTGGAAGAAGTTGAGGGACCAGCCCGTCGTTCCGGAAGAATGGGGCAAGTACTTTGATTCGCAAAACTATGCATTCTGGTCGGATTCAGAGCAGGCCTATGTCTGCTACTTTCGCCGCTTCATCATGGGATATCGCGGGATCGCCCGCACGACGTCACAGGACTTCATCAACTGGACCCCCTTTGTCGAAATGAAAGCGAATCTGCCGAACGAACACCTCTACACGCCCTGTACACAACCCTACTATCGCGCACCGCATATTTACATCGCTCTGCCGACTCGCTTCATGGCCAAACGCGGTTCGGCCACGGACATTCTGCTGATGAGCACACGCGGCGGCGATCGATTCGACCGCGTGTTCACTCAATCGTTCATTCGGCCAGGAATTGGGCCTGAAGGATGGGCGAACCGTGCGAACTATGCGGCCATCGGTATCCACCAGACAAGCCCGTCGCAGATGTCACTCTTCCTCACCGGAGGCAGACGATATGCACTTCGAATCGATGGCTTTGTCTCGGTGAATGCTCCGCTCGAAACCAGCGAGTTCATGACTCGACTGCTGAAATTCACCGGCACGAAACTGAACATCAACTATTCGACCAGTGCCGCTGGTCAATTGCGAGTCGAAATCCAGGATGCTGATCGGAAGGCAATTCCTGGTTTTTCGCTTGATGAATGTGACGCCATTTACGGCGATCACATCGAGCGAACCGTGCGATGGAAAAACGGATCGGACGTCAGCGCTTTCTCTGGCAAGCCAATTCGGCTGCGCTTCGAAATGTCCGATGCCGATCTGTACTCGCTGAAATTCGATTAAAACCACCGGTTCCGCCGGTGGTATGCGGAGGGGGCCCAATACAAGCTATAAGCGCAAGCGAGTGAGTCTCGCGCGCATAAGAAACATACTTGCTTGCGCTGCGGGCTTGCATAAAAAAGCGGCAAAGCCACATCACCGCTCACCAGCAGATCTGGTGGTTTACCGTCGATAATTAACAATGCACCAGCGGACACGAAGACGTCTGCTGCCGACGTCTTGCCGAACTACTTCGAAACGGCCGTTCCGATGCCACTGCGGCCATATCCGTTGCCACAATAGAACATGCGCAGGTGATCTCCTTCGCGAATGACTGTCGGATATTCGACCATTTGCTGCTCCCAGCCGCTGCCAGTCGGTGTCAGCTGTAAATTGTCGCCAACATTGACACCTCGTCGCCAGTGAATCCCGTCGTCAGATTCCGCATAGCAAATCGAATAGAAGCCCCAGCGCGTGCCGATTGCTGAGTACCACATACGAAAATTACCGTCGTCCTGCTGATGGACGACCGGACCGGCAACACCAATATTTTCATAGTCGCGTTCAGGGTCACGAAGCATTACGGCGCCTCGCTTTTCCCAATGGATTCCGTCGTCGGAGACCGCCAGGCAAATCGTCTTCTGTTGATTGAGGGCGTGTGGCGTTCCCGTCGTGGGACAGCCCGTGTAGTAGAATCGCCAATGTGCCGACCCGTCCGGTTGACGCACTCGCAACACAGATCCTCCGGCAACCCCGATCGCGTCCGGATCTCCATCTTCACCGCTTTTAGCGAGCACTGGTTGATGGCCGAAACGCGACCACGTCACGCCGTCCCGACTGGTCGCCAGTCCCATGCCAGGAAATGCACTCAACCCGGAACCTCTCCCGGCATTGCCTGTGTAATACAGATGCCAACGATCGTCATTCATCCGGACCACATGAGGCAGCACACACCAGCGGGCGTCAAAAGTGCCCGCTGCGCCAGTTTCGAACAACGGCCCAACCCGAGTCCATTTCGTGAGATCATCGACCGCGGCCGTGCCGAAACCAATTTTCTGCTTCTGATCGTCCCCACCACCGGAATAAAACAATCGGTACGACTGCCCGTCTCGCACGACCCACGGGTTCATACACCGCGTCGAATCAAATTCGCCCTTGCGCGGGGCAAGAACCGGATTGTGCCTGTCCCGGATCCACTCGACCGGCTGCTTCAGTTTTGTGTATTCATAGGTGTGTGACAGCCGCATCGAGACAACCTCGTGACTGGGTCGAATGATACCGTAGAGGGTGCCGATATCGCTGCGGTCCCATGCGATGCCCTGCCCGGCTATTGGCGCTATAATGGTGGAGACATGGCTTAGTTCGCCGTCCTGGTCAGGCACTTCCAGAACATACAGTTCGGGGTGGTCATGCCCGGTCACGAACAGTCGACCATTGGGTCCGAATGCTCCACCAGAATTACTGTTCGGAAGAAAACGCTGAATGACGGTCTCCGGGAAAGTCCAGACGCCCGTCTCCTGCCATTCGTCGTCGTAGCGAAGCAGTCGCGTTCGACGGACGTCCGCATCACCGTAGAACGCAAAGGCAATCCACCACGATCCACGATGTCGCTCGATCCAGTTGATGGCACCTTCCGTCTCTGAAAACTCTCTTCGTTGAAGATGCTTCAGTGTGGCGGCGTCAAAAATCTCAACCGAATTCTTCAGCGGCATCTTTGGCCAGTTGGAATTGGCACAGTACAAACGCCCGTCCAGCACGATGCCGCTGTTCAGATGAAGAATCGGCGACCCGGCGGGCGCCGTCCATTTGGCCAGCGGTTTGGCCGTTCCCTTTTCGTAACGAGCAATCGCGCGACTGGCAATTGCGTAAAATGACGTTGAATCGACAGCGACGGCCTGATGTGCCTCCGCAACCGTAAATCGCTGCCGTTCTCGGAAGGTGATTTCTGACGCCTTAGTGCCGGACAGCGCACCTGCTGCGGCGAACGTCACAAGAAGGACGCCAATTCGTTTCATCTGCATGAAACTCATTGCAGCGAGATCAGCATCGGGCGCGCATTGCGATCGGGCCAGCCAGATAATACTGCTTCCGGCGCCGCGCTGGTTTGTCTGACGAACATCTAAGATTGCCGGACGTCTCGTTGGTAGTAGACGCAATAGGTATCTCCTAACGGATCGACATTCAGTGCTGACTTGAGGTATCGCATCCCCAGCTTCTTCATCACATTGATTGAAGCCTGATGGTCTTCCATCGCCAGTGCGGAGAAACGATCACAATTCCCGCTCAGTTCGATGGCCTGCATCACGGCTTTCGCCGCATCGGTCGCATACCCTTTGCCCCTGGCACTGCGTATCAACCGCCAGCCGACCTCCAGATTGTTGTCTTCCGGACTGTCGGTGAAGAAGTTCATCGGACGCACCAGTATCCAGCCAATGAATTCATCGCTTTCGATAACCGTGATCTTCCACAATCCCCATCCATTTTCCAACTGCGTGTAGCTTTGCATCCGGGGAACATATGTGTCACGTATCTCTTCCCTGGTCGTCATTGTGCCGCCCGTGATGTACCGCATCACTTCAGGGTCCTGGTCCAGCTGAAAAAGCAGATCTGCGTCTTTCTCAGTCATCAACTCGAATCGCAAACGCGTGGAATCGTCAACGTTCATGTCAGCACACACTCCGAATTGAACCGACTACAAGCATCGACCGCAGGTCTGTCCTGGTCCGGTTAGACCTGCCCGTGTCACATCGTGGAATCCCGACCGCACATTGTCCCCGATTGCCCAACAAAGTCAGCCGTGTCCGGCCGAGCAACTTGACGCACTGGGAAAAAACCCAAAAAACAACCGATTCATAGTCAGAGTTGAATCAATCTGACCTACGCGAATCGTTGACGCTCCGACAGGTTTCTGGGACAACCTGCTTCACCAACGACGACACACAAGAATCAATGCGTCTGTCGCGATGACGATATGATTGACCGTTGGTAAACGATTCGACACATTCATTTCCTTCCACCAAATGACTGGCACTATGTTGTTCAATCCTAAGTTCCCTGCAGTTTGCGGTTTCTGTCTTCTAACGGTCACCATCGTTTGCGTGGCGTCGGATTCGGCGTTGGCCGACGACAATTACTCAGAGAACCCAGGTACTCAAGGCAACGGAGATTTCAGGATCGGACCCGATTACAAGATCGATCCTGACCTGACGGATCGGGGTAATCCTAAAGGAAAGTATTTTGAGTTCTCGATGCGGCTGGCCGACAGCAAAATCTTCCGCGGCGATGATTCCACGCTTAATGCCAAAAAGGACGTACGGGAAGAGCGAAAGATTTTTGTCTACATACCCGCCGCTTACAAAGACGGTACTCAGGCGCCGATTCTTGTGACTCACGACGGACCGAGCCGTCTGAACCTGGTGCGAAACGCGTTGGACAATCTGACGATTTCGAAGGACCCCAACCGCAGGTTGCCGGCATTCATCGCGATCGCTGTGCAGAATGGTGGCAACGACAGCAAAGGGAGTGAACGCGGTTTGGAATATGACACAATGTCCGACCGCTTCGCACGGTTCATTAACGACGAAGTGCTGCCGGCTGTACTGAACAATGCTCAGATCAAGGCCGCGTATCCAAACATCACCTTCACAGACAATCCCTGGGGCAAAGCCGCGATGGGCTGCAGTTCGGGGGGTGCGGCGGCTCTCACGATGGGCTGGTTTCGTCCCGACTTGTTTCGTCGTTTGATCACCTACTCCGGAACGTTCGTGGATCAACAGGACGATGACGCGGCAGAAGAAGCCACGTACCCGCTGGGCGCGTGGGAATACCATTCCAGCATGAAACTGATCGAAACCGCCGAGAAAAAACCGCTGCGGATCTTCACGCACGTCTCCGAAAACGACAATCGCGCCAAAGATCCGGAAAGTACGTATCACAACTGGGTGATGGCCAACAAGCGAACGGCCGCGGCCCTGAAAGCCAAAGGCTATGACTACCGTTACGTCTTCAGTCGTGCGACACGGCACTGTGATCGCAAGGTGTTTGAGCAAACACTCGCGGACACACTGGTCTGGATGTGGCGCGGCTATCACGCTGATTGACCGACGGCGGAATCCGCCGCGATGGGTGCCAATGCAATCCTGCGACGAGACCGATCGCTGGCGGGTCGAGCTTGTATCAGGGTCCCATTCGCGCAAGTAACCGGGTACTCAGGTCACGCGGCCTTCTGGGCCAGCCAGCGGTCGTAGACGAATGGCCCAAATGGCACAACGGCGGCGACCATTCCGGAGAACGCCATGGCCTTTGAAATCGGAATTCTTGTAATCGCCATCAGCAGCATCAGGCACAAAACCACGAACAACAGCCCGTGAACGGACCCAGCGATCCGCACGGCCAGAGGCATGCCGGCCATGTATTTCAACGGCATGGCGACACCAAACAGAAACAAGGTTGAGAGGCCCTCAACAAGTCCCATGCGCCGCACGTTCTTCAGGAAGGCATGGTCGATCGCAGCCGATTCGCCGGGTTGATCTTCTGTAGGTTCGTTCATGGGCGACAGGGTAGTCTCCGTGGTCCCGATGTCGCAACAACATTGCCCCTCGTATGTCGAAGAACTGCTCAGATCACGAATAAGTAGGGTGTGTACTGGCACGCACCGCTGCCGTTTCACCCCATGTACATTTGCCCTGATTGTGCCTGTGCGTACATTGGTGGTGACAGCAATGCGGCATGTTTTCCTATTCCATACCTGCGGGTGTGCACCAAAGCGCGATTGTGAGCTCGGTACACGAGAGATGCGGACCGACTGCAGCTCGTGCGGGACGGCCATTCGCGCTGAAAGTGGTGCGTGCAAGCACGCACCCTACGCTACTGCGGCCGAAAGACTCACCTAATAAACGGCTCACCTTATTCCTTCAGTCGCTTCAGGCGAATTCTGCGGTACTCAATCTGACCACGATCGCCCTCCAGTCCAATGGGGCCGGATTCCGGAACAGCCATGTCGTCTGTCAGTAATTCTCCGTTGCAAGTTGCCTGGGCCGTGCCACCCTTTACCATGACGATCAGTTCGTTCCAGCCACCGGCCCGGTATTCCTGAAGATCCTTGTACGGTCCGGCCAACAGGTAATCCCGACACTGCAGCTGCGGTTTGCGAATGAAGACTCCACTGTCAGCGTTGGGAGTCGCTCGGAATTCCAGCTTCAGAATGAAGTCGTCACTGAACTTCTGTGTCGTCCAGAGTTGCTGGATACGACGGCCTTCTGGTGGAGTCGTCACAACAAGTCGACCGTTCATGGCGACGTACCGTCGATCGTCGCTGGCCGTTTTCCCGTCAAACGAGACAGCCTCTTTGATCTCCACAAAGACAGGCGCATTGGGGCGAGGCTTCTTCGGTTTTCGGCGTGGCGGAGTTGGACGGAAACCCCAGCCGGTCAGGTCTCGTCCGTTGAACAGGCTGACGTAACCGGGCTCAGGCTTGAAGTCATCAGGTTCAGTGTCCAGATATCCCAACGTCGCAAAGATCGGACGCAGAGCTGCCGCCCAGCGATCATAACCTGCCGCGTTCAGATGCAGCAGATCACGAAACCACTGCGGATCAGCATCTCCCGACTCCGCGGCAAACAGCGTCCATGTGTCCACGACCGTGATCTGCGGATCACCTTTGACAGTCGCGTCGTACAGCTGGTTGACTTGCTGAATGATTTCCTTCGGTCGTTGCTTCTCAGCCGAACTGGGAAACATCCGGCACAGAACAATCGACGTTTTTGAATTGTGCTGTTTGATGGCCTGAATGATCCTCTGGAAGTTTCGGCCAATTGCGTCTGCTTCAATCCCGACTTCGATATCGTTAGTCCCCAACAGCAAAACGATGGCACTCGGATTCAACGACAGCACGTCCTGCTGCAGCCGAATCAGCATCCCGCGAGTCGTATCGCCACCGATGCCACGATTGGCCAGCTTCATCCCGGGGAACTTGTCCTTGAACTTTGCGCCCCATGCCTGAGTAATCGAGTCACCAAGAAACACGACAGACTTCTGATCCTGCTGAACGCGCTTCGACCATACCGAGCGGAACTCAGCCCACTTCTTCACGTATCCGTCGTAGCGACGCAGCGCGCCTTCGCCGGGCAGACCTTCCTCCGACACCGGCAATGCAAATTTGTCATCGGCCGATGCTGAACAGGGGAATGCACTGACGATAAAGACGAACGCGATGAGCAGTCGAACGGGTTTGTTCATTGGTTTAAGTAGACTTTCCTTGTTGTTCCGGCACATTATGAGGAGACCTTGCCGAGCTGCGGCAAACGACACAAACCGGAAAAGGCAAAGGTGGCAGATGCGCGCGGATTTCTTCCCGACCACAAGTGCGTTAAGCTAACCAAACAGTGTCACTTATGCACGAACAGCAGCAAACGCAGGTCATAACCCTCGATTTTCTCACCACAGCTGTTACAGAACAAGTAGGGTGTGTGCTTGCACGCACCGCTGCCGTTTCATCCCCGCATACATTCGCCCTGATTGTGCCTGTCCAGAAATTGGTGGCAACAGCAATACGGCATGTTTCCTCTGGCGTGCACCAAAACGCGATTGTGAGCTCAGCGCGAGAGAGATCCGGCGACTGACGCTCGTACCGGTCGGTCATTCGCGCTGAATGTGGTGCGTGTGTGCAAGCATGCACCCTACCTTTCTGAAACATAACGACCTCCACGATCCGGAACGCACCCCATGAGCATCAACTGGCGATTTCTTCCAACAGCCTTCATTGTCTTTTGCCACACCTGCCTGGCCCAGGCAGCGCCACCGAACATCATCCTGATTCTGACGGATGATCAGGGCTGGAGTCAGATGTCGGCGTCAATGGATCCCGGCATCCCGGAAGCTCAGTCGGCATATCTGGAAACACCCAACATGGTCAGACTGATGCAGCAGGGCATGCGGTTCACGAACGGCTATTCACCAGCTCCGCTTTGCACGCCTACTCGGCGATGCATTCTGTGCGGGACATCGGCAGCCCGCAGCGGACCGGAATTCAAAAGCAGCTGGGCACCAAAGAATCATATAACAATCCCAAGGGCGCTGAAGGCAGCCGACCCGAATTACCGATGTGCTCACTTTGGCAAGTGGGGCGAACAAATGATCTCAACGCCGGAAGAATGTGGATACGATTCCAGTGACAGAATGACCGGGAACAACACAGGCGGCATGCCAAAGTCACTTGGCGTAGAAAGCGGCAACCACGACGAGGGCCCCCCGCATTTCATCAACAACCTGGACCCCAAACTGACAAAATCGATCACGACAAGAGCGATCGACTTCATGCAGCATCAGCGTGAAGACGAAAAACCGTTTTATGTGCAGGTCAGCTATTATGCGCAGCACCTTTCCGTCGTGACTCGGGACAAGACGCTGGCGAAGTACAAGGCCAAGGGAATTCCCGATCGAGGCTACACCGAAGCCTGGGCAGCGATGATGGAAGAACTGGACGACGGAATTGGCCGACTGATCGACGCCGTCGACGAATCAAATGCCACAGACAACACGTGGATCTTCTTCACGGCCGATAACGGTGGACGAGGAACGGTGCCCGGCGGAGACGCATCACGACCTGCTACGAACATCCCCCTGACCGGCGCCAAGCACAGTCTGTACGAGGGCGGTGTGAGAGTTCCGTTTGTGGTGCGTGGCCCCGGAGTCAAACGCGGTTCCGTCTGCCGCGTTCCTGTCGTCGGCTACGACTTCCTGCCCACGTTTCATGATCTTGCCGGTGGTCAGTCGGCCGAGACGTATGACGAAGTCGATGGTGTCAGCCTGAAATCATTGCTGAAGGATCCCCAGGCAGATTCACCACAGCGAAAAGCGGGGGCCGTCATCTTTCATCGTCCCAAACGTTTGTTTTCCGCGGCCCGAAGTCAGACATACAAATTGATGCTGCACTGGAAACGCGATGGTTCGATCGATCGCCGCGAGTTATTCAATCTGACGAACACCCCCATCGAAGAAGGTCACAACATTGCCGCGACACAAACCGCGACAGCCGACGAGCTTCAGCAACAGCTGTTGCAGTTTTTGAAACTCGTGGATGCCGACAAGCCGCCCGCAAAGTCCCCACGAAAGCGAAAGAAGAAGTAGGGACCAATTCGGTCGTCTCAGGTCAATCAATAAAGCAGGCCGGATCCAGGAGCGCAGCGACGCCGCTCCGGCATTGCGATGATCAGAGAAGTGGGCGGACGATGCCGGAACAGCGCTTCGCTCGGTCACGGCCTACTTTGATTTCGGCACGCGCTGGGCGCATGCCCCCAGACTGTCAGCAGCGGGCCACAATCGCGATACTACGACCAGCATCGGCTGTACGTTACCCCGCTGTCGGAAGTATCCATTTCATGTTCAATACTGTCGAGAAAACTGCGTTGCCCCTCTGGCTGACACACGGACTGCGTCTGGCTGCAACAGCAACACTTCTGATCGCAGCAGCAGGCACGCTTTATGCCGGGGACGACGACATCCTGGCCGACTGCCGGCGCTACCTGACTGGCGAGGAAGACGAGCAGAAATCTGTGGCAGCGCGAATCGCAGGGTTCAGTGGAGAAATTGATCCGGTGATCAGAGCTCTGTCGCAGCCAACGGCGTCAACCCGCCAGGACGAAACGGGAATGCTTACGAATCAGGCGTTTACCGATCCGTTATTGAAGCAAACACGTACCGATGACCTGCTGCATTTTTTCGTTCCGACTGACTACGCGCCGTCCAGGCCTTTTGGCTTGCTGATCTTTATGCATGGTGGCGGAGGAAAAACTCCGCGTGATCATCCGCGGCACGTCGTGTCACACGCCGACGATGATCGGGAAAGCTACGGACTGCAACCGCATTTTGCGGATTCCAAATTCATCATTGTGGCACCATCGGCACCGTGGAACGAAAAGGCGGGAGCTCGGTGGAACGTTCCATTCGCCGATGACTACATCCATGATGTGATTCAGGAATGCGGTTACCGGTTTAACATCGACACCGATCGAATTTTCCTGGGTGGCTACTCGATGGGCGGCTTTGGTGCGTTTCACCTGTGCCAGCGACTGAATGACCGGCTGGCGGGAGGCATCGTGTTTTCCGGCGCATGGAAAACGACTCACTGGAAAGCCTGGACAGGTCTGCCCGTGTTTATGCGACACGGAAAGAACGACGCGGTCGCTCCAGGAACTGACGGCCTGCGGTCACGTCCACGGTTCACCGATGTCTTCTACGCCAGAGCCGCCCACCAGCGACTGACCGAGCTGTCCATCGACCATCTTTATGTTGAAGACGATGGCGGGCACTCACTTCGGGGTGCGACAGATGCCATGTCACAGCTGCCGCGTTGGATGGAACAGTACACACGTGATCCCTTTGCGCCGCATGTCGTCGCAATCTCACGAAAGGGGTGGAAGTCATCCACTGATACGCCGACTCCACACACACGCTGGGTCACCATTTCTGAAATCGGGGCCAATGAGATGACGTTCGACGCTGTCGATGTGAAAGGGCCGTCGCCCTCTTTTAAGGAATCGCAAGAAGCCTTCAATGATCAGACCGTGCAGCTCGGCACTAGAAACGTGGATGCCGGGCTGGTCGACGCCACGAATGCAGGCAATAACCACATCGTTGTGAAGACAGAAAACGTCCGGCGATTTTCGGTGTGGCTGCATCCGTCAATGGTCGACTTCTCCAGACCCGTTCGCATTTCGGTGGATGGAATACAGAGTGAACACGAGGTCACCGCAAGCCTGCTGGACGCACTCCGCAGCTATCGGCGTCAGCGTGACTGGACACTGATCTATCATGCTGAAATCAAATTGACCGCCGAGCAGTGAGCCGACAAATGCCAGCGCGAAGAACGGACTTCGAACGTGCACTGTCCGGAGGCAAGACGGTGCGGCAGGAATCCGTGTGCTGACTCAGAGTCGGGATTCTGAACATCGTCACGCGGAACTGATTTCGCGCCAGTCGAGTTCGTGCGGCATAACCTTTCGGTTTGCCGAAACAGCCGCTGCCAGGCCAGCGGCTTCGCCCAGAGGCACGGCGTTTCCGGTAACGCGATAGCTGGAATGCGCGATAAAGTCGCCGCTGATACAACGGCCAGCCATCAACAGTCCGTCAACGTCGGCGGCGATCATAGCAGGATACGGAATATCGTAGGGCTTCAAGCCGCCCTTCTTAAACTGCCGATTGACTTCCTTATTGCCAAGCGTATCCAACGCGTGCACGTCGATCGAAAACGTTGCTCGACAGACAGCCTGTTCATGCCTGAGCCCGTTCGCCAGGTCTTCTGCGGTGACGGTATAGCGGCCTCGAATGCGCCGACCTTCGCGAACTCCTATCTGTTCGGCCGTTGCAACAATGGAGAGGTTATGCCAGGGGTCGCCAAGGTTGCGCAGTCCGTCGACAATCTCGTGAATTTCTCGACGAGCGCGAATGGTTGCCTGGGTAATGGCGTCTGCATCGAATGCCGACACGCCATATTCGTGGTTGGTCATGATCGAGTATATTCCGCTGTGCAGATGTCTCAGCGTCGGAGCACGGTACGAAGGTGTCACGCCGTTGTCTTCCATCAGCGCAAGCAGTCGTCGTTTCGCCTCAGAGCCCGTCTCGCGGATATATGGCTGAATTTTATCGGCGTCGACACCGGTCAATAGCGCGAGCATCGACATTGGCTGACAGTTGCACGCGTCACCGATTCCAACGTCAAAACGACAGCCTGCATGGGCGGCCAGATCGCCGTCTCCGCTGCAGTCCACAAACCGCTCCGCCAACC
>JBDONA010000325.1:0-3121 GCA_039831575.1 Fuerstiella sp. | reverse complement strand
ACTGGCTACAATTGCCGGCAACAATTTCATAATTCCGGCCGTCGCGACGGGCACGAACCTTGGTGCGTCCATCGCCAATCCAACAATGGCCGTCGGCGGCAGCGTAATTCGACTGTCTAACGAAAACACAGTTCTGGGCATGCGGATTGATGCATCGAACACCGCCATGACAATCTTCGGAACAGGCATCACGAACACTCTGCCGTTCACAGATGCCAATATCGTTCGTAACACGATCTTTAACTACGGCCCGGCGACAGCTGTCAATCTGATTGATGGTTCCGGACGGATTGTGTTTGATGAAAATACGGTCACTGGTATTGCCGGGACTTCGAACAACGGTCTCTTGTTGTCCACAGCTCCCGGTTCCGCCGTGGAACTGCTGGTACGTAATAACACCGTCAACAACAGTCAGTTCACGGATGCCACCGGAACAACGCTTAACACGGCCATCACCAGCACGGCAGTGACAGGCATTGGTATCACGGTGGGTGCCGGAGGAACGCTGGAAGCGGATGATCCAAACGGCGTCATGACAAGTGGACCAACGGGCTTCCTCAACAATACTGTAACAAACAGTGGTGACGGTATTGTTGTCACAGCACTGGCCGGTGCTCGCGCCAATGTAGTGGTTGAGGACACACGTTTACTGGCGGACGATCCGACTATCGGCTTGAGGTCGAACGCCAGAAACGGCTTCATCGCTCGCGCTGACGGTGCAGGAAGTATCTTTAACCTGGTGAGCATGCGAAACGTTGTAGTCGACGGCAACGGTGAAAACGGTGCGTTTCTGCATTACCGGAACGGCGGACAGTTTTTCGCTGTCTCTGAGGACATTAACGAGGACGTGAACTTCAACGGCATCCTCGATCCCGGAGAAGACCTGAACCTCGATGGCCTGCTGGGCGTCTCCAACGGAATTCTTAACCCCGGTGAAGACCTGAATAGCAACGGCCGCCTGGATCAGGGCATCGTGTCAAACACGTTCAGCAACAACACCATCGCCGGCCTGTGCATTTTCGGAGAAGACAACGGAGCGGGCCTGTTTGATATCGGCGGACCACAGGACGGATTGGGGAACACTCTCATCAGTAACCTCGGTGCCGGAATCGCAGTCGATCTGCAGGATACCGCCACGGCTCAGATTGACACTTTGAACAACCTGATTACGGCCGACCTTTCCACGTCCGCAAATCCAAGCCTGACGTTTGTGCTGGACTTCTGGGAAAACAGTCAGGGTGTGTCCACGACAGACCTGTTTGGGAACACGGTAACAGCGTTTGATGTGGCGGGATTTGGTTTCGCACCGTCGGACTTCGGTCTAGTCACCACAAGTATTCTTAACTCTGTGAGAAGTCATTACTACAGCATTCCAACCACTGGAGCTGATTCACGGAGCCCCATCCCTGATGGGCAACAACTTGCCATCGACTTTGTCATCGGTGATATCGGCAGCATGCCGTCGAATGGGGCTACCGAGTATTACACAACTCTGATTGGGAGTTCTGCAACGGCAGGTGGAGGACTGCTTGGACTGGCTGCTGGAAGTGGAGCTCGAGACGCTGCCGGTGCGGGGCCAAACTTCGGCTTCACGAACGGAGATCAGATTTCGTCAATCTATTCCAACAACATCAACGCGATCGGCGGTCTAACACCGGCGGATCTGGTTACAACACCTGATGTCATAGCCCGATACGGCCCAAATGTGCATGGGGATATTGAGGCCGGAATTCGGCAGGATGCCCTTCAGGACGCATTGACGAGCGGAAATCTGACTTTTACCACGAACGCAGTAGCCGGCACGCTTTCTCATGAAATAGCTCACAACCTGTCGATTTCTCATCTGGACGCCGCCGGTGCTGTCACAGCAAATGGGCTTCCTCCGATTATGGGAACGGGGGCCATCGACCTGACGGGTCAACAACGAATTGGCGCACGTGAATTTGCCTATTCCGGGACGAATGCCCAGGCCGGCGGGGCCACACAAATGCAAGTCGCGCAACTGCAGAGTGCCCTTGGAACACGAACCGCCCTGCAGCCTGGAATTTCAGGCGACGGCGTCACGATTACCGCGACTGACTCTGCCCGTCTCCTGCCATCCACCTTTATCAACAACCGCATCGAGCGAAACAACGGCACGGGTATTGAGATCGTCATGAATGACAGTGCTCGGGCGGAAGGCCTGACGATTCAGGGAAACACCATTCAGGCAAACACCGGACGAGGTATTGATCTGGTCGCTAATGGAGCCGCCGCGTTTATTGACGCCAGCAGCACCATTGGTGGCAGCGGTCTGAATTCGATTGGCGGCATGCAGTTTTCTGAAGGAAACGTCATCACCGGTAACCAGAGCGACGGTCTCCGCGTCCTTGCGGAAAATGGCGGCACAATTCAGGGTAACGCCATCAACAATATCATTACCAATAACGTCGGCAACGGCATCGGCCTTTACGTATCCAACGCAGGTACTGTCGACTTCGGTACGCCGGCCAGCAATCGCCTGATCAGCGGCAATACGCTAACCGGCAACGGTGGATCCGGCATCGATATCGTCAGCACTGTGACAGCACCTGGCATGGGGCTGATTGATGCTGTCGTTCACAACAACAACATCTCCAACAATGTAAGCGGCGGTATTACATCCAATATGTTCGGGCCAAACATGGCCGGAGCAACTAATAACGTCGTCAATCTGACCGTTGGCGGAACGACTGCTCAGGCAAATACGATCGACGGCAACGGAAATGCGGGTATCAGCTTCAATGTTGCCGGTAACGGCAAAGGCACGTTCGAAATGAGCAACGCCACGGTCAACAACTCAACAAACGGTCCGGATGCACTCACCAACGGTGATGGAATCTTCCTGCGTCGCAGTGATTCGTCACTGTTAACCGCAACACTTACCAACGTGACGGCAACCGGAAACGAAGGTGACGGCCTGGCGGTTGACGTGCAGGGAAATGACAAAAGTGACCCGAATCAGCCGATGTCGGGAACAGTGAATACCGTCACATGGAACAACAACGACTTCAGCAACAACGCCGGCAACGGTGCTCGCTTTATCACGCGAGGTGACGCTCAGCTGATTGCTGACGGCGAAAACAATGTGCTCAACAACAAC
>JBDONA010001115.1:0-3125 GCA_039831575.1 Fuerstiella sp. | reverse complement strand
CGACAATCTCGGGAGACAACTGAATGAGTCTGCCAGCCGCAAGGATTGGGGACATGCACGTGTGCCCCATGGTCACTCCGGGTACACCTCCAATACCGCATGTCGGTGGGCCAATCCTGCCGCCTGGTGGAATCACCACTCTGATCGGAGGTGTTCCCGCGGCGCGGGTCTCGGACATGTGCGTTTGCGTCGGGCCGCCAGATGTAATCGCCAAAGGCTCAATGACCGTGATGATTAACGGCATGCTGGCCGCAAGGATGGGGGACCTGACAGCCCACGGTGGCTCCATCGTGATCGGAATGCCGACCGTTCTGATTGGAGGCTGAGCTCACTTATTCATAACTTGACAGTGGGCAACCACCCCTCCGACAGGCGTTTTTTCAGCACCGAACCCACTGCTTTGGTGCGAGGCAATATCGAAATGGAGGATGACGGCAGAGGTGTGGAGCTCTTTTCTGCCTTTGCCTCACGCCGTGGCGACGGCGTCTGCTTTTCCGGTACGGTGATGGAATGCTTCACGGGCAGAGTGCTCTTCATTGCCTCTTTGATTCTGGAAACCGCTTTGTGTGCGGCATTTCGCAATGGATTTGCCTTATTATGAACGGTCTGTTTATCCTTGGCAGGAACTCCCGGAACTTTGACGTGAGGCATGTATTCATTTTTATGGTCCACGGGTGGACTTACAGTGTCGGTTTCGCCGTCTGATGAATTCTCTGCCGTTGCGTCGCCAGTGCGTGTCTCCTGGACATCGGAGTCACTTGCCATAGGCAGAGGACTGATTGGTTCACCATCCGGGATCTCCTGTTCAGGAGGAATGTCTTTGTTTCGAGCCCCCTCTGCGACCCTGAGATCTTTGTAGCGAAGCAGCGAGCCTTTTTCATAATGCACGTTCTTCAGGGCAACAGCATATTCAGCACGTGAGCGGAAGAACTGAATCTCTGACTGCACCAGTCGTCGCTGTGCATCGAGGATTCGGTCAGCTCCATCATTGACCGCCCCTCCTCTTCGAGCTTCCAGAGCCTTCAGGTAATCTTTGGCTCCCAGATACTGATTCAGGTTGTTCTGAATTGCCTGAAAGGCTCGTACAGCGTCGGCTATCGCGCCGCTCAGGTTGTTAACCACCTCACGCTGTTGTTCTTTCTGGATGGCTCGTTCGCGGGCCAGCGACAGTTCCGCATTCTGAACGGCAGCGTGAGCCTTGCGATAACCAATAGGGACTGTCAGTTCCACGCCGAGCATCCATTCCTGTTGATCACCGGTGGCAAGGTTGCCGAGCGAAGACGCCGGACTGGTTCCGGTTTGTATCCCGCTGCCAATAAGGCTGTCCCCAAAGCCCCGCCAACGGTATCGCCCAAATGCGTCCAGTCTGGGATTGAGGAAATTCTTTGCCGCGAGCAACTCCATTTCCCGTTTCTTTACTGCCACATGCTGGCGTTGCAGTTCGGGACGCTGACGTACAGCTTCGTCCCTGCATACCGGCCAGTCGAAACGGATTTCGGCCATTGTGGGTTCTTCTGAGGGCCGTATCAAATGCCCGTCAGCCGCTGGCCGGCCGACCAGTAGTCGTAGCCTCCGCTCTGCGGTCAGCACACCGCCGGCCAGCTGAACGGTCCCGCCACTGGATCCGTTACTGGTGCGCGTTCCCTGCAACAGGCGGCCGGAGAGTGCTTCGTCAACGTCGGCCTTAAGTTGATAGTATTGCTGTCGAGCGAGAGCTTCTTCCGCGATTTCTGAATTGCCAAATTTGTCCTTGGCTTTGGCTTCGTTCCAGACGACCAGAGATTTTTCCATACTCTTCTTGCGTGCATCGAGTTCTCGGTATGAGAGATACAGGTCCCAGTAAGCATTTTCAACATTGCTGACGTAGTCACGCAATGAAGCCATGAACTCAGCGTGATTTATGTCTGAGTTCGCTTTGGCGATCAGTACACCATTATAGATTCCCGGGGTGGAGCCAGGCCCTGCGATGCGATTGAATTCCAATCCGCCACCCTGCAACAGCGGTTGTCGGATTTCACCTTCCAGCCAGGAGTTCCAGGAACTTGCAAACGTGTTTGCAGGTGCGTTGTTGGCGTCGTAGTCAGAAACTCCACGCACAGCGAGAAGAGAGCCCGAGGCTGTCCGCTTCGATACTTCAACCTGATAGTCATTTAGATCCTGTTGAAAAAACGTTGCTCCGCCTGCGAAGAAACTGTTGTTGTAGATTCTGTTGTTGTTGTTGAAGGTCGCCGATGCTTTCAGCTGAGCGTCAAACGCACTCAACGCCGCCTCCGCACCAAAGCGTGGGTCTGTCTCCTGCAATCGAGTGGCATACCGGGAATTAACGGTGTTGGGTGCCCGCAGGACAATGCCACCGATATCCCGCAAAATGGTTGAGTGTTCCATGGCATCGCTCAACACCTCGTCGAGCGTCATGTCGAAATGTGTAATTTCAGACTCAGTCACACTGAGCGCCGTCACCGGGGCCGACGTCATGGCGACTTCCTGATACACGGACGGCGCGAACTTGTCGACCTGTTGCGTAATGCGATCGATCTCCGCAGTGTCGTTTTTGACAGTCCTTTCCCATTGCGTGTGGGGGACCGCACAACCCGTAAACGCAATTGGCGTTGCAACCAGCCAGAGGGCGAGTTGCCACGACACCAATATGCGCATTGGATTAGAGGTTGGAAGCGGGGCTGACGGTGTCTTCCGGGAAAGCGGCATGTCGATATGTCCATATGCGGCAGTTTGACGACTCAGGCCAACAGATTCCTTTCTGTCAGCTTCAACATGTCCGCACATCAGCGCGAACAATGTAATTGGACGTACTGAAATTCTTCATCGACAGGAAGCCTCTATGATCGAAGCGAATGTGCGGCATGAACGATACGTTTGTTCAGAGTGATACGTACGACACCTGCGGCCGTCAAACTGGGACGCATCGTGTCGACCATGAACGGCAACAACCGCCGAACGGCTGTCACTGGGAACAGAAACCACCGTACACCTGTACAGTTAAGTTGCCCGACAGGCTTCAGCAATAACCGCCGGGTCAGTCACGACTCACGTCACACGAGGATAAATTACAACGATACGGCAGCTGTAGACGGAATCAGCCTGCGTACATTTAGATTCGTGTTCAT
>JBDONA010000571.1:0-14007 GCA_039831575.1 Fuerstiella sp. | reverse complement strand
GACGGCAAGGTCGCTGACTGGGTCGTGTCCGAACTGGAGAAGTCTCATGAGAAACCCTTCTTCCTGGCCTGCGGATTCACCAAGCCGCATCTGCCCTGGTATGTTCCGCAAGAGTACTTCGACCTGCATCCGCTCGACAGCATCCAGCTTCCCGCTACCCGAGTCGGCGATCTTGAGGACGTGCCGGCCTTTGGACAAAAGCTTGCCCGGGAAGTCTACGACCCGTCCGGTGAAAAGAACTTTGCCGTCAAGGGAGGGGATCACGCCAACGTCATTGCCAATCAACAATGGCAGACGGCCGTCCAGGCCTACCTTGCAACGATCAGCTTTGCCGACGCGCAGATCGGACGGGTGTTGCAGGCTTTAGAACACAGCGCCCATGCCGACAACACCCTGATTGTGCTGTGGGGTGATCACGGCTGGCACCTGGGCGAGAAAGAACATTGGCGAAAGCATGCTCTGTGGAATGTTTCAACGCGTACGCCCCTGATCATTTCCGCGCCGCGCAGTTTCCACAAGGGCGTCGGCCGCGGCCAGCTCTGTGAGCGTCCTGTCAGTCTGATCGACCTCTACCCAACGCTCATCGATCTCTGTGATCTGCCGGCGGGCGAGGAATTGGATGGACAAAGTCTCCTTCCCCTGCTGCAGGATCCTCACAAGAAATGGGAACGCCCCGTCGTGATGACCTACGGCTACCAAAACCACGCCGTGCAAACGGAGCGGTGGCGATACATTCAATATCGGGATGGAACCAACGAGCTCTACGATCACGGTAAAGATCCGCACGAGTGGACCAATCTCGCACCGATTCCGGAGTACGAAAACACCATTCGTGAACTGCAGGCGGCGCTACCGCGGATCAATCAAAGATAGCCTGAGAAATCGAATCCGGTGTTCATACTTCTCATTCACCTGGATCTGAATTGGTTAATCTGGGCGAGTATTTCCGTTTATTCGTGCCTCTTGTGGCAAGAACTCAGTCCCAGTCCCAGAGATCGCTGGGCGAATCCTGAACAGCAGGCAACAGAGAGAGCAGAGTTCACGAAACATGCTTTCTCTGTTTCCTCTGCGCCCTCCTGTTCACGTTACGCAGGATATAACTTCACTCTCCCTCTGGGAGAGTCGAGCCTAAGCGAGGAGAGGGTGGCCACGTTACCTGGTGAATCCACCAATCGATTGAGGGAATTCTGCGCCAAACGCGCTGAGATTTTTCTTGACCTCATCATTGGGATTGCCAAAAACCTGAAAGCTCTTGATCTCAATCATCGCCATCATTCGTTCCGCATATTTTTCTTTGAACTTCTTTGTGTGGATCAGCAGTGATGCTGAGTCAGCATAGTGTTCGAAGAAAAAACAAGTCTTGTGATCGGCTGAAATCGACCAGTCGTAGCTCAACGTCCCTGGTTCGTTGTCCCTGGTGGCCTTCACCATTTCAGCATTCAGTGCTTTCAAATTCTTCAATTCACCATCCTTAATGGATGTTGTAATTATCCAATAGACATGATTGGCATTCTTCGAATTCGCCGCGGGGTCGTCGTTTGAGTTCGTAGTCCCGTTGACTTCAGAGACGAGACAAATCATCAGAGCAACGAGGGCAACCGAGATCAGGTTCAACTTTTTGTTCATGGCTGGGCTTCTATGGGGCTTGGATGTGTTCTGAATGGTCAGTGTAGCTAAGCCTTTATGTTACGATTGGATGTTGCAATTCCAACCGCACAGGGCACGAAAACACCGTAATAGATCATTCCACCGAAGTCGACTTTGGGAATCGCCATCTGCCCTGGCGGCTGAAAGCCGCATCACTTTTCTTGTTCTCCCGGCGTCTTGGTTGTTCGACGAGATTTTTCTTTCGGCTTGTTCTTGAACGGCCAGGTTTGAACGCCCACGCGGTCGGCCCAGACTTGCCATTTCTTAATCAGTTCGTTCAACCTGGCAGGATTCACCTTAGCCAGATCGTTGAGTTCGGTTCGGTCGGCTTCCATATCGTAGAGCTCCCATCGTGTGGGGTGGTCCTTGCGGTACGCCGACACAATTTTCCACCGGCCATCGCGGAGCGCCAGATTTCCGTGGTGCTCAAATCCGATTTCTGATTCCCGGGTCAGTGCATCGCCTGAAAACGTGGGAACCAGGCTGACGCCTTCCATCGGCTGGATCGTTTTTCCCGCAAACTCGCTGGGGTAGGACGCGTCCGCGGCCTGCAGGAACGTGGGCATCAGGTC
The DNA here is from genome assembly GCA_039831575.1 of Fuerstiella sp. Classification (GTDB taxonomy): domain Bacteria; phylum Planctomycetota; class Planctomycetia; order Planctomycetales; family Planctomycetaceae; genus Fuerstiella. The sequence goes on along the minus strand of JBDONA010000571.1, from coordinate 11,788 downwards.
GATCAGATGAGACGGTTCCTTTACGATCTCGCCACGGCGATCGTGAGAGATGCCCTGCGGCCAGTGCACGATGAAAGGCGTGCTGATTCCGCCTTCATAGCCATCGTGTTTGTAACCACGAAACGGCGTGTTCGAAGCGTTTGCCCAACCAGTTCCGTAGGCAACAAAAGTGTCTTCTGCACCCGGCATGGTTTCCGGACCGGTGTGCACCCATTGTCCCGTTCGCGTTTGCATCGGCGGCCAGATCTTCGTCTGAAAATCGTTCGGACCGAACGGTTGGAAGTCGAATTTTTTCATCTTGTCAGCGTTTGAGGATCGCCCGTAGCCCTCCGCGCAACCACCGTTGTCCTGAAGGTAGATCACCAGAGTATTATCCAGGGCGTCGGCTGCTTTCAATTGATTGATAATCCTGCCGATCCCGTGATCCATGCGATCCACCATCGCGGCGTAAACTTCCATGCAACGGATGTCCCAATCCTTGTGCGGAAACCGGTCCCAATTGACCGTACCTGCGGACATGGGCCAGTCTTCGTGGATCACTCCCTGTTCAATCGCTTTGAGGTACCGGGCCTGGCGGATGGGATCGTAGCCGCCGTCGTACTTGCCTTTGTATTTGGCAATCTCAGCTTCCGGTGCGTGCATCGGCCAATGCGCACTGGTGTAAGACACATATAGAAAGAATGGCTCGTCGGCGTGGTCGCGGAAGTGATCTGCTACATAGCGAGCGGCGTTATCACTGATCGCGTCCGTGTAATAGAAGTTTTGGGGCTGATACTCAGAATCGTTATCGGGCGTGACATAGGTGTTACCGCGACACAGCGTTGCCGGATCGTAGAAACTGCCTGCACCGGTGATCGTTCCATAAAAACGATCGAACCCTCTTTGCAACGGCCAGTTGGAGTTGTCGGCCTTTGGACCAGTGTGCCGGGTCACGTGCCACTTGCCGGACATGTAATTGCGATACCCCACCGACCGGAGAGCTTCCGCACTTGTTACACAGCTTCGATTCAGATCACCGCGATAGGCATCGTAACCTCGGTCACTGGTCATCAAGCCAATCCCGGCCTGATGCGAGTACAATCCAGTGAGCAACGAGGCACGTGTCGGGCAACAGCGAGATGTGTTGTAGAACTGAGTAAAGCGAAGTCCATTGCTGGCAAGACCATCCAGCACGGGCGTCTGTATTTCGCTTCCGTAACAACCGATATCGCTGTAGCCCATATCATCGGCCATGACCAGCACGATGTTCGGCCTTTCCGCAGCGAAGACGGCGCCTCTGGCAGCGAAGAACAGGGCGAGCAATCGTATGATCATCATTCTCTTTCCTGGGGCAATCGTTAAGAGCAGTTTACCAATTCTCTTGCACTGTTCTGGTTCGTGGGCCGGACGTTTTCGCGGTCTGAAATGCGTCGTCCTCCCTCTCATTCCTGCACCCTCCTTTTCAAGGAGGGTCGAGCCTAAGGGGCTCACTGTACCACACATCTGAGTTGCTTTATGTGGGCGAATTTTTGCGGCTTTTCGTGTTTTTTGTGGCAAGAGATTCGGTCTCATCCCCTGGGATCGCTGGGTAAATCCTGAACAGAAGGCAGCAGAGAGAACAGAGTTCACGAATCATGGTTTCTCTACTTCCTCTGCGCCCTCCTGTTCAAGTTGCTTAGGCCGGGGTCTGTACTGGCGATAATGGGCGCGTCAGGACAGGTCCTGACCTACGCAACTTTGGCTCGACTCTCCCGAGGGGCGAGTGAAGTTAGATTCTGGTTAATCAACAACGTCAAATTGCACGTCTTCCAGCCTGTTATTGGTGATGACATGGCAGGTTACTTTTTCAGTGTCATCGGCTTCGAAGAATCCAGCGTGCGCGCGTCACGTTGTTCGCTGCCCTGAATGTGATCGTTCCCCAGCGTCGCGACGGCGGTTTTGAGCAACTCGTCCATTCGTTGCAGCACATCCGGGTTTGCACCCGCGACATCTATCTTTTCCTTGAGATCGCTTTTCAGATTTATCAGTTTGCCCGCACGGCCGGCGCCGGTCTGTTTTGCGGAAGTCCAATTCGGGTGCGTCATTTCCAGAGGCAGGTGATACTTCCAATCGCCGGTCCGAATCGCCTGAAGCTGTCGGCGGCGATAGTAGTACAGAGCTTTGTACTGCGACCTGGCCCCTTTGTTTCCGAACAGAATTTCGGAAATATCAAATCCATCAAGTTTCTTTGACGGCAGCGGCGCACCGGCCAAGGAACAGAATGTCGGCAGAATATCCATCATCGTCGCCAGCTCACTGCACATTGATCCTGCCGCAATTCGACCCGGCCATCGCGCAATCATCGGCACACGCATGCCGCCTTCCATCGTCGATCCTTTGGCGCCGGACAATGGCTGATTCGATCCGCCGTTGCGACCATTGGACCCGTTGTCCGACGTAAACATCACCAGAGTATTTTCAGCAAGATTGAGCCGATCCAGACAGGCCAGAATCTGCCCGGTTGACCAGTCGATCTCTTCGACAGAATCACCGTAACGCCCGTTAGCGCTTTTCCCTCGAAAGTCCGCCGACGCAAACAATGGCAAGTGCGGAAACGTGTGCGGCAGATAAACGAAGAACGGTTTTGCCTTGTTGTCTTCAATGAGCGAAATGACTTGCTCGGTGTATCGCTGCGTAAGTGTCGCCTGATCCGCGGGAGCTTCAATCACCGAGACCTGTTGCACGAGAGGCAGCGGTGGATCGCCACGCCTGGCGGACTGCATGTCGTTGGAATAGGGGATGCCGTAGTAGTGATCGAATCCGTGTTGCGTCGGCAGATGCTCAGGCTGATCGCCGAGATGCCACTTTCCCACACAGGCCGTCGCGTAGCCCTTCGATTTGAGCGATTCGGCGACAGTGACCTCTTTCGGGTTCAGCCCACGGCGACTGCGGGGAATCAGAACCCAGTGCCCCGTGAAGTCTTCGTGCATGCCTACCCGTCGCGGATAACAACCGGTCATCAGGCTCGCGCGTGACGGAGTGCACACCGGGCTGGACGAATAGAAGTCGGTGAACTTCATCCCGTCACGGGCCAGTTGATCGATGTGCGGAGTGCGGTTCTTTGTCGACCCGTAGCAGCCGAGATCACCGTATCCCAGGTCATCGCAAAAGATCAGGACGATGTTCGGTGGATTCTCGGCAACAACGACGCACGGCCTCAGAAAAGGACTCACTGCCAGCAACAGAACCGTCAACAAGGCAATTCTCATACTTCGCTTTCTGACAAGGGGACTACTTGGGAAACGATGTCCTGCAGACGTGACGGGGCTGCTATGTGCGACCGGTACGACCGAACAGCGCAATGCGACCGCATGATTGGCACATCAGCGCCGCCACTTCTCCCACGACAGGATATGACTGAGTCCAGAAGCTTCGTTTTGCTTCGGGTACTGTGTATTCAAGATTCTGGTGGCCACCACCGCCGGGCGACGTCTTGTCCACAATCTGAATCTCGCCAAGCTCACCACCGCAATGACATTTTGTTTCGTCCGTCATTTATTGCTCCCGGCCTTCGGTTTTCACGTACGTCAAATCCTGCACGTCTCTGCGGAGAATCACGTGTCATCGGTCCAGTCACCGAACACAAAATGCCAAGTCCGGTTGATCACCAAACACGGCGTTCTCCCAGTCCTGACGACATGAGTCAAGCATGCGCCCTTCGACCACCGGAATAATCCGCCGTGTCGACACTGGTGGCGACTTATCAGTTTTTCTATGGCCTGAACGTTCTCAATGCAAGTTACCGGTCGACACGAAAGAACACTGTGTTCATGTAACAGAGATACAAGACGATACCGCCCGAACTCCCGCAATACGTGATGAAAGTCGTTATGGAACGCCCGGCACGGACGCGGCTGTGATCCAGTAATGCATTCCGCAACAACGTGGCTGTGCCAGCTTTCCATTTCAATCCCACTGCTCAACACACAAAGAGCCCTTGAACAGGTGGGCCCGGCATCCCGAGCTACGGATACCTTTCAAACCACGCCAATACGTTGGCCACCTTGGCGATCAACTGGCTGGGTCGGGCCGTGATTCTGTGTGATGCCCCCGGCATACGAACCATGGCCGTATCGATGTTGCGCAACTTCAATGCGCCGTAGAACTGCTCTGACTCGGAAAGCGGAGTTCGCAAATCGTCTGTCCCGGTCAACATCATGGTCGGGGTGGTGACGTTACCCACAAGCGAGATCGGCGAAAACTTCATGTAGGCCTCCGGGTTTTCCCACGGTAAGCCAGGGTAGCGATAGTTGTGGTACGCATAGTAGTTGTCGGCCATCAAAACTTTGCTGTACCAGTTGATGACCGGTTTCGCGGCCACCGCGGCCCGAAAGCGATCGGTCTTGCCGACGATCCATGCGGTCATGATGCCGCCAGCACTTCCACCTGTGACGTACAACCGCTGTTCATCAATGAACCCACGAGCAATCAAGGCGTCCACGCCGGCGATAAGATCGTCGTAGTCTTCGCCGGGATAATTGTGGTGCAGCAGGTTTCCGAACTCTCCCCCGTAGCCGGTGCTGCCTCTTGGGTTGGCGTAGAGGACGACGTATCCCTGTGCCGCATAAAGTTGCATCTCTGCTGTGAACCGATCGCCGTAGTGATGTATCGGCCCACCGTGGATCTCCAGGATCAGTGGGTACTTAACGCTGGGATCGAAATCGGGCGGCGTAACGACCCAGCCCTGGATCTCTCGTTTATCAAAGGAAGACACGTACCGAATTTCTTCCACGCGGCCAAGTTTTCGGTGATCCAAAAGATCGCGGTTCAAGTGGGTGATTTCTCTGGCATCCTGACCAACCGAAACAACGGCCACATCTGCAGGATGGTCCGGGCGTGTTCGCGTGAACGCCAGCCGTTTCTTCCCCAGACTAAACGAGCCGCCGCCGTACGGTCGCCCCAACGAGGTTCCACCCAGACTATCGGCGATCACCCGCACCTGCCCGTCCAGGCCGGCGAAAGCGATCTTCGTATTGCCGTGGTCGGCGTATTGAAAGTAAATGCCGAAACCATCCTCCGCCCAGACCGGGCTGCTGGCATCTCGATCCAGATTGCCCGTGAGCACACGCTGATTGCTGCCGTCGCGATTCATGAGGTACAGGTGCGTCACCTGATACGTCTGAACGCGATCGTCGAAACTTAGATACGCGATGGTGTTTCCGTCCGGAGAAACCGTCGGACTGCTGTCCGGCCCTTTGTGGGCGGTAAGTGCTTTTACCAAACCGTCGGCGACGCTGACTTCGTAAATTTCGGAGTTGTGGTACTCATGCTCCCAATCGGGGTTGCGGTTGCCTGAAAAGACCAGGGCCTTTCCGTCCGGCGTCCACACCGGCGTATTCTGGTGATGGAATGAACCGCTTGTCAGTTGTCGCGGTGTGCCGCCTTCGGCCGGCAATACGAACAGATGGTGGAAACCCTGCGGCAGATCACCAGAACCGTCGGACCGGTACTTCAGCCGTTCGATCAGAATCGGTGCGTCCGCCCATTCCGCGCCTTCTGGTTTTTTTGGCAGCTTGACAAGCTCCGGAGCCTTTTGCTTCACAAGCATGGAAAACGCGATCGACTGCCCGTCCGGCGACCAGGAAAGACCTGTCGGAGAACAGGTCAACTGAGTCAGTCTGGCGGTCTGGCCGGTGTCCATCCAACGCAGGAAGATCTGCGTTGTCCCTTCCTCCTTCGAAACGTAAACCAGTTTCGATCCGTCGGGTGACCACCGCGGCGACGATTCGTTGGTGGTCCCGTCGGTCAGCTTTCGATGATCCGCGCCCTGGCCGTCAACGATCCACAGCGCCGAGCGTTTGCGGTCTTTCATGATGTCCATGGAATTGCGCACGTAGACCACTCGACGATCGTCCGGTGAGATCTGCGGATCAGAGGCGAACTCCATTTCGAAAACGTCCATCAGAGTCAGGACGTTGCTGGACGCACCGTTCTCCTGTGCCGCCCCTGATACGCTGACGGCACAATGGGCGAACCACACGATCGCTGTGAGTGAAAATTTCATCGACGTTTCCTTCTATATATTCGTAATGCCACTCGAAAGCTCACTCAGCCAGTTTTTCCCGCCAGAAGGTTGCCTCGTCGCCGCGCTGCCAGGCGTCATAGAGGCGAACCAGCTTTTCGATCGCTTCAATAAGTCGGTATTGGCGTTTGGCTGAAATGTCATCCTGGCGCAGTCGCATGCCTTCATAGCCAGCCAACAACAATCGCTCGGCGTCTTCGTATCGTTGCAGGTCGATCAGATTATCACCGATATTGACCTGCACCCAGAAGGTGTGCCAGTCGTTGCGCTCAAGGCGTCGACGGATTTCATAACACTCTCGAAAGGCGGCATCGGCCTCGTCATAACGTCTTAGTTTCTGCAGGTCGCGACCGAGCGTCGAAAGAGTGGCCGGAAGTTCTTTTTCTTCCTGATGTTGGCGCTGCTGCGTAAGCAACCGTTGTCGCAACATGACCGATTCCTCCAAACGATCGAGATCAGCCAGGACCCCGGCCAGTGCTTTGAGCGTGGCCAGCGTCCTGTCGTTTTGCGGGCCAGGCACAGTTTGCCGATGATCGAGACATTCCTGAAACAGCTTCCGCGCGTCCTCCCAGCGTTCCACGTCATTGTAGGCCTCGGCCAGCGTAAACATGCTCTCCAGCGTGTCCGCATGATCGTCGCCATTGAGCTCTCGGTGAAACGCCAGATCTTCCTCGAATAGCCCGATGGCGTCTTCGGTGCGGCCATCGTCCAGGTACAGGTTGGTCAGATACTGCATGCTGATCCGAGTGCGATCGTGTCTGTCGCCAAGCTGATCGCGTTGCCTCCGGAGCACATGCTCAAGCAGTGAAATCACGTTGGCCTGATGGCCGTCATCGCGCATAGACGAAACCAGGTCATCCAGCTTTTTCTTCGAGTCAAGCTCCTCGATGTCGAAGCGTTTCATTCGCAGCTGCAGGACTTCGTTGGCCAGCATTGCTGATTCTTCATCGCGGCCCGCCTCGTTGTAACACCTGGCCAGTTTTTCGAGCGATCGATACACGTCACGATGATCCTCACCCAGCACTCGACGTCGCCGCTCGCAAACGTCTTCCCAAAGCACAACTGCGTCGTCCAACCGATCCGCATCGCGATACGCTTCGGCCAGCATCGCCATCACGTCAAGGGTATCCTTATCGTCCAGCCGCAGCGTCTCGATTCGCAGGTTGCGTGCTTTCTCCAGTGCACCGACGGCGCGTGGGTAGAGTCCCAGGCCAACGTAAGTTTCGCCAAACGCCTCGTACAGATCACCCTGGCTGGCCTGCGAAGCCTTGAAGTTGTCATCGAGTTTTGCAATGGCTCGATCCAGCAGAACCTGAAGACGTACTTCTCCTTTGTTACGAAGACGCCGTGGGCGACGCAACAGGTCAATCATCAGGTCACTGACTTCTTCCGCGTCCTTCTTTGCGTCACGCGCTTCCTGCCGTTCCCGCTGCGTCTTGCGCAGGGTAAGATTGACCTCCGCGTTGGCCTGCTCGACCTGCTGCCTTCGCAATTCGGCGACGGTACGCGCCCGATTTGCGACTCGCGCCTGCCAGGACGTGGCCGCCACGCCGACAATCAACGACAACAGCAGCAGGCTTGCCACCATAACCGTTCTTCGATTGCGACGCACGAACTTCCGGAATCGGTACAACTTCGATGGCGGTCCGGCCTCGACAGGCTCCTCGCGAAGAAAGCGTTCGATGTCGCGGACCAGACTGACGGCAGCCGGGTAACGCCGATCACGTTCTTTTTCCAACGCCCGCATAACGATCCAGTCCAGTTCTCCCCGAACCAGTCTGGCCAGACGTGACGGATCTGTACGACTCACTGCCGAAATGGATGCCAGGTCATCCCTTTCACTGGCAAGTCGATCACTTGGCGGTGGCGGGTCCTTTTGCTGAATCAACTTGAGCATTTCAGTAAAGGCTGCCTTAGCCATGCTCTTTCGATTCAGCGGCGTAGATCCGGTCAGAAGCTCATACAGAAGCACGCCCAGGGAATACACATCGGCTCGCGTATCGATGTCGCGTTCATTCGGGTCCGCCTGCTCGGGAGACATGTATTCCAGCGTGCCAACAATCGTGCCGAACCCAGTGAAGGACAGCTGATCCGGCAGCGGTTGCCCCATCGCTTTGGCGACGCCGAAGTCGATGACTTTCGGTATCGGCTTGCCGTCGGAGAGAGCCACCAGAACGTTCGACGGTTTGATGTCGCGATGAATAATGCCTTTCTGATGCGCGTGCTGAATCGCTTTGCAGATCGGAATAAACAGCTCCAGTCGCTGACGGGGCGACAGCCTTTCGCTATCGCAGAATTTCGTCACAGGAGCGCTTTCCACAAGCTCCATCACGAAGTACGGTTGATTGTCCTCGGTGGTACCAGCATCAAGAACTTTGGCGATGTTGGGGTGATCCATTAGCGCCAGAGCTTGCCGTTCCTGCTCGAAACGGGCAATGACGTTTCCCGTCGCCAACCCTCCCTTGATGACCTTGATCGCAACGGTCCGACGAACAGGCGATGTCTGCTCCGCCCGCCAGACGGTGCCCATGCCACCCTCGCCGAGCTGCTCCAACAACTGATAGGGTCCAATCCATCGCTGCCGGGGGGCGTCATCGTCACCGTCGGACTGTTGCGGCAAAGTAGCAATGAGTGTTTTCTCATCATCACCTTGATCCGTTAAAGGAATGGCTGACGTTGTGTCACCGCTGGGCACCTCATCGCCGACGACATCAGCAATATCAGTGGGCTGACCTGCGGCCTGGTCATGCTGGGGCAGCAATGCCTCGACTTGCTGCCTCAAAGCGATGTCGCTGCCGCACACTTCCAATAGATACGTCGCACGCTCCGGGAGACGCAACTTAGCTGCGGCACGATAGATCTCATCAGCTCTTCGCGAATCGCCTTCAGTCACCACACCCGCTCCCCAAAACGCTGCAGTCTGAATATCACAGAGCCTGCAACATTTACACCAGTTCTTACGGATAGACGAATTGATGTACACCACCAGAACCAGGTTTGCAAGGTGAAATGGGTGGGGCCAGAAAAGCTCCGCCGTCGCTGCGGCAAGGATAAGAACAGTTTCCACTGACGGTGTGGACAGCATCTGGCCGTAATGTGCCATGCCTCCAACCAACACGACAATGCACTCCTGCGTTCGAAGCAGGACGTCCGGTTTTCAGACGACAACGACAGTGCAGAAAAAGCCGCCCGGACACGTTACGGTACAAGGAAACGTGGAGCTGACTCTTGCTCGAAAAACAAGACAACGTGAAGGCAGAATCTGTTCTCCGTGAATGCTGTGACGGCCGAGCAAAATTAATGCCTGATTCGTGGGACACCTCTCATACTCAATCGCCGCTTAGCGCTGCCCTGCTCAGGCAGGAGAATTGGCCCGAGGCCAAACCGATGCTCGTCGGACACGACGGCTTGATGGAACGCGAATGGAAAATTCCTGCGGTTCGCCAGACATACCCCGACGCAGCTGCCGGACAACTGGGGCAACTCTATACTGCTCAGGGCGACCTGGAATCAGCCGCCGCGTGGCAACGGACGCTCGATCGGATCACTGACAAACAGGCCATCTCGTGTCACGGCTTGAAAGTCAAAACGACACGTTGCACTTCATCAGGAAAGTAGAATGTGCCCAGTCAGTCCCCGTCATCGAAGCTCACGTGCAGCCCGGCTTTTTCTGCTCTGCCTGAAGTTCGCTGACTTGCTGCAGCGATCGGATTGAACTCACCGTGGGATTGAACAGACGCAGCAAGAACTGGCAGGCAGTATTGATCAATGTACAGAATTCGATTTCCGTCTTGATCTCGCTCACAACCAACACGGGACCGCGAATCCAGAAGAATTTCCAGCAAATCGAAAGGATTCAGCCCGCCGACGTCTTTCGCGCCGAGAGTTTTCCAATCCGGTCAAGCCTCTACAAGGCATGTCAACCCACTTCCGCGGATAATAGTGGTATACATATGTATTTATTCAATAGGGCAAATCTACTACCAAAGATGATTGAACATGGCCGCATCATTGGTAAGTCTATATTGATGGCCACTTTGGTCTTCCTAAACGACTACAGTCATTAATTGTGGCCACCTCACATAGGTCCGACTGTCTGAATTCCTGCACGAAATCAATTCGTATATCTGCGCTCCTCGCTTTTCTGATCTTTCTAAAAGGTAGAACGATGTATCGCAATCTTCAGTTCAGGAGACCGGCCCCCAGCCGGCAACGTCACGGATTTACCCTCATCGAGTTACTGGTGGTGATCGCAATTATAGCGATTTTGATCGCACTACTGTTGCCTGCCGTGCAACAGGCCCGCGAGGCCGCCCGGAGAACTCAGTGCAAGAACAATCTTAAACAGATTGGCTTGGCGCTTCACAATCATCATGATGCCTACGGTCATTTCCCTTCGGCGAAAATCGCATTTGAAGACTCTCCGGTGCCGGCAAAATATGACTCATGGGATCTCACGATCACCAGAAGCAACCCCGCATTGAGCATCCATTCGATGTTGCTGCCGTACATGGATCAGGCCGCGCTGTACAACAATTTGGACGCGTGGAAAGGCTACGACGTCCTGCCAGAGCCGGATCCCGAGGGCCGTCGAGTTAACTGGTGGGACTTGGACTGGGCGGACGCCCAAACGAAGTTCCCGGCTTTCCTCTGCCCTTCAGATCCTGGGCTCTCGACGTCAGGACAACTGCCCGGCCTTCATTCCTGGGAGAGGGGCCGTAGTGGAGTATGGGGGACACAATTTTGGTTCGGTAACAGACCCGAGATTGGTCAGACGAACTATCTTCCTGCGGGAGGCCCGATTGGCGGGCATCTGACGAACGGCTTCAGCACGTACAAGGGTTTGTTTGGCAGTGGAGTAAAGACGCGATTTCGGGACGTTACGGACGGGTCCAGCAACACGATTGCCTTCGTCGAAGTGACGGGCGGCGATGCATACAGTTTCTGGTGGATCGACAATGGTGCGTTCCCGACCGCGTGGGGATTTGGCGACAGCTATAATCAGCTGAACAGCGCTCACACGGGTGGAATTCAGATATTGATGGGCGATGGTTCGGTGCGGTTTATCTCCGAGAACATCGACGACAAATGGATCAACGGTGTGCTTCACAGCATAGCTTCGATGGGCGAGGGCAACGTAGTCGGCGAGTTTTGACAGCTTGCGTCGTCCCGTCTATTCGTAAAGCAGCGTCGCTTGTTTAAAGACACCGTGGCCAGAATGAATGCGTCCGCGTTTTCCTGGTTTGGAACAGTCACGAGCGGCGTTGCAGTAATTCGAACCGTTTACTTATTCGTGTGAACCGTTCTGGCTCATGGACATGCCACTTTCTCAGGCTAAAACGCGTCTGTCGCGGCCACGAGTCAGCGTAATACGCTGTAGTCTCAGCAATTGACAAGGAACGATCTCTATGAGGTGTGTACGAGTGGCGCTGTTTGGCCTGTTGGCAATGTGCTGGCTGGGAGGTTGTGGTTCGTCGACCGAGCCTGTGATTCCGGAGAATCCGACAGAGGCTCCAGAGAGCGGACCAAGCCGTGACGGCTTGCCAGGAAATGAAGAGATGGGATCGAAATAAGAAACGGTAAGGGCGACCACCGGACAACAGTCTTTCAGGCAGCTGTGCGTCGACTGGACGTTATCGCTGCAATACCGGTGGCCGACTTCAGAAACCTGCTGAGCAGAGCAAATCAAAGGGGACGTGGCATTGCCACGTCCCCTTTGATTGCGCGGCACAGTTCAGCAGTTCGTTT